>JAFUYI010000004.1 GCA_017470585.1 Alphaproteobacteria bacterium | reverse complement strand
TAAAATTTTGCTTTACATAAAAGTTTTTTTATGCTAGGGTAACTTTGAAGTGAGCAAAAAGCCGCTTTGAGGTGTCCTAACCTCTCATACGATGTCCGACAAGACATAAAATTGCTTCTGGCCGTTTATGGTTGGAAGGTGTGGGAATAAGGTATGATCCAAATACCGCACACTGTTTCGTATGACAGTTAGGAACTTCCAACCACCTCGCGGCTCCGAAGAGCCAACGGGTGGTTTCTTTTTTAAGACAAGAAACCGTAAAGGAAGTTTAGATGATAAACAAAACTTTTTTAATTCTTTTATTAACGGGCATAAGTTACACCGCCTTTAATGCAGTCGCAGTATCCGAAAACTTTGAAATCTCCACCACCATCGACCACGAAATAACTCTGGGCAATTTTAGAACCTCCGCCGACGACGGTAATTTAACCAAAACCGGTGATATAAATTTAGGCACGATTGTCATAAATCCTGGCGTTTTGGGCAATGGTCAGACATACTGGGGCTATGACGACTTTGGCGTAATCAGTTTTGAAAATCAAGGGGCAATCAGTTCGGCAACTTCTCCCATAATCGTCGGCACTTTTTCCGCCAATATCCCCAATCCTTCTGATTGCAATACTCCGGCAAAATCTTGCGGAGGATTGAGTCTTTCAGGTCCTCACTCACCTGCCGAACTTGTCAATTTCTTCGGTTGGAGCGGTAATAAAACATGGTGTCGTTTTTATATGAAATACAGCGGAAATGGAAACACCTTTAAGGTTTATCCTCATCATTGCTTTATTGATGAGGTATGCACTCAAGTTAATGCCGGAGTATATACCGGAACTTTGACCATCTCATATACGCCGAGTTAAAACACATATATATTACCGACAAAAAGAAAACCTCCGCTTTTAATCAGCGGAGGTTTTCTTTTTTTAGAGTTTTTTCAATGCCAGAATGCTGTTTGGGAACAGTGTGTAAACATTATACACAAATCTGTCGCCCGGCTTCAATTCAACATTGAGTTTGTTCGGCGTGATAAAGAGAAGTTTGCCTTCGGTGGTTTCGATGCAGTAGTAATCAGACGGCCAAATCGGCAATCTTGTACACATCTGCATACCAAACATCCCCTTCACGGTTGCTTCAATCGGGTCGGAAGCAACGAGGTACTGTCCCATATCGGGATAGTCGTTCTCATTGGCGTTGGCACCTCCGTTGTCGTTGCTACCGTAAACTTCCTCAATTTCATAGGCACAGTATGCCGAGACCTTGAAAGAAAGACGGTCGCCGATGTGGAGGTCCTTGTTGTAGCGATAACGCAGGAGATAATAGTGATTGCCGTTGTCCATCTCCATAACATAAGCCTGGAAAGGATAAGCAATCGAACGGCGCATTACAACTTCCCAAAGCTTGACAATGGTCGGAGCATTGCTGTTGCCATTGTTATCACCGTTCCCGTTGTTATCAGCGTTTCCGTTGTCATCACCGTTACCATTCTCGTTGCCGTTTCCGTTACCGTTGTCATCACCGTTGCCGGGGTTGCCAGGATTATTGCCGTTATTGTTTCCGTTATTGTCATCATCGCCGGTATTGCGATGGTTGCCAAACTCGGAATATGGACGATAATCATCCCACGGGTCATCATCACGATCACAAGAACAAAAACTCACTGCTGCAAATAAAATTGCGGCAAAAACAAAAAAATACTTTGTCTTCATAATCAAAAAAATAATTGGTTTATGGCGCAATTATAAGGCATATATTGTGATTTGTAAACAAAAAAATACATAATCCGCACTATTTTAATTTGGAACGCAGATATTTGCCTGTATAACTTATCGTGGATTTGATAACTTCTTCCGGAGTACCCTCGGCAATAATTCTGCCACCGCCGTCCCCGCCCTCGGGACCTAAATCAACAATGTAGTCGGCAACCTTTATCACATCAAGATTGTGTTCAATAACAACTACCGTATTACCATTGTCAACCAAAGTCTGCAAGACTTTCAGAAGGCGGTTTATATCCTCAAAGTGCAATCCGGTTGTCGGTTCATCCAATATATACAAAGTTTTGCCGGTTGCCTTGCGGGAGAGTTCTTTGGAAAGCTTGATACGTTGAGCCTCACCCCCCGAAAGCGTGGTTGCCGATTGCCCCAACGGGATGTAACCCAATCCTACTTTTTGCAACAATTCCAAACGGTTGCGGATAGAGGGAATATTTTCAAAAAAGCGGTGCGCCTCATCAACCGTCATTTCCAAAACATCGGCTATGGAACAGCCTTTATATTTTACCTCCAGCGTTTCGCGGTTAAAACGCTTGCCATGGCAGACATCGCAGGCAACATAGACATCGGGCAGAAAGTGCATTTCAATTTTGGTTACCCCGTCGCCTTGGCAAGCCTCACAACGTCCGCCGGCAACATTAAACGAGAATCTGCCTGCGGTATAACCGCGTGCTTTGGCTTCCGGCAGTCCCGCAAACCATTCGCGGATATGGGTAAACAATCCGGTATAGGTGGCAGGATTGGAACGCGGTGTGCGCCCTATCGGCGACTGGTCAATATCAATTACCTTGTCTATGTTTTCAATTCCCAGTAGTTTTTCGTATTTTCCGCCTATTGAACGAACACCGTTTAACTGCTTATTTACGGCTTTATACAGTGTTTCCAAAATAAGCGACGATTTGCCTCCTCCCGATACTCCGGTTACGCAGGTAAATGTTCCGAGCGGAATTTTTAAGTCAACATTTTTGAGGTTGTTGACACAAGCCTTGGTTAATTCGATAAAATGCCCGTTGCCTTTGCGCCGAATCTTTGGAACGGCGATTTCTTTTTTTCCGGTCAGGTATTGCGCAGTCAAGCTTTGCGGACTTTGCAAGACATCTTCAACACTGCCTTGCGCCATAATCTCGCCGCCGTTAACGCCAGCTTCGGGGCCGATGTCAACCAAAAAGTCGGCAGCTTTTATCGCATCTTCGTCATGCTCAACCACGATTACGGTATTGCCGATGTCGCGCAGGCGGTTTAAGGTGGCAAGCAGGCGATCGTTATCGCGTTGATGAAGACCAATTGATGGTTCATCTAAAACATACATAACTCCGGTTAATCCGGAACCTATCTGCGAGGCTAATCTGATGCGCTGCGACTCCCCGCCGGAGAGGCTGCCCGATTGCCTTGAGAGAGTTAAATATTCCAATCCGACATTATTTAAGAAAGTCAGGCGTTCTGTGATTTCTCTTAAAATCTTACTGGCGATTTCGGCTTTTTTCGGAGAAAGGGTGTTTTCAACATTGGAAAACCACGCGAGAGCCTGTTTTATGGACATTTCGGCAGCCTCGCTGATGTCAAGATTATTGATTTTTACCGCCAATGCTTCCGGTTTTAAGCGTTTGCCGCGGCAAAATTCGCAAGGTGCCGCCGATTGATATTTGGAAAACTCCTCTCTTACCCAGCTTGAATCGGTATCAATAAAGCGGCGTTCCATATTGGGAATAACACCCTCAAAAGGACGTTCGGTAACAAATTTGGAATAATACATCGGCACAATTTCACCGTTCGAACCGTAAAGAATAAAATTCTGTGCATCAGCGGATAGTTCTTTCCACGGTGTTTTGGCATCAATGCCCAAATAGTCGCACAAACAATTTATGGTCTGATGATAAAAAGAAGAACGCCCTGCCTCCCACGGTGCAATTGCGCCTTGAGATAAAGAGAGTTCGGGGTTGGGAATAATCAATTCGGGATCCATATATAATTTAGCACCGATTCCGTCGCAATGCGGACAGGCACCGAAAGGATTATTGAACGAAAACAGCCGCGGCTCAATTTCTTCAATCGTAAAACCGGATACCGGACAGGCAAATTTAGAAGAGAATATCTGCCGTTCATTGGTGGTAAGATTCTCGGCATAAACCAAGCCGCCGCTTATCTTTAAAGCAGTTTCCAAGGATTGTGCCGCCCGCTCGGCAATATCACCTTTTATAACCAAGCGATCCACAATGATTTCTATATCATGCTTGATATTTTTATTTAATTTGGGGAGGTCATCTAATGTATAGACCTCACCGTCAATTTTTACCCGTTGGAAACCTTGCCGGAGAAATCCCTCCAATTCCTTTTTGAACTCGCCTTTTTTGCCGCGGGCAATCGGGGCAGTCAGCATCAATTTGGTGTTTTCCCCCATAGAATTGATAATATCAACCATCTGCGAAACGGTTTGTTGCTCAATCGGCTTGCCGGTAACGGGGGAATAAGGTGTTCCGGCTCTTGCCCAGAGAAGCCTCATATAGTCATAAATTTCGGTAATTGTTCCCACGGTTGAGCGAGGATTGTGCGAAGTGGTTTTTTGCTCAATGGATATGGCAGGCGACAGCCCCTCAATAGAATCGACATCGGGCTTTTTCATCAAGTCCAAGAATTGTCTTGCGTATGCCGACAGACTTTCGACATAGCGGCGTTGACCTTCGGCGTATATGGTATCAAAGGCAAGCGATGATTTGCCCGAGCCTGAAAGTCCGGTTATAACGGTTAGTTTGTTCTTGGGGATTTTAATGTCTATGTTCTTGAGGTTATGCTCACGCGCCCCTTTAATGTCAATATATTCCATTGTTTTTAACTCCTTGAGGCAATATAACGAAAGAAGAACATTTTAGCAACAAAAATTTGTCTTCAAAGGATAAATATTTTTTTGCTTTACATAAAAGATTTTTTGTGATAGCTTAATCCTGAAGTGAATGAAAAGTCACTTTGAGGTCAGAAAACCTCTTGTAAAGCGTCTAACAAGACGATAAATTGCTTTCAGCTGTATTACGGTTGGAAGGTGTGGAAATAAGGCTTGCCAAATACCGCACACTATTCTTTACAATAGTTTTCTGCTTCCAACCACCTCGTCTGTTCGTCGGGGTGGTTTTCTTTTGTTAACAATAGATAAGGAAGTTTGAAAAATGAATAAATATATTTTAATGCTTGGCGTTGCCGGAGTTGCTCTTGGCAGTTACGCAGCCTACGCTGGCAATTCCGCCACAATGACCGTTACTGCCACAATTGCCCATGATGTTAGCCTATCCGTTACTCAAGATATAGACCTTGGTACCATCACCATCAATCCGGCTTATACGGGAGTTACACAATGGGGATATAGCGATTCAGGCGTAATCATTTATGAGACTCAAGGAGCGATTGTATCAGCAGATAATATGACCGTTGGAACCTTTACCGCGAACATCCCCAATCCTTCAGCCTGCAATACGAGTACCTCTGCTTGCGGAGGATTGGCTATTGAAGGAAATGATGAAGATAATTTCATTTACAATTTTTTTGGCGAAGGTGATAATTACTGCGGATTTCATATAAAATACAGCGGTACAGGAAACATCTTTAAGATATACTCTATGCCTAATGAGTGTTATATAAGCGATGTATCTCAAGTAACTCCCGGTCCGCACTCGGGAACATTAACAATCTCCTACACGGCGAGCTAAAACAAATTTTTGTTAATTTATTTATTATATCAGGGGCGGGTATAAATTTTATGCAAGCCCCTGATATTCTGTCTTTACTATTTAAAAAAAAGGTATATTATGAATTGAAAAACAATATAATTAAGGAAAAATTATGTCCACAATGAAAGTTCAGGAAGATTTTTTAAGCGACATCCGCAATAACGAAGTCGCGGTTACGGTTTTTTTGATTAACGGGGTAAAATTGCAGGGAATGATTACATGGTTTGATGATGAAACCATTTTGCTTCGCCGCGACGGACACACCCAGCTTATTTATAAGCACGCCGTTTCAACTATTATGCCTTCTGCCGCCATTGATATTGCCGATTCAAAATAGTGTCGGAAAAAGTTAAAACACGCGCCGGAGTCGTTTATCCGTATTTGTCCTCTTTTGCTCATCTTGCCAAAGATCGTTTGAGCGAAACTGTTGCTTTGGGCGCGGCAATTGACCTTGATATTGCCTACTGTTCTTCGATTCGTTTGCGCAAAATCAATGCGGCTGCCTTTTTCGGCAAAGGTATGCAGGATACTTTACGGGACATAATAACCCGCGAAAGTATTGCATTATTGATTGTGGATGCGGATTTAAGTCCGATTCAGCAACGTAATTTGGAAAAAGGGCTTAATGTCAAGATTATTGACCGTACTGCGCTTATTTTAGAAATTTTCGGTGAACGCGCCCGCACCAAAGAGGGCAGTCTTCAAGTGGAACTTGCGCATTTAACATATCAGCGCAGTCGTTTGGTAAGATCGTGGACACACCTTGAACGCCAGCGCGGCGGTGCCGGATTTTTGGGCGGTCCCGGGGAAACACAAATCGAGCTTGACAGGCGCATAATTGACGATAAAATCGTTAAAATCAAGAAAGAACTGGAAAAAATCAAGCAGACCCGCGGATTGCAACGCCGTTCACGGCAAAAAGTACCTTATCCGATTGTGGCGTTGGTCGGATATACCAACGCCGGCAAGTCAACACTGTTTAATTATCTGACACATGCGGATGTTTTTGCCAAAGATTTGCTGTTTGCAACGCTTGATACCACGATGCGAAGACTTGTTCTTCCCTCTAAACGCGAGGTTATTTTTTCCGATACGGTGGGGTTTATTTCGGATTTACCTCATGAGTTGATTATGGCGTTCCGTGCCACTCTTGAGGAGGTTTTGGAAGCTGACATCATCTTGCAGGTTATTGATGCTTCAAACCCATCACATGCCAAACAGCGCAACAACGTGCTGGAAGTATTGCACCATTTGGGATTGGAGCGTATAGAACATCAGAAAAACTATATAGAAGTTTATAATAAATCCGATCTCTTGACTCAAAACAATCTGAAATCCTCTTCGCATGGTTTATATATTTCGGCATTAAGCGGAGCGGGAATCAAGGAATTGCTTGAAAAAATTGATGCGATTTTGAGCGAAAACCATCAGGAAATCAATTTGGATATTCCTGCCGGAGACGGAAAAACCTTGGCTTGGCTTTACCGCAACGCCGAGATTATAAGCTTAAAAAATCAAGATGACAAAGTATTTATCCGCGCGCGGATGAGCCGTGAAAATATTGCCAAATTGCAGGGGTTGAAAAGAAACAGCGAATAATTATATTGCGGATATAAAAAAGGAGATAAATTATGTCCAAAATATTTTTATTGCTTTTATTGTTGAGCGGGTGTTCCATGGTGCATGACAGGGGAATCTCGCAAAGGTTAAACCATTGGGTCGGAAGTTCCGATTCGTTTTTGGTGGAAAATTGGGGAGAACCTTCGGTTACCGAGGTTGATTCCAATACCAAACTTTATACTTATGTTTTATACTCCAAACAAGGTCCGAATTCGCCTTATCCCGGACAGTTTGCCTATAACGGCGACAGTGAAACCGGCTGGAGTCCTTATCCTGATTCGCTTTATTACTGCCGGATAACTTTTGTTATTCAATACCAAACGGTTGCCGCCTATAATTTTAACGGCGATTATTGCCTTTCCAATATTCTGCCTTCCGAGGATTAACCAAAAAATAAAGATTTTCGGTTTAATTTTATCCTTAAATCATTAAAGAGGAGATTAAAAAATGCTTTTAAGCCGGATTTTGCAAGGGGTTAATTTTAATGCTGCCGATTTCAGAGATGTGGAAATATCAACAATTGAGATAAATTCGCAAAACATTACCCCCGGAGGGTTATTTGTGGCAATTACGGGGCATAAAACCGATGGCAGACAGTATATTCCTGATGCCTTAAAAAGAGGGGCGGCAGCGATTGTTTACGGCGGAGAATATGAAATCCCTTCCGAGTCAAAGGCTGTTATAATAAAAGCTGCAGGCAATATCAGAGATGCACTTGCCAAAATCACACAGAATTTTTATAACGATATTCCACCCCTTATATCTGCAATAACCGGAACCAACGGTAAAACTTCCATTGCCGAATTTACTCGTTGTTTTATGAGTCTTTTGGGGCATTCATCAGCCAGTATCGGTACAATAGGGGTTGTCAGTGATGTTATGGAAAACATCGAAACCCTAACGACTCCCGATAGTGTAACTCTGCATAAAATTTTAAGTAACTTACGCCAACGGGGGGTTGATTATGTTTCTATGGAAGCCTCATCAGCGGGATTGGAACAACAACGGCTTGATAATGTACCGATTAAAGTTGCCGGATTTACCAATTTCACCCAAGATCACCTTGATTATCACCAAAATATGGAAAATTATTTTAACGCCAAAAAATTGTTGTTTTCCAAAGTGATGGAGCAATCCGGAACAGCGGTGTTAAATGCCGACATCGGCGAATTTGCCGAATTGAACGATATTTGCCAATCACGCTCCATCAAAGTTCTGTCTTACGGTAAAAATGGGCATGATTTGAAATTAAATGCCGTTGCTCCGCACGCCCGCGGACAGGTTTTGGATATTGAAATAATGGGTAAAAAATATAAGGTCGATTTGCCGCTTATCGGTGAATTTCAGGCAATGAATGTTTTATGCGCTTTGGGAATGATTATCGGTTTAACCGGAGAGCTTAACCAAAAAATTATTGATTATCTGCCCCGCCTGAAAGGAGCAATCGGCAGGCTTGATTGTGCCGGTGTTCTCAAAAACGGTGCCGGAGTATATGTTGATTATGCCCACACTCCGGACGCATTGGAAAACGTTTTGAAAACTATGCGTGTTCATACGCAGAACCGCTTGTGGGTGATGTTTGGCTGCGGCGGAGATAGAGATAAATTAAAACGTCCGATTATGGGAAAAATTGCCAATGACTTGGCCGATTTTGTGATTGTAACCGATGATAACCCCCGCAGTGAAAATCCCGCCGTTATCCGCAGTGAAATTTTAGCTCAATGTCCGAAGGCTGTGGAAATCGCCGATCGTGTAGAAGCGATTGCTTTTGCTATATCACATTTGCAAAGCGGGGATATGCTGGTTTTAGCAGGCAAAGGACACGAAAGCGGGCAGAAAATCGGCGATATAATTATTCCGATGAACGATATTGATGAGGCAAAAAAGCAAATTGCCAAATATTAAAATAAAAAAACTCCGTTGCCGTAAGACAGCGGAGTTTTCGTTTGTTTATGCCCATTGGTATTTTAAGCGCATGGCATATATAAGATTATCGCATCCCTTGTAACTGACCGCATCAGCACAAGTTCTCGCCGTGTAATTGTAATAACGTTCGGCAAGGCTGACATGAGCATTTTTCAAACGTTCAAAAACAATTCGGCAATCGGCAGAAGGACAATGTTCCAAGAGAGAAAGCATCCACCGTGCAATGCAAGCAAAGCTTTTTCCTTGGCGTAATTTTTTCAGGCTCTCTCTTACCTCCATGCGGTCTTTTTCGGACATGGCGCGACCGGAGATTAAACCTTCAAACCATTGACGCAACAGCGGCACCTCGGATTCGGTGATCGGACGTATGAACGCTCTTACATGGCGATCTTCTGCGCGTTCTTGAGGCATAAATGACGGAAGTGCGCAAACAACTATCAAAATTGCGAATGCAATCGCTTGCCCCCAAACTAAAATTTCAATCATAAAGCAATAATATTTAAGAGAATAATTAAAATATGCTCTATTATGATATATTTTAGACAAAAGTCAATCCGTTTTTTTGAAATCTCAAAAAAAACTTGGCTGATTTTATTTTTAAGCATAAATTTTCGACAATTCAATAACTTTCACACCCTTATTTTTAGCGGCTTTATCATTACCCAAAAAAAGCACACGTCTTGCCCATTTTAAATACTCCCAAAGGTTGGTTTCAGCTCATAAAAACTTTAAGACCGCACCTTTGCAAGGTGCAGCCGGATGTTAGTAGCTAATGGGATAATAGCCCCGCATATTAAGCGTTGGTAACGTATTCTGCGGGCATCCGGCTACATAAAGTTTATTAGCATACATAATTTAAATTGTAAAGAAAAGAAAATAAAGAAAATAAATTTTTATTTTTCCGATTCGCCTGCAAATTCGGTTTGCCAAGGAGCGTCTTAACCCTTTGTATCTGCCTTGATATAACAGTTGTAAATAAAAAGTTACCGGAACTAAAGCATTTTTTGTTGCGAAAAGTTATAAAATGTTTTATATTTAGCAGAGTTTAAAAAGAAATTGTTGAGGAAAGTATGCGTCATAATAATCGTCTTAATAACCAATTACGCGAGGTAGAACTTATCCCTAATTATAACGCTTTTGCCGAAGGATCCTGCTTGGTGAAATTCGGAAACACCCATGTTTTATGCACGGCTTCGGTGGAGGAAAAATTGCCCTCTTGGCTCAAAGGACATAATTGCGGCTGGATTACCGCCGAATACGGTATGTTGCCGCGCGCCAATCGGGAACGCTCTCCCCGTGAGCCTAAACAGGTTTCCGGACGTTCACACGAGATCCAACGCCTTATCGGACGCTCACTGCGGGCGGCGGTTGATTTGACGGAAATAAAAGATTATTCCATTTATGTTGACTGCGATGTCCTGCAGGCCGATGGAGGCACCAGAACAGCTTCTATTACCGGCGGTTTTGTTGCAATGTATTTGGCTTTGGAAAATATGATTGAACGTAAAATCATTAAGAAAAATCCGGTGATTGAGTTTATAGCGGCCGTGTCGTGCGATATTCTGCACGGTGAAAAAGTTATTGATGTTGATTATGCCGAAGATTCGCACGCTCAAGTTGATATGAATTTTGTTATGACCGAAAGCGGAAAAATTGTTGAAGTGCAGGGAGCTGCCGAGGGCGCGCCTTTTGAAGAAAACGATTTTATCGAGCTTTTGACTTTGGCAAGATCGGGAATTAAAGATTTGATAAAAAAACAAAAAGAGGTTTTGGGAGTTGAATAGATGAAAATTACCAAGCTTGTAGTGGCAAGCCACAATGCCGGAAAAATTGCCGAAATAAAGGCTTTAATGTCGCCGCTTCACATTGAGGTTTGCTCGGCATCGGATTTGCGTTTGGACGATGTCGAAGAAACCGGTACTACTTTTGAGGAAAATGCCAGATTAAAAGCTGATACTTTGAGCTTAAAATGCGGTCTTCCCTGCCTTGCCGACGATAGCGGGCTGTGTGTCGATGCCTTAAACGGCAGACCGGGAGTTTATTCGGCGCGCTATGCTCCGGAACGCGATTTCAAAAAGGGTATGCAAAAGCTCCTTGAGGAAATTAAATCCTCCTCCTCATCTAATCGCAAGGCTCATTTTTCCTGTTGCCTGGCGTTGGCTTGCCCCAATCAAAAAACGCTTGTTTTTGAGGGCAGGGTTGATGGCGTGATTGCCGAACATCCGCAAGGAAAACTGGGATTCGGCTATGATCCGATTTTTATTCCCGACGGATTTGATAAAACTTTTGCCGAACTGGGAGATGATGTAAAAAATAAAATTTCGCATCGTCGCCGCGCTTTTGAAAAATTATTGCTGGAATTGCGCTAGGAGATATTTTTTGCCCGCTGTTTATAATGTCCCGTCAAGCTGCTCTTTTGTTGATGTTTTGGCGCAAAAATTACTCGAAGAATATGAAAACGATTTAGAAAAACTTTCTTTGGTTACAATCCTTCTGCCCAATCATCGTGCCATGCGTGAACTTCGCGATGCCTTTGTCAGGGCAAGAGGTATGGAGGCGACAATTCTTCCCCGTATCAGGCCGCTGGCAAGCTCTGATGACGAGGCTTTTTTTTATGAACACGAACTTAATCTCTGCCAAAAAATTTCTTCGGAAGAAAGGATGATGCTGTTTGTACGCCTTATTACGGCGCGTCCCGATAATTACCGAATGGAAAAACTCTCTTTTGCGCAAGCCTGTTTTTTGGCGCAAGAATTGGGAACTCTTATTGATACAATAGCCCAAGAAGAACTGAATTTTAAGGACTTGGAAAAGTTGGTGCCGGACGAATACGCCGCCCATTGGCAGGATATTTTGCAATTTTTAAAAATCATTACCGACTATTATCCGCAGATTTTGGAAGAACGCGGCTTAACCGACATCGGAAAGTATAAAAAATATCTCATTGAACGGCAAATTGAGTTTTGGCAAAAGTTTTCGGCAAAGGAAAAGGTTATAGTTGCCGGTACAACTGCCGAATTTCCGTTGTTAAAACAGCTTGTAAAAACCATTTACGAGCTTGAAAACGGTGAAATATGGCTTTCGGGATTGGATAAAAACCTTGATGATGAATCGTGGCTTATGATTGATGAAACTCACCCGCAGTTTGAATTAAAAGAACTGTTGGAGTTTTTAGATGTTTCGCGAAGAGAGGTGAGTGATGTTATCGCTCCATTTCAACCGGCGCGTGAAAAGCTTTGGAGCGAGGTTATGCGCCCGGCGCAATCGACAGATAAATGGCGACAAATCAATGATATAGAAGATGAAGCTTTCAAAAATCTCTATTTGATTGATGCCCGCGATTCAAAAGAAGAAGCACTGGCGATAGCTATGTTAATGCGCCATAATTTGGAGGAGGCGGGAAAGACTACCGCCTTGGTTACCAAAGATCGAAACTTGGCGCGCCGAGTTACAAACGAATTATTGTGCTGGGGTATTCATGCCGACGATTCTGCGGGTATTCCGTTGCCGCACACCCCGCAGGGCGTATTCTTGCGGCTGATAGCAAGTGTTGCGGACAGCGGTTTTGCAGCATTGCCGGTATTGAGTTTATATAAGCACCCGCTCGCCTCATCAGGACAAAAGAGGAGCGATGTCTTAAATCAAATCCGCTTTTATGAAAACAACTTTTTGCGTGCGGATAAAAACGAGGATACGGATTTTATTGCCCGACAGCGGGAAATTTTTGGCGATTTTATGCAAAAACTCTCTGAAAAAGAGCAAGATTTTTCATCGCTTTTGCAAGCCCACATCAGATTGGCGGAAAGCTTGGCGGCAACTCCCGAAAAAAGCGGTGCGGATGTTTTGTGGGCGGGTGATGCCGGAGAAACGGCGGCGGAATTTTTATCTTCGCTTTTGGAATCCGCTTCAACTTTGGGGAAAATCCCCTGCGACCAATACGCCGATTTTTTTGATGCGCTGATGAATCAGGTTACCGTTCGGCAAAAGTATGGAACACACCCGAGAATCCGTATTTTGGGACCGATTGAGGCAAAACTTTGTTCTTTTGATTGTATAATAATCAGTTCAATGAATGAAGGCACAATGCCTTCTGCCGCCAAAGGCGGTGCGTGGATGTCGCGGCCGATGAAAAAGGAGTTCGGTTTTCCGCTTCCGGAACGTGCTATCGGCGTTTTGGCACACGATTTTTGCCAAACGGCGTGCGGAAAAGAGGTTTATTTGACCCGTGCCGACAGGATTGACGGAACACCGATGGTCAAATCGCGCTGGTGGATGCGGCTTGAAACCGTTATCAACGCAATTCATTTTGATATACAAAAATTATACGACACGACCTATTTGTCATGGGCGCGAAAAAAAGATGTGGCGGATAAAATAACCCCGATTGAAGCTCCTTATCCCACTCCGCCTCTTTCATCTCGTCCGCGTGAACTTTGGGCGAGCGATATTGAAAGGCTTATCAATAATCCTTATGATATTTACGCCTCTAAAATCCTGAAATTAAAAAGAAAAAGAGATATTTTGCCGCCTCCCGACGCGGCGGATATGGGAACAATAGTTCACTCAATGCTTGAAGATTTTTATAAAGAATATCCTGTTGAAAATCCGCAAAACTCCGAAGAAATAATGTTAAACATCGGAATAAAAAAGCTTGATGAACACGAGATTGCTCCGGAAATACGAGCCTTTTGGCTTCCGCGGATAAAAAAAATCGTTAAATGGGTTCTTTTGATGGATGAAAACAGCTATGATTTAATGCAAAAAAAGCATACCATTTGCGAGATTTCCGGACATTTTATTATAAAAAACAAAGACAAAGAGTTTACCATAGCCGCCAAAGCCGACCGGATTGATGTTATTAAGAATACCGAAGGCGATGATGAAATTTATATTATTGATTATAAGACGGGGCGTTCACATACTTTGACCGAAATGAAAAAAGGATGCGCCCCTCAACTTCCGATTGAGGGAATAATTGCTTCAAAAGGCGGATTTGAAAATCTGAAAAAAGGAAAAGTTATCAATCTTTCCTATTGGCGTTTGGGCAATAAAATCGTTGCAACCGATAAGGATACAAACAATATTTTGGAATATAATTCTGAAATCATTCGAGAACTTATGGAATCCTTTGATGATGAAAAAAACGGCTATGCGGTGCGGAATGAAGTGCAATATCTTTTAACACATTCCGATTACGAACATTTATCACGAATAGGCGAGTGGGGAATAACAGATGCCGATGACTGAAAATAAAATAGAGCAGCTGCGCTGGCAACGGGGCAATCTTGCAACCTACCAGCAGCGTTTGGCGGCCGATCCCAAAAAATCGGTCTGGGTCAGTGCCTCGGCAGGAACCGGAAAAACCAAAGTTCTTTCCGACAGGGTTTTGCGGCTGTTGTTATCGGGGGTTAGGGCTTCGAAAATCCTGTGCCTTACTTACACCAAAGCGGCGGCGGTGGAAATGAACTCACGCGTAGCCAAAAGGCTCTCGGAATGGGCGATAATGGATGATGATAAGCTCTATAAAGAGCTTAAAGAGTTGTATGAAGAACTGCCCCAAGATGAAGAGCTTGAAAAACTTTTTGCCAAAGCGCGGCAGCTTTTTGCCATGCTTTTAGATACTCCGGGCGGAATTAAAATCCAAACCATTCACAGTTTTTGTGAAGAAATTCTGAAACGCTTTCCTTTGGAGGCCGGCGTTTCCCCGTATTTTGAAATTATGGATGACCGCGGATCCGAAGAGGCAATCAACGAGGTTAAACTGCGCCTCTTGAATGAGGCGGGCAATAACCCCGACAGCGAAATCGGAGAAGCGATAGGCTTTATTACCGAAAATATAAGCGAATATAAAATGCCGGAGCTTATAAAATCCATTATTGACAACCGCGATAAAATCAATAATGCCGTTTGCAAAGCTCAAGGAAAAAACAATCTTTTATCCGCAATATCGGCAAAACTCAATATAAACGATGATGATAACAAGCAAAAATTGATTGAGCGTTTTTTTTCGTTCAGACCGGAAGAAGTAAAAGAACTTTCATATTGGTGTGATGAGATTAAACCGTGGTTAAACGGTACGGCGGATATTGAAAAATTTGATGATTACATATCGTTGTTTTTGACCAAAAACGGCGAAATACGCTCTTTCAAACGCCTGAAAGGATTAGCGGAAGATGATCAGGATATCTTTTTTGACGAAGGAGAACGTTGTAAGAATTTTTTGCAACAGCTTCGCACTTTGAGGCTCTATCAGTCAACAAAAGCGGTACTATTGCTGGCATCAGGACTTTTGGAAGGCTATGAAGATTTTAAACGCCGGCACGCCAAGATGGATTATAATGATATGATTATCAAGACCCGCGCTCTGTTGGAAAACAGGGAGGCAACGCGTTGGGTGCTTTATAAACTTGACGGCGGTATTGACAATATTTTGATTGACGAAGCGCAAGACACTTCCCCCGGACAATGGGCGATAATTCAAGCAATAAGCGATGAGTTTTTCGCCGAGGAGAACAGTTCACGCACGGTTTTTGCCGTCGGCGATCGCAAACAATCAATTTACAGTTTCCAAGGTGCCGACCCTGATAAATTTGACGAGATGTGCGAACATTTTGCGAGATTGAGCCAAAATTTTCAAAAGATAAATCTGGGTATTTCGTTCCGCTCGGCTCCGGCGGTTTTAACGGCGGTCAATCAGTTATTTAAGGATAAAAACACCAACAAAGGAGTAGCATCTGAAAATGAGGCAATAGAACATTTGCCGTATCGGGAAGGCGAGGGCGGTGAAGTCGAATTATGGGAAATGCTTACCCCGAAGGAAACCGAATCTGTAAAGGAATGGTCGATACCTGTCGCAACGGATAAAAAAGATTCCACCTCAAGCCAAATAGCTAAAATGATTGCCGAAAAGATTCATTCCATGGTTAAAAACGAGGAAATTCTTACCTCCAAAAATCGTCCGGTGCGCTATGGTGATTTTTTGATTTTGGTTCGCAGCCGTAATAATTTCTGTGAAGAGCTTATTCGTGAATGTAAGGCGTTGAATGTTAATATTGCCGGTATTGACCGCATAAAATTGATGGAACAGATTGCCGTTAAGGACTTAATCAGCTTGGGAAAATTTTTAATACTTCCCGATGATGATTTGAGCTTGGCGGAAGTTTTGAAATCTCCCCTGTTCGGGCTTAATGATGAAGATTTGTTCAACCTTTGTTATCAACGCCGAACAACCCTTTATAAAAGCCTGCAGGCAAATGATAAATACGCGCACATTGCCAAAATGTTGGAAGATTTGCTTGCCAAAATTGATTATATGCGCCCCTTTGATTTATATAATTATATTTTAAGCCAAATGGGCGGACGCTATAAATTTTACGAGCGTATGGGATCTGAACCCGAAGACGGATTGGATGAGTTCTTGAATTTAAGTTTGCGCTTTGAGCAAGAGCATATTCCCACCATGCAGAATTTTATTGAGTGGGTTTTATCCGATGATGTGGAAATTAAACGCGAATTTGAACAATCGCAGCACGATATGGTGCGCCTAATGACGGTTCACGCTTCAAAAGGGTTGCAAGCTCCGATTGTCATACTCCCCGACACCGCCAAAATACCCAAATCCGACCGTGAAGCCGGTTTTCTGTGGGACGGAGATTTGTTTTTCTATCCCTTTGCCGCTAGCGATTACAATGAATATTGCGATAAATTACACGAGCGGCAAAAAAGTAAAATGCTGGAAGAATATCGCCGCTTGCTTTATGTCGCGGTTACCCGTGCCGAAGACAGGATGATTTTCTGCGGTTTTCGCAATAAAAAAGAATCGCCGGATGAATCGTGGTATAATTTGTTTAAGGATAGCTTTACCAAAATTGCCGAGATTATTCCAAGCGGTGATGACCAATATAAAGAGAAAAATAAATGGCAATTGAAAAACCGCCAGATTTTGCAACCGAAAACCAAAAAGAAAAAGGAAATTGTTCTTCCCTACGAGCCGATGCCGAAATTTTTAAGTCTTCCCGCTCTGAAAGAAGACCCGCTCTCAAAACCTTTAACCCCCTCCAAACCTGATGATGAACCGGCTCTTAACTCTCCGCTTGTTGCTTGTAATGACGAGATTTTTTATAAACGCGGCACAATTATTCATAAACTCTTGCAGTTTTTGCCTGATATTGAAGCCAAAAAACGCCTTGAAGTTGCACAGCACTTTCTTTTGATAAAAGCCGCCGACTTTTCGGATTCGCAAAGACAAGAGATTGTAAACGAGGTTTTGACCCTTATTGAAAATCCCGAGTTCGGCAGTGTGTTCGGCAAAAATTCCCGTGCCGAAGTGCCGATTATGGGCGAAATTGAGGGCAGAATCATCTCCGCCCAGATAGATAGAATGATTGTTGAAGAAAATCGGGTAATTATTGTTGATTTTAAGACCAATCGCCGGGCGGCGACAAATATTAATGAAGTGCCGAAAGTATATCGCACGCAACTCCGCGCCTATCGCGAACTTCTTAAACGCATTTACCCTCATCATAAAATCGAGAGCTTTATTCTCTGGACAAATACAATGAATATGATGAAAATTGATTAAATTTTTTCTTTGACAATAAGAAAATTTTATGCTAGCTTGACTCTGAAATGGGGAAAATTCCATTTTGAGGTATCTCAACCTCGCATGCAATGTCCTACCAAGACATAAAATTGCTTTCAACCTGATTATGGTTGGAAGGTGTGGAAATAAGGCTTGCCAAATACCATACACTGTTTTGCATGGCAGTTGAGAACTTCCAACCACCTCGCGGGTTTAATACCCAAAAGGTGGTTTTCTTTTAAGTTAATAATTTGAGATAAGGAAGTTTAGATGATGAAAAATTATATTTTAATGCTCGGCATTGCGGGGGTTGCTCTTGGCAGTTATTGCGCATACGCCGGCAACTCGGCAACAATGACCGTAACCGCCACAATCGCCCATGACGTGAGCTTGACTTTGGGCGAATCGTTAAGTTTCGGCAATATAACCATAAACCCTAGTGAAACAAGTGGATTCCTTAGGTTTGACAGTCCGACACTACTCGCGTATGGCGATGGAGTAATGGCGGTAAGGGATTATCATATCGGTACTTTTACGGCTAATGTACCTAATCCATCGCAAAAAACCGGACTATCCCTAACTTATAATAATGACATGGCTGGTTTGATCTTTAGAGGTTATGGCATTGTTCATGAATCCGGCAATCTATTTACAGTAGGGGGAAAGCTTGAATATACCTCTGTTCCTTCCGAGGGAGAATATTCTGGGACTATTACCATTTCATATTCTGCGCAATAGGCAAAAAATTTTATGCCCAACAGTTACAAGTTAGAGGCTTCTTTGTATAAAAACAGGCGTATGTAAAAACATACGCCTGATTTTTAAAACAGTTCCACAAAAGAAAATTCATCTTTTTGCGAATCATAGACAATGTGGGCAATACAGCAGTTAGGCAGCGGCAATCCGTATGAGCCGAGTCCGGCAAGCAGTGAAGATATTACCCCGCCGTGCGAGGAAATCCCGATGATTTTGCAGTTGGTTGCCGAAGCAATTTTGCGCAAAGCACCGGTTACGCGGTCAAAAACTCCGTGTTTGCTTTCACTCTTTTCTCCGGGATAACGGCTGTCCCATGTCTGCGGTGTCGGATATAAAACCGCGCGTACCTCTTCGGGATAGAGTTTTTGCAGCTCATCCATCGGCATACCCTCGGCAATGCCGAAATTACACTCTTGAAGACCGTCACTCAAAAACATCGGGACATCGAGCTTTTGGTTGACAATCATTGCGGTTTGGATAGCGCGGCGCATATTGGAAGAATATATAATCTCAATTCCCAAAGGAACAAGTCTGTCTCCCAGTTCTACAGCCTGTTGTTTGCCGACATCATTCAAGAGAGCATTTATTTTCGCTCCCTGCCAAATATTTTTGGCGTTAAAATCCGTCTGTCCGTGACGAAAAACAAAAAAAGTCTTCTTCATAGTCATACAAATAATAAATTTTGAAAAGATTATAACCCGTTTTTCGCAAAAATCAATCATTATTTATCTTTTTTTTAAGAATCCGCAAAAAAAAATTTTTCTTCTCTTTATACCGTGCGAAACGGACAATGAAAAGTCACCATGAAATACGGGGCAACGCTCTGTGCGGGGACAAAGAGAAACAAAAAAAGGGATTTGCCCCAAAAGCTTTCCCTGCGGAATCGGATTAAAATCCCGCAGGGTTTTTGCTGATTTTAATTACGACTCGGGTGTATATTGAATAGTTACACTGCCGAAATCATAAACTTTAGGAGCAGGAACAACGCCACTATACGACGCAAACCCTGTTACCGCAAACTCATATCCGCTTACATGGCCGATATGTACAGCGGTACTAAATTTATCGCAATATTCATCGCTGAGTATGCTCATTTGATCGTCCCCACTTTCCTCAAATGACAATACATTTTCATAGTTGTTTGGATTAGGAATATTAGCAGTGAATCGTCCTGCTGTCATAGAACCGGAGATAACACCGCCAGAACTATAACCTTCACCCCCATCAACAATGTCAATGCAATCAACATCACCGCTTGTTTGACTTGGATCAATGGTCATTGTCCAGCTGATATTTTGCGTTACTCTCAAGCTCACATCGTGTTCAATTTTTGCGGTAACGGTCATTGTGGCGGAATTGCCGGCGTAGGCACAGTACGAGCCTAAAACAACGCCTGCAACGCCTAACATTAAAATATAATTTTTCATCTTAAAAACTTCCTTATCTATTGTTAACAAAGAAAATCACCTCGACTTACAGACGAGGTGATTGGAAGTTAGCAACTGTTGTCTAGAACAGTGTTGAGTATTTGGTTAAACCTTATTTCCCAACCTTCCAACCATAGCGGCAGGAATAAATTTTACGTTTTATAAAACGCTAGACAAGAGGTTGCTACACCCCAAAGTGACTTTTCATTCACTTCAAAACCACCCTAGCATAAAAAATTGCGATTGTAAAGAAGAAAATTTTGCACTTTTTTCTTTTCCCTTTTTTACCTCCCTCCCGCCGTCATGCCTCGAAAGCAGCCGTACGGTTGCTTTCGTCAAGGCATCCCTCGAAACTTACGCGCAATGCCCTTTACGCTCAAAAGACCCCTTGACGATTCCTGCCGGAATCGAGGAGTGACGAGGAAGAACGGTCGGAAGACCCTTGAAATTTTTTGCCTTCGGTAAAAAACAAGAATGACGAGGGGAATACTCGGGAAGCTCCTCTCCGTTTTTTAATGGGCGAGGGCAGGGGAAATAGCACAACCGAGGGTTGCGCGATTATATTATAATAAAATAATGCTTGACAATATAAAGGCGATCTTATATAAATTATATATAATTGATAAGCAGGTAATGGGATCATTTAGAAATGGGAAAAGTATTTGAAGAAAACGCAAAGATATTCAGCGATTTTATTACATCACATTATGAAGATTTAGATCCGAACGAAACAGAACTTTTAGAGTTTTTGGAAAAACTGGCAAAAGAATATAAATGCGACACCATTGCCGAAAGACTGTATAAACTTCGCTTGTCAAGAAAAAATAAAACACCGAAGAAATAGGAAATAAACGATTCGTTATCTCTCATACGGAGCAAAGCCCCGTGCGAGGTGCTTTTGACCGTAAGGGATAATGCGCCTAAATTTCTGGAGATGTCTTGATATCGAGGCAAGGAGCCTCGATGAGGCATGACGTAGAGAGGAACTCTTTCTCCCTCCTCGTTCCCCCTCGTACGGAACGTTGTTCCGTGCATCATGGGGCTTTTGACATCAAGTCCCCGCTTGTCTTGCCGAACTTGTTTCAGCATCTATTTTTTAAGGTTGCTTTCTCTTCGTCACCCCTCCGGGCGAGGTATAAGGACGTAAGAGCAATGTACAAATTTAGTCAATCCATCGCATACCGAGTTAAAAATCTTATCGGTAAAAAAATCATTTGGAATCCAACAAAAAAAAGAAAACGCAGTTTAAACCGCGTTTCCCTTTTTCATTACTGATAGTCAACGACAACTGCATCGAACGTAATCGGTACACGCTCAATTAAGAGTTTAACCGAGGTTTGGCATTCAACAGTTTTGAAATCGTTGAAAGCAATCATTCGGCAGGTAAGCAGATACACCTCATAGCACTTTGCATCAATCTGTTCATCTTCAAGTTTCATGAGGGTATAGCCTTTAGGTTCAACCTCAAAAGAAGCTTTCGGCATTGCCCAGAGATATTCTCCGTCAACAACAAAGGCCTGTTCAAAAGATGTCGCCACTGCCACAGAGCAATCTCCGCAATCAAAAAAACATTCGGTGCGAATGGTTGATGTCTCAAAACGTCCGTCATTTTGTTTGGCAACCAAGCGGTTCTGTTTATACCAAAAACGCGGTTCGTCGATTTTTTTGACAACAACCGGGGACATTACACTGTCCGTTTCAGTGATTGTACGAAGTTGTTTTTGGAAGAATGTTTCCTTTCTGCCGCGGCTTATTTTTACCCAAGCGGTGTAAAAATCTGTATCATCGCCATACGTCAGTCCGGAACCACTTACACTGGGCGGTCCCCCGTATTCTTCCAATTCTTCTGCTGTTTCCGAGTAATAACAGCTACTTAAAGTTACTAAAAACGTAACAATAAGCAAATTGACAAGTCTTTTCATAATTTACATAATAACTTTTAACACATTGTATATGCTATCATTTTTTTTCATTTGAGTCAACAAAAAAAATATATTGCCAAATAAAATTTGGATGTTATGATGAGAAAAAATGCAATTTTACTTTAGGGAATAAAAAAATGAGCAGAAAGAAGATTTATTTTTCAATTTTAATCGGGGCATTGGTATTGGTTGCCGCTGCGTTTTTGGCGAATATTAAACCGTTGGTTGTAACTCTTGGTGTGATGAAAGGTATGGCAAACGAATGGCAGGTTTGGGCTGCGGCGATTTTCTGTGCATTTGTTTTTTCCAAATATAAACATTATTGGATTGTGATGCTGGTGTGTGCGCTTGTAACTTCGCTTGTTTATCAGATATATTTGTTTACCCCGTTGATAAAAGTTGATTTTTACACAATCTGCGTGCGCTCTTTGCTGTTTATGTGCATTGTGTTCGGAATTGATTACTTGCGTTTGGTATTTAAAAGATAGAAAAAAATAAAAAAAATACTTGACCTCGGCGATAATTTAGGTTAGAAACTGATGTCAAGCGATGGAGAGTTGGCAGAGCGGTTTAATGCACCTGACTTGAAATCAGACGTAGGGCAACCTACCCGGGGTTCGAATCCCTGACTCTCCGCCATCAAGAAAAATCCCCCGAACGGGGGATTTTTTTTATGGTGCGGAGAGCTGGGATTCGAACCCCGGAAGAGGGGTTCGACTACAAGTAAGAGGCACACTTTGAGTGTGCCGGTCGGCTTTAGCCGACGAGCGCAGTGGAATAAGCAAAAGCCTTTAGTAAAGGCTTTTGTCGCAGACAATCCCTGACTCTCCGCCATCAAGAAAAATCCTCCGAAAGGGGGATTTTGTACATCTCCATTGTCACCCATCTATTCGGCGTTCTTCCCCTACTATGTCACGCCGCACTTGATGCGGCGTCTAGGTTAAAACAATTTGCTAAATTATAGACCTGGATTGCCGGGTCAAGCCCGGCAATTGATGACATAAAAAGGAAAGGGTGCCGCACTTGATGCGGCATCTTGAGGTCCTGAAACAAGTTCAGGACGACAATTGGGGTGTTCAGGACGACAATTGGGGGATAGACATAAGGAGGAATGACGGAAAAAAGAGGCAAAAAACTCAAAGGGTCTCCCGATTATAAGGGACGGTGCGTAAATTTCAGG
>JAFUYI010000001.1 GCA_017470585.1 Alphaproteobacteria bacterium | reverse complement strand
CGTAGGGAGGGTGCCTCCGTCCTCTCCTCGCCGCCTATCTATTCGGCATCCTTCACCTCCTATGTCACGCCGCACTTGATGCGGTGCCTCTCCCTATGTCACGCCGCACTTGATGCGGCGTCCAGGTGAAACAATTTGCTAAATTATAGACCTGGATTGCCGGCTCAAGTCCAGCAATTGACATAAAAAGAAAAGGGAGCCGAACTTGTTTCAGCATATTTTTTTAGAGATCCTGAAACAAGTTCAGGATGACAAAAATGGTGTTCAGACTTACTCTCCCTTGCCATCAATGCCGAACTTGTTTCGGAATCTATTTTAGAGGTCCTGAAACAAGTTCAGGACGACAGCTTGGTTGTTCAGGACGACAATTGGGGGAGTTCAGGACGACAATTGGGGGAGTTTAGGATAGACATAAGGAAGAGAGAACGGGAAAAAGGAAGAAGCAAAAAGTGCAAAATTCTGCTTTACATTACTGATTTTTTATGCTAGCTTAAAAAATGAAGCAAGGGAAATTCTGCTTTGAGGTGTGCAAACCTCTCACAAGATGTCTGACAAGACATAAAATTGCTTTCAGCCGTATATTATGGTTGGAAGGTGAGGAAATAAGGCTTGCCAAATACTTCACACTGTTTCTTGTGACAGTTTGCAACTTCCAATCACCTCGTCTATATGTCGGGGTGATTTTCTTTGTTAACAATAGATAAGGAAGTTTTTAAGATGAAAAATTATATTTTAATGCTAGGTATTGCCGGTGTCGCTCTTGGCACTTATGCAGCCTACGCGGGCAATTCCGCCACAATGACCGTTACCGCAACGATTGAACATGATGTAAGCTTGAGTGTTACTCAAAATTTAAGCCTCGGCACTATCACCATTAACCCCGCTTATACTGCAACAGATATAATATGGCATTACAGCGATTCGGGGATATATAGTTTAGACAATCATACATTAGTTGATTCTATTGTATCTGCGGATAATGCCACGGTAGGAACTTTCACTGCCAATATTCCTAATCCTTCAGCTTGTGATGGAACAGGTGATGTTTGCGGAGGATTAAGAGTTACTCAAGTTACTAATCTCTTTGGCGGAAATGACAATAGTAACGCATGCAATTCTGCTTTAAAATACAGCGGAAGCAGAAGTAGTTTTAAGGTATATTTTAGTATGTGTTATATAGATGACATCTCAAAAGTTACCACCGGATCGCATTCTGCTACGCTTACCATATCCTACACGCCGAGCTGAAAAATAGGAGCGTTCATATAAAATCGGGCTGCTTTGTCATTTTTAGCAAAGCAGTCCGTAAAAATTTATTTTTGTCTGCGGATTATTGAAGCAAAAGATTCAAACCTCAAAATAACTCGCCTTGAGGTGAGAATTTAAGAGAGTTAATAGCCTCTTTGACAATCGGAATAGAAATTGCTCTTTTATAAGCCATTGAAATATGGTCGATTTCTGCAACCAACTTATGAGCATAATCAAAAGAACGTTGCATATTTATCACTATGTAATTAAGCACTTCCGGCGTAATGGCGATTTGGCGATCGCAAAAGAGTTTCACAATCAATTCTGCCAGCAACTCATCATCCGGATGGTTAATGCAAATTGATTGAATCATCATCAGCCGTGATTTCAAATCGGGAAGTTTGAAAGGCAAGCGTGCCGGAGGAAGATGTGAGGTAAACAACACAAATCCTCCTTGATTGCGGTAAAGATTAAAGAGGTGAAACATAGCTTCTTCATCAATATTTTCGCTTAAATCCTCAACGATTAACCCGCGGCTGTACTCAAAAAGCGGCGGCAGTTTTTCAAGGCTTATTTTTTTTGCTTCAATAATCGGCAGGCGGTTTCTTAATCCCGCCTTGACGGCGGCTTCTTCGGCAAAGATATTCGCCAAATGGGTTTTGCCGCAATGCTCCCCTCCATATATGCAGGCGGCAAAATCCGCCCATTGCGGCCAACTTTCAATCAAGGCAAAAGCCTCGGCATTGCAAGGGGAAACCACAAAATCATCTTTGCCCATATATGAATGGTGTGCAAAATTAAACGGAAGCTGTGAGATGTTTGAATTACGCTTCATCTTCCCTCCTGTTTAATACATCAAATATCTTTTGGGTTAAATCGCCTAATCGGAACGGTTTGGCCAAAAATTCAAAATTCGCGGAATTGGCAAGCTCATTTCTTGCCATATCTTCCGAATATCCCGAAGCCAAAATGATTTTAATCTTGGGAATTTGCTTTTTGACTATGGCGGCAAGTTCAACACCGTTCATTCCCGGCATTACCATATCGGTAATCAGCAATTTGAAATCAGAATCAACCTTCAAATGCTCCAACGCATTTTCCGCCGAATTGCAGCCGACAACCTCATATCCTTTCTTGCGCAATGCCCGCAAGGCAAAGTTACGCACGGAATCCTCATCTTCGACAAATAAAATTTTAATACCCGATTGTTGATTATCATCAAAAATTCCCTTATCCAACGCCGAAACGTTAAGCCCGAATATAAACTTCTGATTTGCCGAGGACAAAACGGCTTTATCGTGTTTTTTTACCTCCATAACTTTTAAGCCGTCAACATTGGTTATATTGGTGGGCTTTTCCGGCGTGGGAGTTTTTTCCATATCGGGATTAACCTCAAAGCGAGGCAGATGAACGGAGAAAGTCGTTCCTTGATTAAGGGTGCTTTCAACCTTGATAAAACCTCCGGTTTGGCGCACGATTCCATATACTGTTGAAAGTCCCAATCCGGTACCGGAGCCGACTACATTTTGCTTGGTGGAGAAAAACGGCTCGAAAATACGTCCCATATTTTCGGGCGGAATCCCGCAGCCTGTATCTTTGACATCAATTACCACAAAATCACCGGGTTTAATAATTTCCTCCCCGAACTCTTGCGGAGAAAGCAGACGTTCTGCTCTTGTGCTGATGGTTAAAACGCCGTCGCCGTTCATCGCATCTTTGGCATTAACCGCCAAATTGATAATGACCTGTGAAAACTGAGTCGGATCAACTCTGATGAAACCTAAATTTTCGCCGTGATGGAACTGCAAGGTAATTTTTTCGCCCAGAACCCGTTTTAAGAAGAGGTTTAATTCCATTACACTGTCGGTTACGTTGCAATATTTGGGTTGCAACGACTGTTTGCGTGAAAAAGCCAAAAGTTGGCGCACCAAATGAGCGGCACGGATGGCATTGCTTCTGACCTGATCCAAGTCATAATAGGAAGGGTCGCCCACGCCGTGACGTTGAAAAAGCAAATCGCAGAATCCCAAAATTGCCGTCAAGAGGTTGTTAAAATCATGGGCAACCCCGCCGGCGAGCTGTCCCAATGCCTGTAATTTTTGCGCCTGCGTAAATTGGCTCTCAAGCTTTTTGCGCTCGGTGGCATCAATGATATACAAAATCAATCCGTCAACCGGAGAGGATTGTGCCGCATAGAGTCTTTGCATCGGAGTGATATAAACGGTTGCGGTTTTATCGTTGCCGCTGAAAGTAATCTCCAGCGAGGAAGTTTTTTTCTCCTTGGCAATAATTGAGTTTATCTCGCGGGTAAAAGAATATTCATTGGATTTTTTTATAACGTCAAAAATGCTGTTTTCCGTGAGTTCGTCGGCTTTTTTTCCGATAAACTCGGCAGCTTTGCGGTTACATTTTTGAATTTTGGCTTTGGTGTCGGTAAAAATTATTCCGACAGGTGAAAAATCAAACACCCAGCTCATTTCATCAAGCGAGCGTGCCAAACGGTTTTGAATATCCTGATCGTTGGGCAAATCCGCCATTACCGCGGCGCGGATTTTAATTTCATTATCCTCACGGAAACTCTCCTGCTTGACACAGGCCTCCAAATCACTGCCGCGTTCGGTAATAAAATGCACAAATCCGCTCCATGCGGTATTAACCGGAGGCAAAGCGGAATTTCGTGCCAAATAACTCAACAGATTTTGCCCGATAATTTCTTCACGTTTAAATCCGAGTTTGGCGGCAAAAATATGATTGCAGTATTCAATTTTGTAATTTTTATCGGTAATGTAAAGACCGGCCGGCAAATCATCCAAGAAATCGTGCATAGATGCCCGCTCGCTTTGGAAAACTTTTTCCATATTGTGTTCGGCGGTAATATCGCGGAAACTCCAATATAAAAATACATCTTTTTGATTTTGTTTCAAAATAAAAGGACGTTCAAAAAAATCCGTTTTGCGCAAGAATATGGTTTTGAAAGAAATTTGAAACCACGAGGATTCGCTTAAAGCGTTTTCGTTTAAGTTAAGAGCCAAAACCAACTTTACCGGAGTGAGATTGGCATAAGCATTTTGCAGCTGCTGAAAGGCAAAATTATTGTTTCTCTTATCGGAGAGGTGTTTTTTGATAAAAAGCAAAATACTTTTTGTCCCGAATAATTCGCGGGCGTTGTCGTTTTCAATAATAATCTTTCCCTTAAAAGTCTCAATCCGCTTGGCGTTTGAACTTTGATTGATGATTTTGTTGGCAAAACCGCCGTAATTGATAGCTTTTTCCGCCGCTTTCAATGCTTGTAACGATAAAATCAGGCAAAGCAGAGTTAAAACAGCGATAAGCGGCAGAAAAAGCATAATATACTGCGGACGGATAATAAAAGCAACCAAAGAGGCCGTCAATGCCACCAGTGAATACGAAATGGCAATCAGCTTTTTTTGCAAAAGCCTGTCAGGACGGGGAAGTTTAATGTTGCCGAATATATTATCCATCTTGCGACTCAATTTTTTAGGTTATAATATCGGCCTTTTGTTTGCCGGTGCGCTCTCTTATCTCGGCAACTTCAAAAGCAATTTTTAATAACCCTTCAACCATAGCAACAGGGTCTTCGCGCAATTTCTCGTGTTCCAATTTTTCCAAATAAACACGCAAAGTTGCTCCGCTGCTGCTGGTGCCGGAAAGCCTAAATACAATACGCGAACCGTCTTCCGTTAAAATCCGCATACCGTTTGAAGTGGAAGAATTATCAACCGGATCGTGATAGGTAAACACTTCGGCAAGCTTGATTTTGAACTCACCGTATGTTTTACCGGTCAATGAGGGAAGTTTATTTTCCAGATTTTTCATTAAATCATTGGCAACATCGGTTTTAATACCGTCAAAATCAAAGCGCAGATAATAACTGCGGCCGTATTTTTTCCAATGCTCCATAGTGATTTCCTCAACCGATTTTTTGCTGCTCGCTATAATATTGAGCCAGAACAAAATCGCCCAAATGCCGTCTTTTTCGCGGATATGGCTGGAACCGGTGCCGAAACTCTCTTCCCCGCAAAAAGTAATGCGGCGGCTGTCCATCAGGTTGACAAAGTATTTCCAGCCGGTCGGAACCTCATAATAGCCGATATTGTGCCGAGCGGCAACTCTTGCCACTGCGGTTGAAGTTGCCATTGATTTGGCAACGCCGAAAATACCGTTTTTATATGCCGGAATATAAGCGTAATTATCGGTTAAAATCGCCAAGCTGTCACTAGGGGTTACAAAAAATTTCTTTCCCAAAATCATATTACGGTCGCCGTCGCCGTCATTGGCAGCTCCGAAGTCGGGCGCATCATCGGAATACATAATGTCAACAAGCTCTTTGGCATAAACCAGATTGGGATCGGGGTGAAGACCTCCGAAATCCGGTTTGGGTGTGGAATTTAAAACCGAACCTTTGGCGGCACCCAAAACATTTTCAAAAATCTCTATCGCATAGGGACCGGTTACGGCGTTCATGGCATCAAAGCGCATGGTGAAACCTTCGGCAAAGAGTTTGCGGATAGCGGGAAAATCAAAAATCCCCTCCATTAACTTAACATAGTCCTTAATCGGATCAACAACCTCTATCTCCATATCCAATAGTTTCTGCGAGCCGATTTGGCTTAAATCAACATCAGCAGAGTTCATAATTTTATATTCGCTGATATTTTGTGTTTCATTAAAAATGCGCTCGCTTACCTGCGCGGAGCATTGCCCGCCGGTAGATGTGGCAAATTTAATGCCGAAATCGCCGTTTTCACCGCCGGGATTGTGCGATGCAGTCAAAACAAAACCGCCGTCGGTATGATTTTTTAATATCATATTGGAGGATGCCGGAGTAGATAAATACCCGTTCTGCCCGACAATCAGTTTTTTAACGCCGTTGGCGGCTGCCATTTTAATCAGTTTTTGAATGGCAATATCGTTATAAAAACGACCGTCTCCGCCGATGACATAAGTTTTGCCCTGCGGTGAAATGACATTAAAAATACTTTGGATAAAATTTTCAAAATAGTTGGGCTGCAATACGACTTTTGACTTTTTGCGCAAGCCGGCAGTACCCATTTTTTGATCCATATACGGGGTAGTTTTGATTGTGTCAATCATACGAAAACTCCTTAAAATAAAATTATAATAATTAAATGTAACACCAAAGTTTATAAACTCAAGTAAAAGCACGCGGTTACACACTGTTATTTTTTCTTTTTATTTTTTTGCTTTACATTGTTTATTTTTTATGCTAGGGTGGATTTGAAGTGAGCGAAAAGCCGCTTTGAGGTCTGATAGCCTCTCCAATATCGTTTGTATCAAAACGTAATTTGATATGTCCGCCTTTATCGGCTGGAGGTCTGCAAAATATAAAGAATATGCAGAACTATTATATTGGATAGTTATCAGCTTCCAGCCACCTCGCGGAGCATACAGCTCCAAAAGGTGGTTTCTTTATTTAAGATAAGAAATCATAAGAGGGAAGTTTAGATGACAACGAACAAAACTTTTTTAATTCTTCTATTAGCAGGCGTTTCATACACTGCCTATAATGCAAGCGCAGTATCCGAAAACTTTGAAATTTCCACCACCATCGACCACGAAATAGTTTTAGGCAGCTTCAGAGCCGCAAGCACGGATGCCGGACTGGGCGTAGATGACAATCTCGAAATCGGCGTTATTACCATTGATCCGACAAAAGCAAGCGGAGGCACCGGACCAGAGGCTGACTGGGATGGAGGTTGGTGGGGTGGTGTTATATCTGTAAAGGGATATAAAGACGGGCATTTTAGAGCAAGCATTCCGCTCTCTCAAGCAAAAGATCATATAACTGTTGACGATGTTTGCTGGGGTGATTTTTGTGTGGGACCGTGGCTTGATTATGATATAAGTGAGGACTATTATTATACCATTGCCGCCGGTTTTGGATATAGCTCCGTTCCCAAAGCACAAGACTATGAAGGAGAATTTACTATAACTTATAACCCTGATTGATTTTATCAAAAACTTTCACAATTTTGTTTTGACATTTGCCGCCATCAAGCATAGAATGCGCCGAAAAAGGAGAATAAGATGAAAGTTGCCTATCAGGGGGTGAGCGGTGCTTATTCGCACATCGCCGCCCGCAATATTTTTCCCGGTGCCGAATACATTGCTTGCGAGACCTTTGAGCAGGCTTTTGAGGCAGTGCAGACGCAAAAATCAGATTATGCCGTAATTCCGGTGGAAAATTCCAATGCCGGACGTGTTGCGGATGTTCATTTTTTATTGCCCGAGAGCGGTCTTTTTATAATCGGTGAATATTTTTTGCGGGTTGAACATCAATTGCTGGGATTAAAGGAAAGCACCCTCAAGGACATAAAAACCGTTTCTTCGCATCCGCAAGCACTTTCTCAATGCTCTGCCTTTTTGAAAAGCAATGGGTTTCAGCCGATAGCCCGCATTGATACGGCAAAGTCCTGTCAGGATATTATTGCCTCTCAAGACAAAACCAAGGCGGCAATAGCCTCCAAATTGGCAGGAGAATTGTACGGTCTTAAAGTTCTTGCCGCCAATATCGAGAACTCCTCCGACAATACGACTCGTTTTTTGATTATGGCCAAAAGCCCGCATATTCCGGAAGATGACGGAGAGCTTTTCATTACCTCGTGCATATTCAGCGTTAAATCAATCCCCGCCGCTCTTTATAAGGCTTTGGGCGGGTTTGCCACCAACGGCATAAATATTGATAAGCTTGAAAGCTATTTATTAAACGGGCAATTTGTTTGTGCGCGTTTTTACATTGAATTTGAATCACATCCCGCGCGCCGCGCTTTTCAAAACGCCATGGCAGAACTCCGTTTTTTTGCCGAAGAAGTGCATATTTTGGGAACTTACAAAGCGTTACGCAATCGCCATGAAAGCAATGAAAATGTCTGAACAGTTTGTAATTTTTGATACCGAGTACGCCTCTTGGCAAGGCTTTATTGACTTGGCTCTCGATGATCCGTTACGCAAAACCGCCGAGATTGTGCAAATTGCCGCCTTGAAGATCAATCTTAATGATTTGAGCGTAAAAGAAGAGTTTAATTGCTATATCAAACCGCATTTCAAGCCTAAATTGAGTGATTATTTTATTGAATTAACCGGAATAAGCGATGAACTTCTTGATGAAAAGGGCGTTGATTTTTTAAGCGCGTTTAAACATTTTTGCGGATTTGCCGATGGTTTGGTTTGCTATTCGCACGCATGGGGGCAAAAATACGCCGATGAGGTTGTTATTAAAAACAATCTTGAGCTTTTTGGTTGTGATACACACTTAAATCTTGATTTCCGCAATATCGCCCCGTGGTTTGAGGCGCAATACCGAAAGCGAGGTATGAACATTGCCAAACAGTCATCCGGACAGATATGCAAAATTCTTGATACCAAGCGCGAACTTTCATCCCTCAACTTGGATGAACATAATGCCTTGTTTGATGTTTATTCCCTTTTATCGGGGCTTCGGTGTTTGGGATTTTCAAGCTTTTTTTAGGTCTTGAAGCGCGTTGATCGAGCGGTCAATGAGTTCCGATTGTGTTTCTTGACTCAAATTATCGGCAATCGCCGCCCGCAAAATCTCTCCCGCTCGATCGGCAACAAGCTCGGAAGCTGCGGCAATCACCTGCTCTTGGCGATTTTTCAAGGCGTTATCCGCGATTATTTCCTGTGATGTTAAACTTGCAGCAAATTTTTTAAGCTCAATATCGCAGTATTGTTTAATATCGGCATTGGCTTTATCAATCATTTTTTGCGCGATTTGCGGTGCTTCTTCGGTTTTCTGCTCGTATTCTGCCAGCACGGTTCTTGCTTCATCGCGTAATTTTTCAGCCTCGCTCAAGCTGTTTTCAACGGCTTTTATCCGTTTGTCAAGCATTGCCGAAAGTGCCTTTTTCAAAGGTACGAACAAAGCAACCATTACCAAAACGAAAGTAACGCCGACCCAAAATTCCGGCGAGAGATAAAACGGTTCGTGGGAGTTGCCGTATATCTCCTCTCCGGTGTTGCGGATAATATTGCCGACATCGTTTACCGCGCCGATAACCGCTTCTTGGGTGGCGTTAAGCAAATCGGTTCCGCTGTTATTGACAGGCTCGTTATCCATTATTTTTATCCTTTGAAAGTACTGCGGTGATTTTGTCTTTGGTTAGTTTTAAGTTTAACTTGTCGGCAATCTGTGCCGCCAAGTCAAGTGCCATAGCATCACAGCGTGATTTTATCTCCTCTTGCGTGCGCAAAAGTTTTTCTTCATTGCGGTTGATTTTTTCTTGCAGCTTTTGCGCCATGGAGTTTTTGGTTTCCTCCATTTCTTTGTTCATGGCGGCAACGCTTTGAAGACGCGCCTCTTCAACTTCAAGCTCGGCTTTTTTCATCATTGCCGCACAGCGTTTTTCCAGCTCTTCCGCTGTTTGGCGAAAGTTCTCCGCCGCCGTAAGATAATCATCAATTTTTTGACGGCGGCGACGAATAATATCGGCAATTTTCGGGGCAATAAATTTGTTCATAATAAACCATAGGGTTAAAAAACAAATCAAACCCCAGAAAAACTGTGAAGCAAAAGTTGAACTCTCAAGCTGCGGCATGGAAGCTTTCCATCAACTAATTACTGCCGCCGGTAAGCATAACCAACGCAATAACCAAGGCATAAAGGGCAATCGCCTCAACAGCGGCAAATCCTGCCCAGCCGTAAAGATCGACATCTTTTTTTACCTGCGGATTGCGTCCGACCGTAGTGATAATGGTTGTCCAAACTTTTGTAACACCCCAAGCCGAGGCCATCATGCTCAATGCGCAGAGAGCTGCTCCGATATAAGCCATAGGTTCCATTTTTTTATCCTTTCCTTAAAAATTTAGTGGTTGTGAATGGCATCGCCCAAATAAATACAGCTTAACACCGTATAAATAAAGGCTTGCAACAATGCAATAAACAGTTCAAAAACAATAATTCCGGCATCAAAGAGCAGAGGTACAAACCCCAAAGCTCCCAAGCCGACAATAAATCCGGCGATTATCTTCAGCATAATATGTCCGACTGTCATATTGGCAACCAGACGAATGGTTAAGCTGAAAGGTTTAGATAAAAGCGAAATTGTTTCAATCGGCATAATTAACGGAGCCAAAATCCATGGTATGCCCTTGGGCATAAAAGTCCTGATATAGCCCCATTTTTTCTTTTTTATCCCGATAATCATATTAAAAATCAACGCCGTAAGCGACAAAGTTCCCACAGCGGCAATATGTGAGGTAAATGTAAAGGCATAAGGAAAAAGCCCCAGAACATTGCCGCAGGCGATAAACAAAAACAGTGAGAAGATAAAACCAAAGTATTTCAAACCCTCGGCACCGATGTTTTCACGCATAAGATTATGCACAAAATCATAAATCATCTCGGCAAAAGCCTGCCCCTTTCCGGGGACAATCGCCCTTTTTTTCAAGCACAGCGCAAACAATAAAACGCAGCTCACAACTGCCAAACACATAAAAAGCGAGGAGTTTGTAAAACTGATGTCATAACCGTTAAATTTTAACGGTATAAGCTCCTTTACCTCAAATTGCTCCATCGGGTTTGACACTTAAAACGACTCCTCTTTATTTATGTTTTTGTGCCGCACGGTAAACATTTAAAATCCCCGCCGCTCCGCCGAAAAACAAAAAAACAATCAAAAAGAGCGGATGAGTTTTAAAAAACTTATCCGCCGCAAAACCGATTGCTCCGCCGACAATCACACCGGCAAGCATATCTGCACCGGCACGAATCCCCATCTCCGCACTGCTTTCTGCAGGTCGGGAAAGAGGGGATTTCACTGTTTTTTGCTGCAGGCGGTTAATTTTTTCCTGCAATTTTTGCAAATCTTCCGGCATTGCTTTCTTTTTAAAAAATCAATCGTTAATCTTTCTTTCCAAAACCTCTTTTAAGGTGTCATAGCTCGGTACTCCGGTCAACATTTCACCTTCATCGCCCTTTTTAATCAAAAACGAGGGGGTTGCTTTAACATCTAACTTTTCCATAGCCTGCTGGCGGATATACATTATCTCGGCGGCTGTGTTGTCATCGTTTAGGCATTTTTGGATTTTTTCTTGGCTTAAACCTTCCATTTCGGCATATCCTGCCAACAATTTTTCACTCTTAAACGATAAACTCCACGACAATTGCTTTTTAAACAATGTACTTAAAAAATCAAAATATTTATCCTCACTCATACAGCGGGCAAGCATAGCTGCCTGCATGGACTTTTTGTCAATCGGAAAATCGGCAAAAATCAATTTTACTTTACCGGTATCAATAAAATCTTTACGCAACTTCGGCAATACACTTAAATGAAAATCGGCGCAGTGAGCGCACCCCAATGAAGAAAATTCGAAAATACTGATTTCGGCATCGGGATTGCCCAAAATATAGGGGGTATCAATGTTAAATCCTTTTATATCTGCCGGAGCGGGAGCTGTCTGCGCGGCGGCAGGTTTGACCAAGCTTATTTGTCCGTTTTCAAAAACAAATCCTTTGCGCGACAAATAAAAACCGTCGGCAATCAAAAACATAAAGGCAACGGTTAAAATCCGGCTGATAATTTTTATACCTTTTTCAAACATATTTTTCAACCTCATCTGCGGTTTCGATTAAAAATTTTTTCTCCCAAACTGACCAGCCGATCCTTTAATTGCGAATCCGTCAATCCGTCAGTTATTTCCCTAATATAATTTTGTTCTTCTTTGCTTACAAGTATTTTTTGTTGCGGCGGTTGATTACTTTGGGCAAGCATTGCGTTAAAGCCTGCACTGTCTTGAATGATTTTGATACCGCTGACGGCATTAAAACCGAAATAGGAATTGATTTTTTCCACAATAAATTTTTCGCGGTGGCTGATTTCCAAAGCAAACGCACCGCTCAAAACTTTTATACGCAGAATTCCGTTTTCTTTTTCGCCTTTCTTGAAAGTAATCTTTTCCGGTATCGAATATCGTGCCATATCCTGTCCGGCAATTTTAGCCCATGAAGCAATAACATCAAAGGCTATCATTCCTTTTTTAGAGCAAATTCCGCGGATTAAAGGCAGCAAGACCGCCCCGATGGCGTTCATTGAGCCATCAGTTCGTTTGGTTTCGGAATTTATTTTTTGAGTACTCATAGCAGGGATTTTAGCACGAAAAATTTAAAAATGTTAAATATTTTGATAAATATGTGTAAAAAAAATTGACTCTTTATTAAAAATAGGTTAATGTTTGCTTAAAAAAATTGTCCACCACTAAAAAAAGGAAGACCAAATGTTAAAAAATATGATAATCGGCGTTTCTGCTGTAGTATTGGGGGTAGCGGCGGCCAACTCGGCCAAAGCTGAATGCGACGGCATTTATCTTGCAGTAAGAGGCGGCGGCGCCAATCCGACCATTGATGATGACAGCAAAGGTTCGAATCGTTTTGACATCGGCGGAACAGATTTGATGTTGAGCGGCGCCTTGGGTTATCGTTATGAATACTTCCGTGCCGAGGTTGAGTATATCTGGCGCGATACCAACGAAGATCAAAAGACAATTACCATTCACGATGCCGATTTGGAACGTGATATTGTAAGCAAGAGCAAGGGCGAGTTTGATTATACTTCGTATATGTTCAATGTTTACTGGGATTTGTCACCTTACACATGGTTCACTCCGTATTTGAACGCTGGTATCGGTTGGAGCGAGTTGGAGTATAATTTCTCCTATAATAACGAGGGCGGCAATGCTTCGGATAACTATAAGAAAAACCGTTTCACATGGTCTGTCGGTGCCGGCTTGTCTGCGAAGATGACTAACCGCTTGAATCTTGATTTGGGTTACCGTTACTTTGATTTCGGCAAACTTGGCGATGCCCAGTTGCATAACCACGAGTTTTATGGCGGTGTCCGCTACGTATTCTAGTTGCGACTCGATAAAACAACAAAGGCGGAAGGGCTATCTCTTCCGCCTGATTTTTTGCATAAAGTCCGCTATCGAGGAGCTTTTTGATTATAAAATATATTCAATCTCTATATCTTCATCAAACGTTCCGGATTGCGGTACGGTATTATCATCCCATGCAATAAAATCAAATTGAAATTTAAATTTATTTCCGGAATCATAGGCAATATATGGTTCTAGTAAATCAGCATTTCCCAAAGTAATATAAGTCGGATTAACCCTGAAGCAGGGATGAGCAAAAGATCCTGCATTTGCGTCTGCAAAGCCATTAACTTTGCACGAATCGGAAACACTGGCGGTGAAAATTCCTGCCGAAAATCCGCTGTATGAGATTATGTTATCTGATTTTCTTTGAAGTGTCCCATCAAGATTAAGGTCTATTCTTCCTCCCCATTCAAAATCTGAAGGATCAACTGTAATAGTCCCCATATTTAAGTCATGGTCAACATTTAAGCTCACATCGTGGGCGATTGTGGCGGTAACGGTCATTGTGGCAGAATTGCCAGCGTAGGCGGCGTAAGAGCCTATGGAAACCGCGGCAACGCCAAGCATTAAAATATATTTGTTCATTTTTCAAACTTCCTTCTTTTATCAAAGTTATAAAGAAAAACCACCTTTTGGGTATTAAACCCGCGAGGTGGCTGGAAGTTTCAGACTGTTTTCTGGAACAGTGCTGGGTATTCT
>JAFUYI010000023.1 GCA_017470585.1 Alphaproteobacteria bacterium | reverse complement strand
ATCTGCTCGGCGTTCCTCCCCTTCTATGTCACGCACCATCTATTCGGTGTACTCCCCTTCTATGTCACGCCGCACTTGATGCGGCGTCCAGATTAAAAAATAAGCCGATGTTAAACCTAGATTGCCGGATCAAGTCCGGCAATTGACGTCAGTGAGGGGAATGGATAATCGGATCAAGTCCGACAATTGATGACATAAAAAGGAAAGGGAGCTAAACTTGTTTCGGAATCTTTTTTTTGAGGTCCTGAAACGAGTTCAGGACGACAATTGGGGGCAGGATAGACATAAGGAGGAATGACGGAAAAAGGAGACAAAAAACTCAAAGGATCTTTTGATTATAAGGGATAATGGGTATAAATTTCTGGAGATGCCTTGACGAAAGCAGCCGTACGGTTGCTTTCGAGGCATGACAGCGGGAGGGAGGCAAAAAGGAAAAGAAAAAAGTGCAAAATTTTGCTTTTTGCTTTACATCAGCAATTTTTTGTGATAGCTTGAATTTGAAGTGAATGAAAAGTCACTTTGGGGTGTGTCAACCTCTCTACTGACGTTTTTTAGAAAAACGTAAAATTTCTTCCTGCTATTATGGTTGGAAGGTTGGGAAATAAGGCTTGCCAAATACTCAACACTGATTCAGTAGTCAGTTGACAACTTCCAACCACCTCTAGGATTTTAATGCCAAGAGGTGGTTTCTTTTATTAAAGTTATAAAGAAACTAAATAAGGAAGTTTGAATATGAATAAATATATTTTAATGCTCGGCGTTGCCGGAATTGCTCTTGGCTCTTATGTTGCCTATGCCAGCAACTCGGCAACAATGACCGTTACCGCGACAATTGCTCACGATGTGAGTTTAAATGTTGATCATGATTTAAATATGGGAACAATTACAGTTAACCCCGGTGCTGATTGGGATTTTGGCGGACAGATGCAAATTAGTTCTGATGGAACAGTTCTAGACAAAACATCTAATATAATATCCGTAACCGGATTTTCCATCGGTACTTTTACCGCTAATGTCCCCGATTCGTGCAAGGCTAGTGCTACTGCTGATATGAATGATGTGCATTCCTGCTTCAGGGTTAATCCGTTTTATATTACTTTGGGAAATGCTGATTTAGTAGAACCATATATTGCCTATGATTCCGGAAATAAATTTAAATTTCAATTTGATTTTATTCAATGGGGTGATAATACCATACCACAATCCGGAACATTTGATGAAGATATTGAAATTGAATACATCTTATAATCAAAAAGTCCCTCAACAGCATACTTTATACAAAAAACAGGCGGGGAGCTAAACAAGCTCTCCGCCCGCAGATTATGTATGATTATTATTGCAAATTTTTTATGATCATTTTTTCGGAGTTGGTTTGACATAAGCCATTGCTGCGTGTTCTTCGCAATAAGTCTGCCCCATACGGATTTTGCGTCCGCAAAAATGAAAATTTTCATCTTTGGGATCGCCTATCGGCCAACGGCATGTGTGGTTATCAAGATCCATTAAATGCGTTAATCCGTCTTTTTTTGGCATTTTGGCGCGTGCTGTGGCACTGCTGCGTTCGATTCGTTTTATCACATCTTCAGCAACAGCCTTACGGGGTTCAGGTGTTTTAATCGGTAATTCTTTTTTTACCGGCTTTTCCTCATGCTCTGTTTTTTCTTTCGGCAGTAGATTCTTTTTCGATTCGTTTTCTGTCGGTTTGGCGGATACTTCTTTGGTTTTTCTTGTTTTTTTCGGCTCGGGGGCGGTTGCTTTATCGGACTGTGTTTCCAAAGCAAACAAATCATTTTCTTCACCGTCTTTTTTTCTTATCGGGGAAGGTCTGGCATCAAGCTGCAAGCGATGGACTTTCCCGACAATAGAATTTTTGGAAACGCCCAAACGTTTGCCGATTTCTCCGGCTGTGATTCCCTGTTCCCACATAATCATCAGGTCTTCAACCATTTTATCTGTCCATAGCATTACCATTCTCCTTTTTTTGTTTAATACGGGCAATATAAATCAATATTATCCCGGAGGCAAGAATTTTCTTTACTTGTTTTAAGAATATCTTTAATATGATGTTTAAGATGAAGAAGAAAGTTTATATTTTAGCGTTTATCGCTTTAATAATCGGAGGGGGAGAAGCAAAAGCGTTGGCTCCCGCCGATTATGCCGAGTTTTTTAAAATAGACTTAAGCGAGAAGCTTCCGCCGATAGAAGAGCTTCGCGAGCAGTTTCGTCCTGCCCCGGTGTATGACCGCAAATTTGAGTATTACTGGAAAATCGGTCCGAAATTTGACCGTTCTTTTGCTCAAACCATCCGGAAATACGGTACACGCAGCAAGCGTCTTAAATGGGAAGGCGAGGACGAGTTTGTGGAGATGATTAAAGATATGCCGCCCGAAACATACGAATATATCGGTCCTTATCTTCACACTCTGCCGGGGATACCCGAAAAAATCCTGAATATGCCGGGAATTAAGGAAACCAAAAACAAATTTCCGAGCCGCATAGCTCCGCAGGTTGCGGATATTGAGGATATTGAGATGATTTCACCGGTTTTTTATTTTTTGCTTATGCCGGAATTTTGGCCGGAAAATCACGAAGGTGAAGAGTTGGATATTCCGCCCAAATTGCCGGAACCGGTTAATAAATATCATCCCAAGCTTCTTGACAGTATAGCAAAAAAAATAAAACCTGCCGATTTTATGCCCGGTGCCAATATTGAAAGTCCGGTTGAAAGCAGACTCCGTACTATAAATCCTGACGAAAATTCTCCGCTTTCAACACCGGATATCAAGGCTTTTGTAAATACTTTAAAAGAGTTACGGGAGTTCGGTAATGATATTTATCGGCAGGTAAGACTGATTGAGGCGGGGCGTTTGTTGGAAAACTATGAAAACGCCATCGGACGAGGGGTAGGCGTTCCCGATTTGAAAGATACGGTTCATCCTTGCGCTCGTTTGGTGCAGAAAATCAGACTCTCCGGTATGGAGAGCGATTTTAAGGCTATCATATCCGAACAAGGTTTTGACTCTTCAGAATGGGCTTACACCTGCGATAAGACCATTAAGGCGTACAGATTGCTTAATATGAGTCAGGCGGAGGCGCAAACCTTAAAACTCTTCCGGCATAATATTTACGGAGATTCTTTAGAGGCGTTTGATTATAAATATGGTCCGATGATTGCCTCCGTTATGCAGGCAATGATTGAACGCTACAATTCTCCTTTGGGAGATATGCTTGAGGTTAAAAAGAATTATAAAGAGATTGAAGAGGCCTTGCAAAGTTCAAAAATGCGAATCGTGGGTCAAGGAATTTTTATGAAGTAAAAACAAAGTGTTAAATGTGCCAAAATACGATTTTTCTTGCTAATAAAAAAAAATGTGCTATTATGCGCACCAAAAGTGTTTTTAACAACTAACAAAGGTAAAGAAAATGGCAAGAATTACAGTTGAAGACTGCATTGATAAAATTCCCAACCGCTATGATTTGGTTATGATTTCAACCCAACGGGCAAAAGATATTGCCGCCGGTTCACCGATTACGGTTGAACGCGATAACGATAAAAATCCTGTTGTGGCTTTGCGAGAAATCGCCGAAGAAACCATCAATATTGAAGATTTGCAGAAATCTTTGGTTTTGGGCTTGCAGAAGCATGTTGAAGTTCGTGAACCCGAAGAAGAGGAAATGGAAATTTTGGCCGCCGAAAAAGAACTTTCGGGATTGGATGAGCAGTTTTCGGGTATTTTGCTTGATCAGGAAGCCGATAACGCTATGCAGATTACCGAATCTCCGGATGAGGATAATGATTTTGACGATGTCCTTAATGATGATGCCTTTGATGACGATGATGACGAGGACGATCTCGGCTATGATGACGGGATGGAAATGGAAGGCGACGAAATGGTCGATTATGACGAGTAAGAGATCATAAATGTTACGGCAATACGAACTGGTTGAACTGGTAAAATCTTATGATCCCGATGCCGATGAAGAGGCGTTAAATCGGGCATACGTCTTTGCTATGAAAAAACACGGAGCGCAGCTGCGCGCCTCAGGTGATCCCTATTATTCGCATCCGGTTGAGGTCGCGGGGATTTTAACCAAGTTCAAACTTGATTGCAATTCGGTCATTGCCGGACTTTTGCATGATACCGTTGAGGATACCGATACCACCATTGAGGAAGTGCGTGCGCTTTTCGGCAATCAGGTGGCAACGCTTGTTGACGGCTTGACCAAATTGGCCATGATTGAGCAAAAATCCGTTTATACCAAACAGGCGGAGAATTTCCGCAAGCTTCTCTTGGCAATGTCGGAGGATATCCGCGTTTTGCTTATAAAATTGGCCGATCGCTTGCACAATATGCGTACACTTCATTTTCTAAAGCCCGAAAAACGCACGCGTATTGCAAGAGAAACCTTGGATATATACGCGCCTTTGGCAGAACGTATCGGCATGCAGGAAGTCAAAAGCGAATTGGAAGAATTGGCTTTCTGTGAACTCTATAAGGACGCTCACGATTCTATTGTTGCCCGTCTTAACTTTTTGCGTGAAAAGGGCAGTGACATAGTCCCGAAGATTATTGAAACCCTGAAAAAGGATATGGAGGAAAACGCGGTTAAATGCGTTGTAACCGGAAGAGAAAAATCTCCCTATTCGATATGGCGCAAAATGCAACAAAAAAATGCCTCTTTCGAGCAGCTTTCCGATATTATGGCGTTTCGTATCTGCGTTGACGACATTACAACCTGCTATCAGGCCTTGGGTATTGTTCATAGTAAATACCATATGGTGCCGCGGCGGTTTAAGGATTATATTTCAACGCCCAAACCTAACGGCTATCAATCAATTCATACCGGAGTTATCGGTCCTGAAAATACTCGTATTGAAATACAAATCCGCACTTTTGAAATGCACGAAATCGCTGAAAAAGGTGTGGCTGCTCACTGGGCATATAAGCAGGGACAGAAGGCGGAGGGGAAAAATTTCCGCTGGATAAGAGAGCTTTTGGAGATTTTGGATCAAGCCTCGAATCCCGAAGAGTTTTTGGAAAACACCAAGTTGGAAATGTACAACGATCAAGTGTTTTGCTTTACTCCCAAGGGTGATTTAATCGGACTTCCGATAAACTCAACGCCGGTTGATTTTGCGTATGCGGTGCATTCCTCGGTAGGTGATACCTGTGTAGGAGCGAAAATCAACGGCGAAATCCGTCCGTTAAGAACTATTTTGCAAAACGGTGATCAGGTTGAAATTTTAACTTCCAAAGCACAACATCCCTCGACAGAGTGGGAGCGTTTTGTTGTTACCGGCAAAGCCAAAGCGGCAATCCGCCGTTATGTTCGAGCCAATAAGCGCGATCAATTTATTGTTTTGGGACAAGAAATTTTGGAAAAGCTCTTTAAGGGCGAGAATCTGGAATTTTCCGAAAAGATGCTGGTCAATGTTCTAGCCAATTTTGAAGCCGAGTCCATCAACGATTTGTATGCCAAAGTCGGCGAAGGACTGATTACCGGCTGGGATGTTATGAAAAGCGTATATCCCGCCTATAAGCAGTCAAAATTGGAAAAAGTCGTACAGGCAATAAAAGTTCCGGCATTCAAAAAGTTAAAGAAAAAAACAGCCGATCCTTTGCAGATTGAAGGTCTGGTTCCCGGTATGGCGATGCACTTTGCCGGATGCTGTCACCCGTTGCCCGGGGATAGAATTGTAGGAATTGTAACAACCGGCAAAGGGGTGGCAGTTCATACCATTGACTGCAAAACCTTGGAAAAATATGCCGATGAGCCGGAACGTTGGCTTGATATATCGTGGGGCAAAAATGTCGAGCAGGAAACCCATACCGGACGTTTGAAAATTATGCTTGCCAATGAACCGGGGAGTCTGGGGGAGATTTCAAATATTTTAGCGCGTCACAACACCAATATATCAAACTTAAATATTGTTTACCGCACGATTAGCTATTTTGAAATTATCTTGGATGTTGATGTCAAAAGCGTTGCTCAACTTGATGAAATAATTGCTTCACTGAAATCAAGCAAAGCGGTAAGTTATGTTGCACGTTCAAGTTAGGGGAAAGAAATTGCCGGAAAAAAAACAAAAGACTTGGCTGCACAAACTAACCTCTATTAAGGCAACTCCGTACGAAATCGCCTGCGGAGTTGCTTGCGGGGTCGCGGTTACTTTTTCGCCTTTCGTAGGCATACATTTTATTTTAGCTATTGCCTTGGCGTTTGTACTCAAAGGTAACATCTGGGCAGGAGCTTTGGGAACGGCCGCCGGCAACCCGTGGACTTTCCCGTTTATATGGCCGATGATCTATTACAGCGGAAAGTTTTTGGTCGGGGCGGGAGAAAATGCCTCTAATGAGTCGTTCTTAAAAGTGTTTGAAAAGTCTATGCGCGCATTGATAAGTTTTGATTTTTCGCAATTCGGCAGTGATGTCTGGCCGATATTTTATCCGATGTTAATCGGCTGTATTCCCTATTGCATCGTTGCTTGGGCGGTAACTTATTATATGGTAAAAAAAATGCTGGCAAAATTCAACGCCGCGGGAGGAACCTCGAAATGATAATAGGTCTTGGCTGCGATATATGCAATATTTCAAGAATTGAAGATATATATAAAAAATACGGTCTTCGTTTTGCTAAACGCATTTTGGGCAAAATGGAATATCAGGAATTTTTATCCATCAACGATAAACCCCGCAAGGTTTCGTTTTTGGCCAAAAGATTTGCCGCCAAAGAGGCTTTTGTTAAGGCTTTGGGAATAGGATTTGACGGTATAAAATTCCGTGATGCCGAGATTGCGCATAATGCAAAGGGAAAACCCTGTTTTATATTGGCGGGAGAGGCTTTGCGGCAAACCGAAGCGATAAAGGCAAAAAATATACAGGTCAGCCTCTCGGATGATAATCCCTTTGCGCAAGCCGTCGTTACTATTGAAAACTAAACTGGAGATTAAGAAAAATGGAACAAAAAGAAAGTTTATCCGATACTATAAAAACTGTTGTTTATGCTATTGTAATTGCAATGATAATACGCAGTTTTTTGTTTGAGCCGTTCAAGATTCCTTCCGGCTCGATGTATCCCAGCCTTTATGTGGGGGATTTTTTGTTTGTCTCAAAATATACCTACGGATATTCAAAGCATTCACTGCCGTTTAGTATCCCTTTGTTTTCGGGGCGGATTTGGGCTGATGAACCCAAAGTCGGCGATGTGGTGGTATTTAAATATCCGCAGGATAACAGCACGGATTTCATTAAAAGAATTATCGGACTTCCCGGAGATAAAATCCGTGTTGAGGCGGGACGCTTGTTTGTCAACGGCAAGGAAATAGCACGCGATGAAAAGGAAAACTTTGTGCTTCGCGATGAGTTCGGGTATGCCGAACGTTTCCATCAATATACCGAAACTCTTCAAAACGGTGTTAAACACCCGATTTTAGAAGTTTCCGATGACGAAGTTGATGATTATTTTGATGAGGTTACGGTTCCCGAAAACAGTTATTTTGTGATGGGCGATAATCGCGACCGTTCGGATGACAGTCGTTTGCACGTAGGCTTTGTGCCGTTTGAAAACTTGGTCGGAAAGGCAAGAATTTTATTCTTTTCTTATGATCCTGACGAGGGGGCTTGGTATAAGCCTTGGACATGGGGCAAAAAAATACGTTGGAGCCGCATATTCAATAAAATTTCATAAGCGGAGAGCAATATGGAAAGTTTGGAAAAAATTATCGGATATGAGTTTACCGATAAACATTTGTTGGAACAGGCGATAACCCACAGCAGCATATCATCGGATTTGCAATGTAATTATGAAAGACTGGAGTTTTTGGGCGACAGAATTTTAGGGGTTAGTGTTGCCGATATGCTTTTCCGTACTTTTAAAAAGGAGCCGGAGGGGTATTTATCACCGCGTCTTATGGCACTCGTTTGCAAAGAAACAGTGGCGGAAATTATACTTCATCTCGGAATTGATAAATATATTCACGCCGAAGGCATAGATATAAAAAACAATGCCAATGTCCTCTGCGATGTCGGTGAGGCGATTATAGGGGCGATTTATATTGATTCCGGAGCTAAAGAAGCGTTTGATTTTGTATATAGAAATTGGCATAAATTGATTAACACTCATACCAAACCGCCGAAAGATGCCAAAACTGCTTTGCAGGAAATTGCTCACGCACAAGGGATTGAAGCTCCGATTTATACCGAGGTGAAACGCGAGGGAAGCGAGCATGATCCGGTGTTTTTTATGCAGGTTGATTTGGCGGGACAGGAAAGCGTTATCGGCTCCGGACACAACAAAAAGAACGCCGAACAAAACGGTGCCAGAAAAATGCTGCAACAAATGGGAGTAACCAATGTCCGCTACAAATAACGAAGGCGTAAGGCGTTGCGGATATGTAACGCTCATCGGTGCGCCGAATGCCGGAAAATCAACTATTGTCAATAATTTTGTCGGTTCAAAGGTTTCGATTGTTACCCCCAAAATGCAGACAACCCGAACTATGATACGCGGTATCGGTATTTTTGAGAATACCCAGATTATTTTTCAGGATACACCGGGGATTTTCAAAATGAAACGCCGACTTGACCGCTCCATGGTTGATATGGCGTGGACAACCTCGCAAAACTGCGACATTGTGGTATTAGTAATTGATGCCAAAAAGGGATTGGATAAAGAAAATCAAGCTGTTATAAATGAGATTAACAGCCGGGGATTAAGTCCGGTATTGGTTTTAAATAAAATTGATACCATTGCCAAACAAAAACTTTTGCCTTTGGCTAAACTCTGCCACGAGAGCGGGAATTTCAGCGAGATTTTTATGGTTTCGGCGCAAACCGGCGAGAACTTGGCGGATTTTTACCGCTATTTGGCGGATAATTTGCCCGAATCGCCTTGGCTTTATCCCGAAGAACAAATGTCGGAAATGCCTTTGAAATATTTTGCCGCCGAAATCGTACGGGAAAAAATGTTTATGCTTTTGCAAGCGGAAATCCCTTATTCATTAACGGTAGAACCATTGAATTGGGTGCGCCGTGCCGATGATTCGGTCAAGGCGGAAATGAACATTTATGTTGAACGTGAAGGACAGAAAAGAATCGTAATCGGGCAGGGCGGACAGATGATAAAAAAAATCGGTGAGAAATCACGCTTGGAATTGGAAAAATTGTTGGAATGTCCGGTGCATTTGTTTTTGTATGTCAAAGTCAGAGAAAAATGGATGGAAGATCCGGCACGTTACAAAGATTGGGGCTTGAATTTTGATGCCTGAAATGAAAAAAATTTCATTTTTTGCTTTACATTAAGGATTTTTTATGCTAGCTTGACCTTGAAGCAGATGAAAATCGCTTTGAGGTGTCAGAACCTCTCAAGCATTGTCTGTAAAGACATAAAATTTACTTCTGACCTTATGGTTGGAAGGTGTGGAAATAAGGCTTGCCAAATACCGCACACTGTTATGCTTGACAGTTCTGAACTTCCAACCACCTCGTCTGTTTGCCGGGGTGGTTTCTTTTTTCAATTATAAAGAAACTTTAGAAGGAAGTAAAGAATATGAAAAAATATATTTTAATGCTGGGCGTTGCCGGAGTTTTAATAGGCTCCTATTGCGCCTACGCCGGAAATACGGCAACAATGACCGTTACCGCCACAATAGCTCACGATGTGAGTTTGAGTGTTACTCACGATTTAAATATGGGAACAATTACAGTTAACCCCGGTGCCGATTGGTCCGTAGGGGAAGAATTATACATTAATCCTGATGGAACACTTGATGCAGAAACAGATAATATAATCTCATACAGCGGATTTTCGGCCGGCACTTTTACCGCCAATGTTCCCGATTCGTGCAAGGTTGATGGTGTTTTATATAACACCTCTTCAGGTTTTCATCCCTGTTTTGAGCTGAAAAAAGATTTGTTTTTGGGAAATACAGTTATGACTGAACCTTATGTAATTTATGTTTCAGGAAATACTTTTAAGTTTATGTATGATATTTGGGGCTGGAATGCTGGATTTATTCCGATATCAGGGAATTATTCCGACTCGGTTACTATAGAATATACCTTATAAAAAAACTTCAGGCGGGGAGTTTAACCTCTCCGCCTAAATTTTTTTATCACCTTTTACGAGCAAAAATCGGAGTATTTTTTGTTAACATTTAATTAAAAAAGTGTTTAAAAAACCTTGTATAATTGTTTGGTTGTGCTTATAATGGGCAAAAATAAAATTATTCGGAGACAAAAATTATGAGAAAAATCTTTTTGAGTGCTGTGGCAGTAACTTTGATTATGCCCTCAATGGCAAAAGCGGATGAGGCATGGGTTTTGCAGCAAGGACTTAATGATTACCTGAAAGCCCAATCGCTTTCTTCCCTTATGCCCGATGTTGCGGCAGAAGTTAAGGTTAAAGACGATTTGACGGTTATTTTCCCGCAAACCGAAATTGAAAATGTCGGATTTGATGATGAAGGCAACGTCAAAACATCTTCCGAGATTATCCCTTCCTATGAGGCTGTTGCCAAAATAAGCGGCGATTTCTTGAACAATCCTCGCTATAAAATCTCAACCGATTCCATTGATGCGCTGCGTTCGCAGGCTTATACCCGTTTTTCTTTAAGCGGAGTAAGCGCAAGTTCCTTCAATCAGAATATGTATTTTGTGCCGGCATTAAAGGCTCTGACGGGACTTAATCTCAATGCTCAGAATATTGTTCTTTCCTCTGTTGATGCAAAGACTAATCTCAAAGAAGAAATAGCCTCCGTTTCCGATGTTATTATGAGTTCCGAAATTTCCCCCTCGGGAAATGAAGCAAATTATACGGCAACATGGCAGATAGACAATGTCAATTTCAAAAGCCCCTTTGTCAGTGTTGCTGTTCCCAGAATTTCAAGTCAAATCAACTCGGTTTTCAAAATTGACAGTACGACCGATTACAATAAGCTGTATGCTGATGCGGCGGCTCTGAAATCATCTGATTCAAAAGTTGATTTACAAAATGTTTCTCTTGATATTATGACCGGACAAAAAATCAGCTACAACCTCCAAGCCCTCGGCAAAGCCAGACTTGATGAAGCTTTGAATATGCTTAAAGTTTCCGGTGCTTCTTATATCACCGATTTGAAAGTTACCGGAATGGATGATTTTCCGCTTCGTGAAGTAAAATTGAAATACTTGCTCAAAGATATTGATGTTGCCAAGATTAAAAATATTCAATCTCAAGCCGAAAAACTTTTGGAAATATCCGGAAGTGATGATAATGATGATTTAAATGAAGAGCAAAAACAAATGGTTAAGCAACTTGGTGACGAGGTGGAAGATTTAACCAAAACCATGCAGTTAAAACTGCAGGCAAATTTGATTTTTGATCAAGCCGATGCCGCCTTATTGGTTGCGTTGAAAAAATCGGGCAGATATGTTGTCGGCAACGGCGATATAACCATTACCGATTTGGAAAAACTGGTTCCCGACTATGCTAAACTCTGCGAAGAGGAGATGAAACAGGGTAATTCTATGCCCGAGTCCTGCATGAAAGCGGGAATGAGTGCAATGCTTTATGAATATATTGACACTTCCAAGCGCACGACCAATGCCAAAGGACAGACGGTTGACAAAATTGAAATTGTCTTAAATGAAACCGGAATTTACATCAACAACAAAAAAACAGCAGAGCCGATTGAATTCGACTTAAATGAGATGATTGCCGAAATGCTTACCTCTTCTGATTCCTCCGGTAATTCTTTTGATGTTTCTTCCGACTATGAGGGGCTATAAAATGGCTAAAATCACATGGAAACCAGGAACACTTGAATATCCTCTGCCTCCGGTGATGGTAAGCAGCGGTACTCTTGATAATCCCAACATTATGACTGCGGCATGGACGGGAATTATCAGTTCCGAACCGCCGATGACCTATGTATCAATTCGCCCGTCGCGCTATTCGCATGAAATCATAAGCAGACAAAAGGAATTTGTCATCAATTTGACTACGCTTCCTTTGGTTACGGCGGCTGATTTCTGCGGAGTGAAATCGGGACGGGATGTCAACAAATTTAAAGAAATGAAATTAACCCCCGCTGCTTCTTCGCAGATTCAAGCTCCGCAGATTGAAGAGAGTCCCGTATCCTTGGAATGCAAGGTAAAGGATGTTTTCAACTACGGCTCGCATGATATGTTTGTTGCCGAGATTGTGGCGGTCAATGTTGATGAAAAATGCTTGGATGAAAACAATCGTCTGGCATTGGAAAAGACGGGACTTATTGCTTATTCGCACAACAATTATTATACTTTGGGACGCAATGTCGGCTTTTTCGGCTTTTCGGTTTGCCGCAGTGCCGTGAAAGCCAAAGAAAAAATGAAAAATGTTGTGGTTGAATTAAAAGAGCCGAAAATCGTAAAAAGCGAAGACAAATCCTCTTCCGAATTTAAAACACGCCGCAAGCCTTGGGGAGTAAGGAAAACAGCCTTTGAAACACAAGCTAAAAAGCCCGCACCGTTTGCACGCCGCAAGAAAAGCTCGGCTCCTTCCTTTGCGAGGAAAGACAATGCCGCCGATAAAGCTCCCCGCGGGAAGTTCTTAAAACGCAAAGCAACGCAAAAGTTGCATAAAGGGCAATAAAAGTCTTGTTATTTAATCTTTTTTGTCCTATAAGAAAGCAAAAAAAGGATATTGACGATGAAAAAATATTGGTTTTACATTTTGAGTGCTTTGGTTTTGTTACCGCCCGTTGAGGTTTATGCACAGGATGCAACGATTATTGCCCAAGAGTTGGACGATATTCGCGAGGATATTAAAATAATTCAACGCCGCCTTTATAACAACGGCAGCGATGAAAGCGATGCCGTTGTTCAACTGGGACGTTTGGATGAGCAGGTACGCATAACCTCCGGACGTATGGAAGAACTGGAATACAAAATCAAGCAGTTAGATGAAAAAATTGATATGATAAACAAAGACATTGATGTGCGGATGAATTTGCTTGAGGGTAAAAAAATCAATGCTTCAGCCTCAAATAATGTCGTTGATAATTCGCCGAAATTTGCGGCTCCTGTTGCCGGTAATGCTCCGCAGGCGATAGTGGGCGGAGCCATATCCAAAAGCGATGAATTAAAACCGGTTAAAGGCACGACCGCCCCTGAAATATATCAAGCGGGGTTGGAAGCATTGAAAGCCGGTCGTCATGATGAGGCGCAGAAAGCATTTGCCAAGATATTGGATAAATATCCTTCCGACAAATTGGCGGGCAACGCGCAATATTGGCTGGGTGAAACTTATTATGCCCGCAAGGAATATGATCAATCCGCCGTGGCATTTGCCAAAGGTTACCAACAATATAAAAACGGCACAAAAGCTCCCGATAGTCTTTTGAAATTAGGAATGTCCATGCAAGCTTTGGGCAAGAATAAAGAGGCCTGCACGGCGTATAAAAGTGTGAATAAAGAATTTCCGAAAGCCGAGAAAAATCTCAAAAATAAGGCAGAGGATTTGAAAAAGAAACTGGGGTGTAAATAAGATGAAAAATATTCAGCAAATTTTTAATAATGAAATGAAGAGTATGTCCGATGAGTTCGGGCTTGACTATTCCAGAGTGGCGGTTGCTGTCTCCGGCGGTGCCGATTCAATGGCTCTTTTGAACCTTCTTAACGGTTATATAAAAGAAAAAGGCGGAAAATTAACGGCTTTATGCGTCAATCACCATCTGCGCGCCGAGGCTGATGAAGAGGCCGCGTATGTAAAGGAGTTTTCTCAATCAATCGGAGTTGATTGCCAAATTTTGGATTGGGAACACGAGCCTTTGGAAACCGGAATTGAAACCAAAGCCCGCAGTGCGCGCTATGATTTAATGACGCGTTGGTGTGCCGATAACGATTATCCGGTTTTGTTTGTGGCTCATCATCTGCGCGATCAGGCGGAAACATTCTTAATCCGCCTGCAAAGAGGCAGCGGCGTTGACGGTTTGGCGGCAATGAGCAAAACCATAAGACGCAACGGCATTGTAATTGCCCGCCCGTTGCTTTATTTTGATCCGCGGACTTTGCGCGATTATCTGGTTTCTCAAAACATTGAATGGAAAGAGGATGCCTCCAACCAATGTACGGAATTTTTGCGGGTGAGGGTGCGTAATATCCTGCCGATTTTGGAACGAGAATTGGGATTGTCCTTAAAGAAAATCGGCACGGCAACCAAAGCCATGGCGGAAACCAAAAAGATGTTTATTAAATATGTTGATGAGTTTATCCGTAAACGTTGCCGTAATACATACGGCTGCGGCTGGCGTTTTAAACCGCAGGATTTTGATAAACTGGAAAGCGAAGTAAAATTTCGGGTTTTGGCGGAGTTAATCCGTCAAGTCGGAAAGTCCGAATATCCGCCCGAGTATGAAGCCTTAAAACGCCTGCAAGATGCAATTATGGGGGCGCATTTCCGCGGCTCTACGCTCGGAGGATGCGAGATTCTTCGTTTTAACGACTTGATTTGGATCACCAAAGAAAGCAAAAATACCGAAACTCTCTCAAAAGAGCAATGGCGGGAATATACTGCCTTGCATCCGGAAGTGTTGAAATTTCGCCTGCCTTATAAATTACGGCTTAATTTAGTTAAGAAAAACAAGAAAAAATAACTATATTATGGCAGATAATTAAAACGGCAAAGGATAATAATGAAAGCAGGAAAAAGCATATTGTTTTGGATAGCGGCAATAGTCGTGTTGTCGCTAATCAGTAATTTTTTCGGAGAAAAAAAGTCTAAAAGCAGTCTCCAAAACGACAGAATGGCATATTCGGATTTTATGAATCAGGTTGAAGAAGGCAAAGTAAAAGAAGTATATGTATCCGGTACGGATATTGACGGTTTATTGAAATCCGGTGTTATGTTCTCCACTTACACCCCCGGTGATCCGCAGATGTTTGAGCGTCTGCGGCAGGCAAATGTCCGTGTTGAGGTTGTCCCCGAAGACAAAACCGCCGACACCTTTTGGGGTATTTTTGTTTCGTGGTTCCCGATGATTCTTTTAATCGGTGTATGGGTGTTTTTTATGCGGCAGGCAACCGCCGGCAACAGCAAAGCAATGAGTTTCGGCAAATCCAAAGCCAGATTGATTGAAAACGCCAAGAAGGTAACTTTTGCCGATGTTGCCGGATGCGACGAATCCAAACAGGAATTGGAAGAAGTTATAGACTTCTTGAAAGATCCGCAAAAATTTCAGCGTTTGGGCGGAAAAATTCCCAAGGGTGTATTGCTCGTAGGACCTCCCGGAACCGGAAAAACCTTACTTGCCAAAGCTGTAGCCGGTGAGGCAGATGTTCCGTTCTTCTCAATTTCGGGATCGGATTTTGTGGAGATGTTTGTAGGTGTTGGTGCCTCCAGAGTTCGTGATATGTTTGCCCAAGCCAAGAAAAACGCTCCCTGCTTGCTGTTTATTGATGAAATTGATGCTGTCGGTCGTCATCGCGGAGCGGGTCTCGGCGGCGGTAACGATGAGCGCGAGCAAACATTGAACCAACTCTTGGTTGAAATGGACGGTTTTGATGAAAACGAAAACGTTATTTTGATTGCTGCAACCAACCGTCCCGATGTTTTGGATCCGGCTCTTTTGCGTCCCGGACGTTTTGACCGGCAAGTTGTGGTTACCAACCCCGACTTAAAGGGACGCGAAGAAATATTAAAGGTTCATGTCAAAAAAGTCCCGTTGGCAAAAGATGTCAAATTGGCAGTTATTGCCCGCGGTACACCTGGTTTTTCGGGTGCTGATTTGGCAAATTTGGTGAACGAAGCGGCACTTTTGGCGGCACGCAAAAATAAGCGTAAAGTTACTTCCAAAGATTTCGACGATGCCAAAGACAAAGTTATGATGGGCAACGAGCGCAAATCAATGGCGATGGACGAAAAGGAAAAAACACTTACGGCCTATCATGAGGCGGGACACGCTATATGCTCGTTGAATGTTGCCGAAACCGACCCCATCCATAAAGCTACGATTATCCCGCGGGGCAGGGCATTGGGTATGGTACAGCAACTCCCCGAAAAGGATCAATATTCTTATTCTCGCGCCAAAATGCTCTCAAGACTGATTATCACCATGGGCGGACGTGCGGCGGAAGAAATAAAATTCGGCTATGATAAGGTTACAAGCGGAGCCTCTTCCGATATTGCCGCGGCAACACGCTTGGCAAGAGCTATGGTCACGGAATGGGGCATGAGTGATAAGCTTGGACCGGTGCTGTATGTGGAAAATTCCGAAGAAGTCTTTTTGGGTAAATCAGTAACGCAAAACAAAAATATGAGTGAGGAGACGGCAAGAGTCGTTGATGCGGAAATCAAACGGCTGGTGGTTGAAGCCCATGAGGAAGCACTCAAAATCTTGAACGCCAAAAAAGATGATTGGGAATGTTTGGCACAAGCTTTAATGGAATATGAAACATTAAGCGGAGATGAAATCAAAGCATTATTGCGCGGCGAGAAAATCTCAAAAACACAGGAAACTCCGGTAAAAGAGGAAATGAAAACCAAAAGCTCGGTTCCGGAAATCTAAAAAAAGGGGAGGGCAAAGCTCTCCCCTTTTTAGTTTATTTAGCTTGCATAATAGGTTATGGTTAACGTGACGGAATGCTCACCGGTGGTAACTTTGGAAATATCGTTTATCAAGCAATTGTCAGGAAAAACCTTAAAGCTGTTTCCTATTCCGCTGTATTTTAACAAAAAATTACAGAAATTGCTCTCATTACTTCCGCCAAAGACATTGTAAATTTCATGCTCTTCCAAACTCAAACCTCCGCAGGTACTATTTGCCTCATTGCAAGCGGTTGGATTGGGAATATTGGCAGTAAAAGTGCCTAATGTGGCGTTAGGAGCTGATACAATAGCACCTTGGCGACTATAAAAAATTACTCCCGAATCTCTATATTCCCAATCTGTGGATTCTCCTGTATAAGCCGGATTGATGGTAATTGTGCCAAGGTCTATATCTTGAGTAACGCTCAAACTCACATCATGGGCGATTGTGGCGGTAACGGTCATTGTGGCGGAATTGCCGGCGTAGGCACAGTACGAGCCTAAAACAACGCCTGCAACGCCGAGCATTAAAATATATTTATTCATATTCAAACTTCCTTATCTATTGTTAATAAAGAAACCACCCCGACAAGCAGACGAGGTGGTTGGAAGTTAGATACTGTCAAACGAAACAGTGTGCGGT
>JAFUYI010000102.1 GCA_017470585.1 Alphaproteobacteria bacterium | reverse complement strand
CCTGATAACGTTCAAACACAGACATCAAAACCGTGTTCAAAACACCGAAAACCGCAATCAAAAAAGCGATAAAAGCTATCGAAAAAACTATAACTTTTGCACTTTTTACCAAGGAAATAATCGTATTTTTAACCTGAGCCATTGACACAACCTGAATATCCGGAATTTCATAAAGTTTATCTTCGTAAGCCGTTGCATTGACCTCTTTTTGTAATTGAATACCAACCATTGTCAGCAGATTTTGCTTTTTAAACACTTCCTGCAAGGTTTTGAGCGGTAAAAAAATCATGCCGTCATCTTGTGTGCCGGTGCGCTTTAAGATACCGACCACCGTAAATTCTTCTTCGCTCCCCGTCAGCAACATCATATCGCCGATTTCCCGCTGTTCAAGTTCAGCCGCTTCATATCCTAACACAACTTCACGGGCATTGGCATTTTTAAACCAATTTCCGGCTAAAAATTCAAAATAAGATTTCATCTGCGGATAAGTTTTATTGTCCACACCCAAATAAACTATTGTGCCGCCGTTTTCACCTTTGTACGGATCAAATTCGGCATGCATCAGCATCGGTGTTGCGGCCGATACTTCCATATCTTTATTGATGTCATCAAAAAGGCTTTCCGTAATATAGCGCAAACCGGTGCCGCCTTTGAGCATCAAGGTTGCGGCCTCATACGGACAGCCTTTGGCGGTTAAAACAATCTGGAAACCCATCGCATCAATGTCTTTATTTAAGGATTGCTCATAGCCTTTATTAAAACCGAGCAGTGTTACCAGAACCCAAGTAGAAAGAGCAATGCCGATAATCGTAAAGCCGGTGCGGATTTTGCGCCGTTTGAGGTTTTTGTAAGCAAGTGTCAATAAATTCATTTTTGCTCCTGTTTATCAAATATAAAATGCTGCATTAAAATCAAATTTTTCTTTACACCCCGCAACGCGGCATAAAAATCATCCGAGCTTTCAGGTGCTGGATTACGGATGGCATTGATTTTAGAACCATTTTTTGCTTGTCCGGTTTGAACATCATAATCCTTAAAATCGGCAAGTGATAATCCGACAAATTGATTCCCGAAATCTGATGAACGCAATCTTTTAGCATTTTTAGAGGTCAGCTTCTGAAAATAAAAATTGGTAATTATTCCCTTTGTATCAGTCGTTAAAAATACCTGCATTCCGCCGTATTTACCCTTTTGATTAACCCCATGAATGTAGCCGACAGGTGTTTCATTATCTAAAACCGTGTAAAGTGTATAGGGGACATCTATTTTTTCATAAATTCCGCTGAAATTATCTCCGAGTTCATTTTCCATTTGATTATAGAGTTCTTTACCTCCGGCTTTTTCAACAGACAAATATTCGGTTTTATAGCCGGTTGAGTTTGGAAAAAAGCGTTTGACATCGCGGTCAGGATCATTTAAATCACAGCCGACCGCGGCATAAACATTGGCACTCCATAATAAACAAATCAGAAAACTTAAAATTTTTTTCATAATAACTCCTTATTTTATATCGGTTTATAAAAATAAATCTGCCCGATATACATATTATCATTGTTTCGATGCTGATAGCGATGCATAAAACTTAATTTTATATCACCTGTCAGCTGATAATTGAGGGCATTGGCAAATGTCCAATCTTCATTTTTTTCTTCATAGACGTATGTCGGCTGAATATCCCATTTCCATTGTTCATCATTGTCTAATTTTATACTTAAACGATACAACGCAGCCCAGTAAGCGCGATGATTAAGCTCACCTCCGTCCAATTCTGCTTTATGTTCAAAATTATTGACATTATATGCGGTATCTATTCCCAAAAGCCAAGTATCTTTCGGATGTTTATCCATAATTTCATAGCCCATGGTCTCAAGCGTTTTACCGAACATAAAAGATGCCCCGAAAGTATAATTATCATAATTTAATACCCCATACGAAGCACGCGTTGCCGCCAGCCAATTACCGTAATCACGAATATTCATACCCGTACCGGAAGTTAAACTTGCGCTGACATTTCCTTTTTCATAATCATAATTACAGCCGATGCCCCAATCGCGGTCAAAACCGACACCCTGCATCGTTAAATCGCCGATTAAATCCGAATGTGTATCCCAATAAGACGATAAACCGTAGGCAATACGATTATGTCCGCCCCAAATATCGCCGATGGAAGTTTTATATTTTAAATACGCATTATAAAATTGCGGTGTTAAATCTTTGTCATCGTCGTCATAAGCCAAGCGGAATTGCAAAGCAGCCGCGCCCCAATCACCCGAGTGTGAGGAAAATTTATGTAATAAATCCACACCTAAAGAATTTTTCTGCATAGCATCATGTTTATCAAAAGAATGATATACCGCTTTATGTTCGCCGGAAGAATATCCGCCGATACCTTGCGTTTCAAAATATATCAGCGTATTATCCGCATAAGCGGAACCGATATAAAACATTCCTAAAACAGCCGGCAGAAATTTCTTCATTCTTAAATCTCTAATTCAACCTTGCCTTGATATAATTCTTCGTTATTTTCTTCAAATGTCAGCACAATTTCCCAATCACCCGGCATAGCAAAGTGTATCGGCAGGACATAATCTCCGGCACGGTTGCGCTTAAATTCCACTTTACCGGAGGCGTGATGACCGCGCATAGAGGGCATATCATATTCGGCAAATACTTGAACATTGCGCTCATTTTCATCACTGACAATAACTTTCATAATCACATCACCGACCTTCGGATGTTCTACAAAATTATATTCAAATGAAGTATTTTCATTGATTGTAATTTTTTTACCTGCCTTTATACTCTCGGCCTTGGCATTCAAACTCAAAAACAACAATGAAGTTAACAAAGCATAAAATATTTTTTTCATACGCAATTCCTTTCTTTTAACAATCTGATTTATCAAATAAAGCTATCAATTCATCAATTTTTTGCTGCCGCTCCTTTTCCGAGTGGAATGCCGCATTAACACAATGCTGCAAATGTTTTCGCACAATATTGCGTTCCACGGTTTTCACAGCCGAACGAACGGCTTTAAGCTGTTGAATAATATCAATACAGTAACGTTCGTCCTCAATCATCTTCTTAACACCTTCAATCTGTCCGGCAATACGATTCAAATTCGGCAGGTTATCCGCGTGTTTAGCCTTGATTTTTTCCATCATAACCTCTGTTTTGTTTTACTGTTTATATACATATACTGTGTAATGGTATATGTCAAGCAAAAAAATTTATAAACTATCATATATTTAAAACAAAAAAACGCCCCGACTGATTTCTCAATCGGGGTGTAAAAATATATTGCTAAATCAGTGTGTGTAATAAACTTTAGTTAAAATCTTCCATTCATTACCATCTTTTAAGAGCAAGAACATATCAGAAAATCTTGCACCGTGCCAATTATTTGATTCAACTCTGGCGTATGCAACAGTTCCTGCAATATCAATCGCTGTGATTTCTGCTTCAATTTCAGGTGCGGCAGGATTAGCATCAATATAATCATATAAACCTTGAATTGCGCCGCCGCTGACTTCACCTTTGGCGGAAGTGTACATTATTGCATTTTCAAGAAACGCAGGCTTCATAATATCGCTTTTACCTTGCTTTCCTGCTTCCAAATATTTATTTAGGGCAGCCTTTACCGCCTCGTAATCTTTAACAGATGTCTCCGTCATTGCATTTTCTCCATTGTTAGCGTTAATATCTGCGGCATAACCCGGCATTGCAAACATACCGAATATCGCCAGCATAAAAAGTATCTTTTTTAGCACAAGTATCTCCTAAAATAATCTTGCTAACAGTTATTTAATATTATATGATACATAAAATCAATACTTACAAATTTGTTTAATACTAACCTAAAGGAGAGCGTAAAATGCAGGAAAGATGTATCAATCCTAATACAAAACTGGAAGATACGGGATTTGGCTACACATTATCGCTGATTGGCGGCAAATATAAGATGATTATCCTTTACTGGCTTGGGGAATTTGAGGTTTTACGGCACAATGCTTTACATCGGCTCATCGGCAAGATTTCCTTTAAGATGTTAAGCGCAACCTTAAAAGAACTGGAGAAAGACGGTTTAATAAGCCGCAAAGTTTATCCGCAATTACCTCCGAAAGTGGAATACAGCCTGACCGATAAAGGAAAATCGCTTATTCCGATATTGTTTGACCTTTGCCAATGGGGTGATGACCATCGAAAAAAACAATAAAAAAGCCGGAGATTTATCCGGCTTAATTTTTATAGTGATGCCCCCAGCTCTCGCGCTTCATCTAACGCTTTATGACCTTTAATATCGCCGACTTTCATAACTCCTCCGGCAATAATGTGTCCGAGATTTTTCCACCCTATATGCTTTAAGAGGGATTCATAATAGTCAATAACCGGTTTGGAATTGCTTTCGCTGTTGCCTTCGGAAGCCATCAGCATAATACATTTCTTCTTCGGATTACGATAAAACATATTGCATTCAGCCACGGCAAATAAACGGTCAAACGCACATTTTAATTGTCCGGAAAAGCCCCAGTAATACATCGGACTTGCCAGCACAACAATATCAGCTGCCGAATATTCAGGATAAATTTTTAACATATCGTCTTTTTGCACGCACGGTGAGTTTTTATCTTTTCCGCCGCCGAAGCAACCTAAACAACCGTGAATATTCATTTGCCCTATATCGAAACAAGTTACCTGATGACCTTTGCTTTCAGCCCCTTCGGTGAAGGCTTTTATAAGACCTTTGGTATTTCCGGATTGTCTCGGACTTCCGTTCAAAATAACGATTTTTTTAGACATATTATTTCCTTCCAATAAACCAGAACGAGCGGTTTGGGGTAAACTTGCAACTGCAACAGTTGCAAGTGCCGCCTTGATAAATTCTCTTCGTTCCATAGATTACTCCCTAAAAAATAGTTCTCCGAAGATTTTATATAAGCTTGCCATAAATGCAATACTAACAAATTTGTTTAATACTAACATTCCGGTAAGCATAATTTACTCACCTTTCCAGTTCTCTGTGATCAGTGTAGAAATTTGCGCTTTCCATCGCTTGCTCTCGGTTTTAAATATGCCGTTTTTGATTTTCCGGCAAGCCGTCGGCACACTCCCGTGTGCCTAAAATCTGCAAAAGCAAACTCCCTTCCTCGGGAGTTCTCACCGTCA
>JAFUYI010000101.1 GCA_017470585.1 Alphaproteobacteria bacterium | reverse complement strand
CTATTCCCTCGCTGTCGCTTAAAGTTTTGGGGGCTTTGCGCCTGCGCCCGCGGCGCGGTGCCTGCTCTTGTGTTTTGGCTTCATCGTTTTCTTCTTCCGAAACGGGAGCTTCTTTATTTTCTTTTGCCTCTGCATTGTCTTCCGTAAGGGCTTTTTTGGCTCTTCTGCCGCGGCGAGGATGTGCGGGAGCATTTGTTGCATCGGGCAAAACAACCTCAATGGCAAGCTCATCCTGTGAAGATGAGGTATCATCATTAAGCGGAGCTTGCTCTTCTTTGTTCTCATCTGCCGCGGCTTCTTGCTTTTTGTCCTCTTCTTGCTTGAGAGCCTCCATTTCCGCCAAATATTTGGCACGGCGGGCGGCTCTTGCTTCCGCACGGCGGGTGCGTTCAATCTCGCGTTCCTTTGCTATCTGCTTTTTATTTTCGATAATCTCGTCTGCTTCCTGCTCGCAGGCGTGCAAAACCTCATCCGAAACATTATAATAATCGGGATGTATTTCCCCGAAAGCCAAAAAACCGTGACGATTTCCGCCATAATCCACAAAAGCGGCCTGCAGTGAGGGTTCAATCCTCATCACTTTGGCAAGATAAATATTTCCCTTAATCTGACGGCGAAAACTCGATTCAAACTCAACATCTTCAATCTTGGCACCGTCCATCACCACAACCCTTGTTTCTTCCGGCTGGGTATCGTCAATCAACATTCTTTTTGTCATACTACTAACTCCGTAAACCGCATTATCCGCGGTATTAAAATACGGACAGAATTTTTTCTTGCGGTCATACCGCGGTATTTTAATCCTTTTTTATAAAGAGAACGGATATTGCTTACTTATTTGTTTGGTTCTCTCATATAAAATCAAAATTCTCTCCGGTTTAAAAACCAATTGTTACAAGCCTCAAAGCACGCTTTTCGCAATGAAAAACGGCGGCGGTCAACGCTTGCAGGCCTATATTTTCAACACTTTACCCACCCGGCAAGGCCGACCAAACGGCTTATAACGCCCTGCAAGATATAACAATTAAAAATAAATTACAACATCTATTTTTAAAAATGTGCGTGTTTTTTAATAACTTTGTGTTTTATGCCGTGATTTGGAAGTGTTTTGCGGAGTACGAATAAGAGAACCGTTTTTATCGTGCATAATGCCGTGCTTTTTTAAAAGTTGGGCATTGAGTCTTAAAACCGCCTCCTCGCCCGAGGTTAAAACTTCACCTTGAGCTTGACGGGAAGCAATATGAGAGGCGATAACATCGGTTACATAAAGGTTATTTAATGCCGCTGTTTCAGCCAAATGCGCCGCATTTGCAGTTCTGGCAATGCTGCCGCCGCAATGATACATTCCTTTATCGTCCTTATAGGCGATATAAATACCATATTTGGACACCTTATCCGAATTTTCTCTTTCATAATGGGGCATTAAGGACTGAATGACCCTCCCGTCGGGACGGGCATCAAGAATAACTACTTCACCCTTCCCAGAAACCTGATAGGAAACCGACGGCGAGGCGCGGTAGGTCTTGTTATGCACAAGGTTCTGCCTTGCCTGTTCAAAATCTACGGTTGTGCTTTTTTTACTCATAATATTGTCATAAAAAGCTTGTGCGCCATGGGTTTTAATATATTGCGCATCTTTGGTGAGCTGTTTGGCAAATTCCTCATCGGAAGCCGCAAACTGCGTCTGTTTCGGGTCGGCGTATTTTTTGATAATCTGCACGGCCGCCAAGCGTTCGGCAATATCTTTTGCCACCTTTACGGGCATTTGACGGCGAGCGGCAAAATCCTCAACCAATGTGCTGAATTTCTTTTTATCATCAAGTGATGGAAAAGAAACTTTATGTGTTTTGCGGTCAACCTCAAAATTAACTCCCTGATAACTGCCGCACACCGAAACCGTACTGTCGGATCGTTGCTCGGTTTTAGGCGAATCGGATGTCAAACCCGCATTTAATATTTCTTCGGCTTTTGTATCTGTGCTTAATCCGGCAAGCAATGCCAATCCCAATAAAGTTTTTTTCATAATGCACCTCAAGGTTAAACCTGTTTTAAGGTACCATTTTGGACAAAATTTGTCAATATATATTTTTGGCAACGAGCTAATTTTTATAATTTTTTTATAACTTTTTGCTTGCCAATCAATAAAACTTATGTTATATTGACTTTGAAGCGAGTGAAAAACCGCTTTGAGGTCTCAAAACCTCGTAACTGACGTTTGTACCGAAACGTAAATCGGTATATATCCGATCTTTATGGTTGGAAGGCAGGGGAATATAAAGAATACCTTGCACTACATCAGTTAGTAGTTTTGAGCTTCCAACCGCCTTCAGGGTTTTACGCCCAAAGGTGGTTTTCTTTTTAGTGTTAACAGAAAAAGAAAATTATAAAGGAAGTAAAGAATATGAACAAATATATTTTAATGCTCGGTGTTGCAGGGGTTGCCCTTGGTTCTTATTGTGCCTACGCCGGAAATTCGGCAACAATGACCGTAACCGCCACAATTGCCCACGATGTTAGCCTTACCAAAACCGGCGATATAAATATGGGTACAATTACCATTAACCCAGCTTATGCCGGAACGGATACAGAGTGGTATTATAATGCGGGTGTGCCTAGTTATGACACTGGATATGCAGTTGTTTCTGCAGATAATGCCACCATCGGTACTTTTACCGCCAATATCCCCAATCCGGAAGATTGCAATATGGCAAATTGGTCGTGCGGAGGACTACAGCTAGAGGAGGGTGGCGTGGTTAAAATTTTTGGCAGTGATAATAGCAATTATTGCTGGTTTGCTATTTACAACAAATACGGAAGTGGAAATAGCTTTGAGGTGATGCCTGATGGTTGCATAATAGAAGATGCATCTACAGTCACTCCCGGCTCGCGTTCGTATACTTTTACCATCTCTTACAGTCCGGAATAAAAATAAAGATAAAAAATAAACTTCCTGTAACGATGAACAGCCGGCGTTTTCCGCCGGCTGTTCGTTTTTAGCACTATTTCTTGAATAAATCGGCATGCGTTCCCGTTGCAGTCAGCAACACAATACTATTTCCTTCCACTTTATAAATCAACACCCAATCAGGCTCAATATGTAAATCCCTGTATCCTTTATATTTGCCGCCCAAAGGGTGGTCATGATACTCCGCCGGAATCATCTTACCTGATGATAAAATCTCAAAAACGGCGTGCATTTTAGCCATATTACAGCCGCGCTTTTGGCACAATTTATAATCCTTTTTAAATTGAGTTGATGGTTTTAGTACATACATTTTAATTCTCATTTAAATAGCCGACCAAATCTTCAACCGATTTGAAAGATGGCAATTTGCCGGCTTTATTTTCTTTTTCCGCCTCAGTTATAATTTTTTCCAAATTCTCGTTTGGCTCGTCATAAACTTTCAGTTCAAAAGGTATGCTCCGTGTATTTCTGATTTGTGCCAAAAACAGTCGCACCGCATCTGATACCGTCAAACCCAAACGCGCCAATACAGCTTCGGCATCGGCTTTCAAATTCTCGTCTATTCTCACTGTTAAATTAACCATTTTCACCTCTTCGCAATCAGATTGTAATTACAATATAAGTCAAATTATGTGCTTTGTCAATACATTTTGAGCTTAATTTTCGTTGGCGGCGTTAATGTTTTTGTAACTTCTTTTTGGCATAATGCGTTTCATAATTAAACAAAATAAAGCTGTTAAAAATGAATAAAACCATTCTCAACACTGTCATTAACGACGACTGTGTCAAAATTATGAACGAAATGGAAGAAAATTCCGTTGACGTTATTTTTGCCGATCCTCCTTACAATCTGCAATTGGGCGATTCGTTAACCCGCCCCGATAATTCCTCAGTAAACGGGGTTTATGAAGATTGGGACAATTTTTCCAGCCTCAAGGAATACGATGAATACACCAAAGCTTGGATGACAGCCGCCCGCAGAGTCTTAAAAGAAGACGGTACAATTTGGGTTATCGGCTCTTATCACAACATTTTCAGAGTAGGATATATCCTGCAGGATTTGGGCTTTTGGATTTTAAATGATATTATTTGGAATAAAACCAATCCCATGCCCAATTTTAAGGGAACACGTTTTACCAACGCTCATGAAACATTGATTTGGGCGGCAAAATCGCCGAAGTCAAAATATACTTTCAATTACGAGGCAATGAAAGCCATGAACGAAGATGTGCAAATGCGCAGTGATTGGCAGCTTCCGATTTGCACCGGAAAGGAAAGACTGAAAGGGCAAGACGGCGCAAAACTTCATCCCACCCAAAAGCCGGAGGCTCTTTTGTATCGGGTTTTGATGGCATCTTCAAATGTCGGCGATGTGGTTTTAGATCCGTTTTTCGGTACCGGAACCACCGGCGCGGTTGCCAAAAAAATCGGGCGTAATTTTATCGGTATTGAGCGCGATGCAACTTATGTTGCGGGAGCCAAAGCCCGAATCGCGGAAGTTGAAAGAATACGCAGCAACGCCTGCCTTAACTTCACCACCAAAAAACGTCAACCCCGCGTACCGTTTGGAAGCGTTATTGAGTGCGGATTGCTTAATGTCGGCGATAAACTTTACGATGCCAAGGGCGATGTTTCGGCTCTTATCCGCTCGGACGGAAGCTTGATTTCAACATTCGGCAACGGCTCGATTCACCAAATGGGAGCTGCGGCGCAAAATGCTCCGGCTTGCAACGGCTGGCTTTATTGGCACTATATGAACGAACATCAAGAATTGGTGGCAATAGACGAATTGCGCAAGATTGTTCGTGATGAACTCTATCCCGAATAAAAAGTTTGCTTTACCAAAAATGAACAGCCGGCGAATCCCGCCGGCTGTTCATCGTTACAGGAAGTTTATTTTTTATCTTTATTTTTATTCCGGATTGTAAGAGATGGTTAAAGTATGCGAATGCGTGCCGGTAGTGACTTTGGATATATCGCCTATATAGCAAACATCAGGATAAACCTTAAATGTATTAGCTGATCCGCTGTATTGAATTTGAAAGTCACAATTATTAGTATAATCACTTCCGCCGAAGAAATTGCCAATAGTATCATCAACACTCAATCCTCCGCAGTCAGCAGTTCCATCACAATCGGCCGGATTAGGAATATTAGCAGTAAAAGTGCCAACTGTTGCGTTTCCTGCCGATACGATAGCTCCTTGAGGATCGAAACTAATTACTCCCGAAGCTCTGTAATGCCACACTGTAGCTGCTCCGTCAAATGCCGGATTGATGGTAATGGTGCCAAGGTCTAAATCTTGCGTAACACTCAAGCTCACGTCGTGGGCAATCGTGGCGGTAACGGTCATTGTTGCCGAATTTCCCGCATACGCACACTACGAG
>JAFUYI010000100.1 GCA_017470585.1 Alphaproteobacteria bacterium | reverse complement strand
CGCCTGATGTTGGTATTGTGCCGCTTTTGTATTCAATATAATCATATAGAAACTTAAATTCATTGCCGCTAACATAGTCCACATACGGATCAGAAAATTTGATACCGCCCATAGTTATTGAATCATGGCTGACACTAAAACAAGAACCGTGTGAAGAAGAATACGCATCTCCGTTTTTTTTACACTCATCAGACACAGTGGCAGTAAAATATCCGACGTTATTACCCTCTATAGAGATAATGCCGCCACCTTTGCCGTATAACGAGCCATTAAAGGCTATTGATGTGTATCCTCCGCTATTAACGCTCGGATCAATAGTTATAATTCCATAATCTAAATCATCCTTTACCACCAAGCTGACATCATGGGCGATTGTTGCGGTTACGGTCATTGTGGCAGAATTGCCCGCGTATACGGCGTAGGAACCAAGTGCGACACCTGCAACGCCGAGCGTTAAAATATAATTTTTTATCATCTAAACTTCCTTCTTTTATTAACGTTATAAAGAAAAACCACCTTTTGGGTACTAAACCCGCGAGGTGGCTGGAAGTTGAGAACTACCTAATATAATAGTTCTGCATATTCTTTATATTTTGCAGACTTCCAGCCATAAAGCCGGATGAACTAAATTACGTTTTAGTATAAACGATATTAGAGAGGTTCTCACACCTCAAAGTGACTTTTCATTCACTTCAAAATTAAGCTAGCATAAAAAATCATCAATGTAAAGCAAAAATTTAAAAGTTTTTTATTATTCTCCGCCCTCTCCTCACATACTTAAACTTCATTGTCGGGCTTGACTTTGGCATCAGGTCTAAAATCGGCTTATTTTTTAACCTGGACGCCGCATCAAGTGCGGCGTGACATGAGAGGGGAAGGACGCCGAATAGAGGGGTGACGAGGAGGGAAAAATCTCAAAAAAAATGCTAAAATAAGTTCAGAAGTTGACACTGGGATAGTAAGGCTAAACCCCTCTTTTTCTGTCATTCCTCATTGCAATCGTGGGTTGCAATGTCAAGGAATCTCCTGAAATTTAGACACCGTTTATTGTGGTCACGAGCCCCCCTTGACGCACGGAACAACGTTCCGTGCGAGGGATGACGAGAGGGGAGACCTCAAAAAAAGATGCTGAAACAAGTTCAGCATTGGGAGAGTATGCCTAAATACCATTTTGTCGTCCTGAACTCGTTTCAGAACCTCAAGATGCTGAAACAAGTTCAGCAAGACAAGTAAGAGGTTGTTCCTCGCTCGGAGGTGGCAAGAGAGAAAGAGGCAAAAATAAGGATGAACGCAGAAAGAGGCAGGAGAGAGAAATCACCCCTTATATTTTTGCATTCTTCGTATAAGTTTTTTATCAGTAATCAAAATCTTCGCTTTTTCGCGTATCCTCATTTTCAATCGGGCGGCACTCATAATAGCCATGGCAACTGCTTCCGGATGCAACCATTCCCTGTTCACGGCATTCTTTTTGAGTGGATGTATATTGCGGCGGGCAACAATATTTGAAATAACGGATGTCGTACGGGCAAACATCAACCCCATATTCGTTTCCGTAACACGAAGTGCGGGTATAGCCACTACCGGTACATTTTTTGACCGAAGATGATATATAGTTGCTGTTCAGACGCTCACGTTTGGTATGCGAGGCAGAATCGACAATGGAACGCACGCCGGCCAGTGATGTTTCGCATCCCATAAGCAATATCAAAAACGCTGTCATCAATTTTTGCATATTTTATTCCTCCGTATAAATGCATTATACACCCGAATAGATTTATTTGCAACACCTAAAAATACAAAAATTACCATTAAAGAAAATTTTTATCCTCTTTTTGTTATCATTACCATTACTTTGACATTGCAAAATCGAGATATTGACAGCCGAAAGAAAAAGAGCAATAAGCTAAAAAAAGCAAAAACAGGCGGGAAGTAAATCCCCGCCCTGATTTTTTTTACTTTTTATCTTAACTTGCCGTATAAGAGATGGTAATGGTTTGAGTGTGTGTTCCGGCAAGTGCTTCCCCTGCAACGAAATCACAGTCTGTCGGCACCACCCTAAATTCGTTTAAAGTACCATATTCTATTACAAAACGGCATGAAGTATGACTACCGCCAAAAATGCCGCCTATAGTTGGTACCATCAAACCGCCGCAAGTATTGCTTGAGCCATCGCAAGCAGAAGGATTGGCAATATTAGCGGTAAAAGTCCCCAGAGTCGCATTGGGTGCCGCAGTTATGGGATCAGATTTACTTTTAACCGTTCCATCCAAATTATAATATATCCATCCATCGTTATCAGCATCTGCCGGATTGATGGTGATTGTGCCAAGGTCTATATCTTGAGTAACGGATAGGCTCACATCGTGAGCAATTGTTGCGGTAACGGTCATTGTGGCAGTGTTGCCTGCATAAGCGGCATAACGGCCAAGAGCAACTGCGGCAATGCCGAGCATTAAAATATATTTATTCATCATCCAAACTTCCTTCTTTTATTAAAGTTATAAAAAAACCACCTTTTGGGCATTAAACCCGCGAGGTGGTTGGAAGCTCATAACTGTTGCATGAAACAGTGTGTGGTATTTGGCAAGCCTTATTTCCACACCTTCCAACCATAGTACGGTTAGAAGCAATTTTATGTCTTGTCAGACATCATGCAAGAGGCTATGAGACCTCAAAGTGATTTTTCACTCACTTCAAAGCTACCCTATCATAAAAAATCTTTGTTGTCAAAGCAAAAAAAAATTTGCATTCAAAAAAATATTCTTCTCTTAATTTCTGTAACCTACAAAAAAAGAACCTGCGGTTTAATATGCAGGTTCTTCTTTTTTTAAGATTTTTTAAACAGAGCTTTCAGGGCGAGCTTGAATTGCAAGTTCTTTAAGAGTAATCCAACCTTCCCGCGGTCTGCCAGAAACGCCCAAGCTTTGGCTTTTTTGGCATAATTCAAAACGAGTGCTTTGTCTGATGATGTTTTCCACCAATCCGCCCAGTCAATGACTGCGAAACAGCCGTTTTCGACGAGAGTATTCCATTGCCTGTGCGCCACAAGAACTTCATTAAAGCCTTTATGAATGAGAGTTCTAAACTCTTTCTTGGCGTACAAGAACTCGCGTCCCTCCGGAATATAACAAAAAGCATCAAGGCATTTGGGCGTGTACTTTTCATATACCTCCTCAAGTTTTCCGGCATCAGCGATAAGCTGTATGCCCTCGGGTTGCCATGATTCGTACAAAAGCCAGCGATACTCTCCCAGTTCCATAATGCGCTTTTCCTGTTTGTTCTCGCGAAGTACTTCAACAGCTTCAATCCCTACCCCTTTGGTAATGATTTCATCAAACTTGCCATTTTCGACAAGCAGATAGTACTTCGAGCGAAATACCAGCATATCCCAATCCTCAATCTCGACATAAAGCCTCGGATCCACGGCCCACTTGTAGCAGTGAAACCACACTTGCCCGCATTCCTCATGGTCACGGAGAAAAATTGCTGCATTTCTCTCGCCCATAATGTTAACGAGGTAAGAAACCAGCTTTCCTGAATCTCCGAGAAACATGAAATCGGTATTCCAGATTTTATCCAGAATATCCTGATGTCCGCAATTGCGCAACATATCAAAGACTACCAGATTGAAATAGTACCCCTCTTTTGCCAAGCGCGGCAGCTTTTCAAACTGTCCTTCCCTGATTACCTCCATAAGAACATTAATTTGTTCCTCCGGGGAGATAATCTCTCTAAGTTTTCTTGATTTACTCATAGAAAATAATTTTAGGTGTTAATAATAGCTTAATTACCGTCATTATAACCATATTTGACAAAATATGCAAGGACTTTTTATCGATTTTTATTTTATACACAACATTAAAGGCCGCCATTTAATGACGACCTTTAGATATGGGGCGGATGATCAGATTCGAACTGACGACATCTGGTACCACAAACCAGCGCTCTAACCAACTGAGCTACATCCGCCATAAACAGCTTATGCCTATTTACAAAAAATAATTATTTCTGTCAAGATAATATATTAAAAAAAATTGCCTTGTTGAAAAGTTAAGTTTTTATAACGCTAAATATCACGGTATTTTCTTCGAAAAATCAATTCGGCATGTAGTTAACGGTGATGGTTTTGCGGTGAATGCCTGCGGCTGTATTTCGCGGCGAATCCCAAAAACAAGCATAAATTAAAAGAATTAAAAGAATTAAAGCGGACTTCCGGTTATAAAAGCGGACAAATCACTTTTAATACAAACTATGTTAGAGAGCTTTTGAGAACTCAAAGCGGCTTTTCACTTGCTCTAAAATTAACCCGTCATAAAAAACGACAATGTAAAGAAAAAATTTTATAGTTTTTTATTATTCTTCGCCCTCACCCATACATCATCAATTGCCTCAATCAAAAAAGCCTCCTTATGCCAAAAGCAGAAGGAGGCTTTTTTCTTTTAACTTAAAAGTTAAATCATTGCCATACCGCCATTAATATTGATGGTCTGTCCGGTTATATATTGTGCTTCATCGCTGGCCAAAAAGGCGACAACGTTAGCAATATCTTGAGCTTCACCGAGTTTGGCTTCGGGAATTTTAGCCAAAAGAGCCGCCTTAACATCATCAGGCAAAACATCGGTCATCGGAGTACGGATAAATCCCGGGGCAATTGAATTGACGGTAATGCCGCGCGAACCAACTTCTTGCGCCAGGCATTTGTTCATGGCAATCATACCGGCTTTGGATGCCGAGTAGTTCGCTTGTCCGGCATTGCCGGTAACACCGACAACCGAAGCAATACCGATAATTCTACCAAAACGGCGTTTCATCATTCCGCGGACTGCGGCTTTTGCCAATTTGAATCCGGCAGTCAAGTTTACATCCAAAACCAATTGCCAATCTTCATCACTCATACGGATAAAGAGGTTATCTTTGGTAAGTCCGGCATTATTGACCAAAATATCAACACGACCGAATTTTTCCTCAACATCTTTAATCAGTTGCGAAATGGAATCGGCATCAGTAAGGTCGGCAACAAAATATTCAACTCTCTCGCCCAATTCGGATTTCAGTTTTTCCATATTGTCGGTGCGGCGATCGGTTAAGGCAAGGGTTGCGCCTTGAGCGTGCAGAGTACGGGCGATTTTATCTCCCAATCCGCCGTTTGCTCCGGTAATCAAAGCCACTTTATCATTTAATTCAAACATATTTTTTTCCTTTGCTGTTAATTACAAATTTTTTGCCAATTCTTCAATTTCATCGGCATTGCATACACTTGCGGTGTTTATATCCTTGTAAGCTCGTTTAACCATAGAGGATAAGACTTTTCCTGCTCCCAGCTCAAAAATATCGGTTACACCCTGTTCGTGCAGAAAAGCTGTGGTCTCCCGCCAACGTACCGTTCCGGTAACTTGTTCCACCAAGCATTTGATAATCTCTTTTTCATCACGGATGGGATGCGCCAAAACATTGGCAATCAGCGGAATTTGGGCATGATGTACTCCAACCTCCATCAAAGCTCTGGCCATAACTTCGGCGGCAGGCTGCATTAACGGGCTATGAAACGGTGCGCTCACGGGAAGTTTTATAGCCCGTTTGGCTCCGAACTCGAAAGCAATTTCAATTGCTTTGTCGATAGCTTTGGTATGTCCGGATAAAACCACCTGCCCTTCGGAATTATCATTAGCGGCGACACATA
>JAFUYI010000099.1 GCA_017470585.1 Alphaproteobacteria bacterium | reverse complement strand
ATATCCGACACCATCAATAATGCCGGAATATCAAAACTTTCGCCGATAAACTGAATATGATCGTCAGTTTTAAGTTTTTTTGCCATACTTTTTAATTCCTGCGTATATTTTACGCGCCCCTGATCCGAACCGACAATTATGGCGTAGGCTTCTTTGTGCTTGATTAAAGACATTGCCTCAACCAACAAATGTTGTCCTTTCCAACGGGTAATCCTCCCGATAAGCGAGATAATCGGTCTGTCCTCGGGAAGATTGTTTTCGGAAACGGCTCTTATAATCCGTTCTTGGCTGACCGCGTGCGGCGAAAACTTTTCCACATCAACACACCGCGGAATAAGCCGTATTTTGGATAAATCAATATTATAGTTATCCGTGATATGTTTTTTGATGTGTTCGGAAATGGCAATAACCAACTGCCCGAAAGTCATAACCTTGTTATAAATCTTTTTTATTCCCTTCGGTCCCAAACCATAGGTACCGTGGAAAGTGGTCATAAATTTCACATTTGCTCTTTTGGCCGCCCAATAGGCACTCCATGCCGGAGCGCGTGAGCGGGCGTGTACGATGTTAATGCCGTTTTCCTTGATAATCTTTTCCAGTTTCAAAGAGTTCAAATACATTTTAAGAGGATTTTTGGTTTTAAGCGGCAAAGTAAAGTGTTTTACTTTGATTTTATCAAGCTCATGCACCAAACGCCCGCCGGCGGAAGCAACATAATTTGTCAAGCCTTTTTGCTGTAAGGCTTCGGCAACTTGAATCGTTCCCCATTCCACACCGCCGTGCTGTAATTCCGGCAAGATTTGCAATACAATCGGATTTTCTTCTTTACCTTTGGACATTTTGCTTTTATAATCCCCTTGTTAATGAAATTTTTAAACTCATATCAGGTTACAATATGCAAAAATACACTTTTAAATCACACTTTGCAACAGATTTTGAATATATTTCGCCAAAAAATAACAATATGGTGCTTCTTTATCTGCACGGATTTTGCTCTGATGCTTGGGGGCGTAAGCCTGAAGCGGCAAAGGAGGAATGTTTGAAATCAGGTCTCGGCTTTGTGCGTTTTGACTATGCCGGACACGGAAGCGATAAGGAAAATTTTGAAAAAACCGATTTTGAAATCTGGAAAAATCAAGTTTTTGAAATAATTGAAGATGTTATTCCCGATTCCTTTATCGTTGCCGGTTCCTCCATGGGCGGATGGCTGGCATTGCTTGCCGCACTCAAATATCAAGAGCGTTGCAAAGGCTTGATAGGCTTGGCTCCCGCTCCGAATTTTATCAAACGGTTTTCGGCTCTTATCGGTGAAGACCAAAAACGCGACTTAAAAGAAAAGGGACGGATAATTGTTGCCAACAACGACTTTTCTTATACCATCACCGAACGCTTTGTTGAAACGGCTTTGGCTTCCTGTTTGAGCGAAGATGAGCCGTGGCGGATAAATTGTCCGGTGCATATCATCCAAGGCATGCAAGATGCCAGTGTGCCATGGCGCGAAGCTTTGAAAATTGCCGAAAAAATCACCTCGGAAAAAACAGAAGTTAAGCTCTTGAAAGCCTCCAATCATCGCCTGAATGACGATGAGGCGATATACGAGCTTAAATCCTCAATCGCAAATCTTGTGAATATCTGACAATAAACTGTTCTATAATAACAAAAAATCGGTTAGATTAGATGAAAAAAGAGAGGATAATGAGTAATACCAAGCTTGATAAAGCATCCGTATGCACCGCTTTTGCTTGTGCCGTCGCATCATTTGCGCTGGGGTTTGCTTTTTGCCTGTCTTTGCTCGGCAATTCGGGAAGCTGTTATTTGCTGATAAAAGATTTTTGGTATTCCACTCGGGGATATGTTCTTTTTGACCGTCTGAAAAATTTGAAAATTCCCGAAATACCGAACATTGCCGAAGCTTTTGCGTTATTTTTGGTGGTTTCGGCGGTGTTGGTGGCATTGATTGTGCTTTTTTCCTCTTTTCGAGGAAGAAAAGATGAAGATATTGATGACAGCCCGATAATATTTCCTCATCTGCCGGACAAAAAGGAATTTGCGGAAAAAGAAGACGATTCCTCATTTGCCGATGAAAGCGATGTAAAACGGGTGTTGCGGGATTGCCGCATAAATCCGGAAGCTTCAAGTTGGCAAAGCCTTGAAAGTATGCCGCCTGCCGTTTTGGCTCAAGCTTTGAAGTATGAATATCCGCTGGTTTCGGCGATTGTGCTGTCAAAGCTTACTCCAAAAAAAAGCGCGAAAATCCTTGCCGAATTGGGGGCGGATTTGAGTGCGGAAATAACTGCCAAAATGCTGAAACTGCGTCCGGTCGATATGGGGCTTTTCGGTACATTGGGGCGGACTTTGGCGGACAATATCATTTCCTCACAAGGACAGAGTAACGCCCAAAAGGTGGCGCAGATTATGAGCTTTTTGCCGCCCGAATTTGAGAGCGAATTGTTTTCAAATGTAAAACATATTGCGCCCGAAGCCTTGAGCGAGTTGGCAAAAAAAGATATAAGCTTTGAGGATTTGTACGATTGGGATGAGAAAAATTGGAAGTCCTTAATAGAACAAATCGGCGAGCCGAAATTAGTGATTGCCCTGCGCGGAGCCTCGGATAAAATCCGTGCTAAAATATTGGAGGCTTTGCCTCATAATGAGGGCGCAGTGATTGAAGAAACATTGAAACGGCTTGGACCTGTAAAACTGCGTGATATTGAAAAAGCGCAAAACGAAATAATCTCTGCTGCCAAAGATAAATTCGGATTTACGGGATACGGGCATGGATAATCTTGTTGCCTTTGAATTTGAGGACTTCGGGCAAGAGCCTGTTCTTGATTTGAACGTAAATCGCCTCACTGATGATGTTTTGGCGCAGATAAACCGCAAATTGGATATTTTATTGGGAACCAAACCGGAAGAAACAAAAATCGAGCAGAAAGAAGAATATTCCACCGAGGAGATTTTAGCTAAAATCCGCGAACGCTTAAAAGGAGTAATGGATGACAACACACAATACTGATATTGCAGAATTGAGTGCGGCTCTCAAAGCAAATGTATGCGTGAAAGCACTTGCGGGGAAGCTTAAAATGAGTTTAAAAGACTTTTCTCATCTCAAAGAGGAAAGTATTGTGGAATTGGATAGAAAAGTTGATGACGGGGTTGAGCTTTATGTCAACGATGTTTTGACCGCCAAAGGGCGTTTGATGATCGCCGGCAATGAATTGGGGGTTTTAATTACGGAAATTGTAAACAACGGGGTTCGAAAATGAGAATCAAGAAATTCATTGCTTCGGATATGACCGTTTTGCTCTCAAGAGTAAAAGCCGATTTGGGAAATGATGCGGTAATTATTTCTTCTTCGACCTTAAATGACGGCAGGATAGAGTTGGTTGCCGCGGTTGACACACAGGAAATTTCATGGGATGAGAATGAAAAAGATGTTTTTTTTGAGAACCGATATAACGATTCTTTTCTTAAACGTTGTTTTGAATATCATCGGTTAAGCGATGATATAAAACTTAAATTTATTGCCCGCGCCCGTGAGATTGCGGCGACAGCCAAGACTGCTGATGATACCGAGATTTTAGCTCAAGTGCTGTCTTCGTTTATTAAGTATGGTAATTTTTTTGATATGGAACGACCGGTTAAAATGTTTGTCGGTCCTCACGGCTGCGGCAAAACATCCGCTTTACTCAAAACTGCAGCAACAGCGATAATGCGCAAAATCCCCGTGCATATCATAAGTATAGACAATGTCCGAGCCGGAGCCAACAATCAGTTGCAATCCTTGGCAGATATTATGGGAGCGGAATTTGAGTTTGTGCAGGATGAAAAAACTTTGATTGATAAGGTTTGGGGTCTTAAATCCGATGGTAAGATGGTTTTGATTGACACTTTCGCGGTTAATCCTTTTTCGGATTCTCGCCTGCCAAGCTTTACGGATTGCATAAGTGCGGATAAAGTTTTGGTTTTAGATGCGCTTTATGATGCCGAGGAAGCCGTTGAAATCACTTTGGCGTTCTCTAAAATCGGGATTGATTGGATTATGCCCGCCAAGCTTGATTTAACCCATCGTTTGGGCGGAATTGTCTGCGCTCTTGCCTTGGGGCTTAATGCCGATTATGCCGGAGTAGGAGCAAGTATCATTGGCGGATTGGCTAAAATCGAAAACATATCTTTGGCGCGCCTGATAACGGAGCAAAATGATGAGTGAAGAACAGTTAAGAAAAGCTCCCCGTCTTGAGATAGGCAATATTCTTCCGCCCCGCGGCAATATGATAGCTGTTGCCTCCGGCAAAGGCGGAGTGGGAAAAACTTGGTTTGCGATAACCTTGGCGCACGCATTGAGTGCCTTAAAGCAAAAAACGCTTCTTTTTGACGGTGATTTGGGATTGGCAAATGTAGATGTGCAGTTAGGTCTGACGGTGGGACACGATTTGGGTTGTGTCATAACCGGCACTACAACCCTAAATCAGATTGTGCAATACAGCGATAAGGCGCGTTTTTATGTTATAGCCGGACGTTCCGGTTCCTCGGGATTGGCGGCTATGCCTTTGGGCAGATTACAGATTTTGGCGGAAGATTTATCATTGATGTCGTCTTCGTATGATAAGGTTTTGCTTGATATGGGCGCGGGAATTGATAAATCGGTGCGGGTTCTTGCCGGTATTGCCGGAAACATTATAATTGTCTGCACGGATGAACCGACTTCGTTAACCGATGCTTATGCGTTGATTAAAATTATGGCTCTGCAATATCCCAAGTGCAAAATTTCCATTGTCGTCAATCAGGCCGACAGTTTTCAAGAAGGGCAGAGAACGTATGAAATATTATGTAAGGCGTGTCAGACATTTTTAAAAATAACGCCGCCGATGTTGGGCGTAGTGCGCCGCGATGCAAGGGTAAGAGATGCCATCCGCAACCAAATGCCGCTGATCTCCCGCTATCCTACTTCGGAAGCCGCCGCCGATGTGATTAACATAGCACGAAAGTTGTTATAGATGAAAGACGCTTTGGAATATTATGCGGTTTTGGAAGTAAATCATCTTGCCTCGCTTGATGAAATAAAACTCAAATACCGCGATTTGGCCAAGCATTGGCACCCCGATTCCAACCATGCCTCGGATGCTATGGAGCATTTTCAGAAATTGTCGGTCGCCTATGATGTCTTAAAAAACGACGATACCCGCTTGATGTATGATTTATTAAGCGAGATATACGATAAGTCCTCTTTTCCGGATATGAAAAATTTGAGTATCTTAAAAGACAAAAACGGCTATGAAAATCCTTTTGTGCGGGTAATACGTCTGCGCAAGATAAGAGGTAAAATTATTTCCTTCCTTGATGAGGAAGAAAAGCTGGTTTTAAGCTATGAGCAAGCCAAAACCGAAGTTTTGACGGCAAGCCTCGGTAATTGGTTGCTGGGCTGGTGGCATATTCTTGCTTTCCTCAAAAACTTGCAGGCCATTATCGCCAATGTCCGCAATATCGGCAAAAACCAAAGTGATAATTTGTTGCTTTTGGTTCATAACGGGATTGCCTATCATCAGGAAAACAAAGACAATCAGGCGTTGAGTTCTTTGCGGCAGGCTTTACAATATGCCGATGAATACCAAACGGGGCTTATTAACCGATTTATTAAAGAATTACATCCGTCTGCCTCGGTTAGGATTCCGGTTTGGCATAGCGGAGTGCTGAAAATAAGACAGTTGATTGTTCCGTTCCTTTTGGCAATGATTATATGCTATCCGCTCGCCCGCGGTATGGGATTGCGGCAGTATATGAAAAAAGAAAACGCCATCACCTATTTCCAGAAAGTGAAATTTAATAAC
>JAFUYI010000098.1 GCA_017470585.1 Alphaproteobacteria bacterium | reverse complement strand
GTATGATTATACAGGAAACATTATTTATTATACACAAGGTGCTATTGTGTCAGCTCAAGATACTAGGGTTGGTATGTTTACCGCCAATATTGCAAATCCCGCAGATTGTAATGGAATAGATATTCCTTGCGGAGGATTGAGCGTTACAGGAAATATTGGTTACTCCTCCATATATAATCTCTTTGGCGGAAATGATAATAGTAATCACTGCGAATTTATCATTAAAGCCAGTGAGCCGGAATATAACTTTGCTGTATTTCCTTTTTCTTGCTCTATAAATGATGTATCAAAAGTCACCACTGGCGAACACTCCGGCACTTTGACTATATCTTATAATCCTGAATAACAAATTAAAAACGAATCGGACGGAGAGGAAATTCTCACCTCTCCGCCAAAATTTTAAAAATCACCGAATATTATGTGGGTTTTTACAATCTTGGGAACGATTATATATTTTTTTACCGTCTTTTATTTTTATTCAGCAAAGAATTTGCTGTCAAATTTCCCAAAAATTTGGAAAAAACGCTTTATTTTTCCCAAAAATTTTGTTAGAATCATTTTATCATTAAAAAATTTCCCAAAAATTTGGAGGTTTTATGAATTTACCGGTTGAAGAAGTTTTCATTACAGACACATCAAAATCTTACCAATACCACATTTGGCAGAAGGAAGGAAAAATCAGATTAAAGTTACCATAAGTTTTAGGTGTTTTGCAAAATTTTGCTTTACATAAAAGATTTTTTGTGCTAGTTTATGCTTGAAGTGAATGAAAAGTCACTTTGAGGTGTCGTAACCTCTCCCAAATTGTCCGACAAGACATAAAAATTGCTTCTAACCGTACTATGGTTGGAAGGTTGGGAAATATAAAGAATACCTGACACTGTTATTTGGGACAGTTACGAACTTCCAACCACCTCGCGGCTTTAAAGAGCCAAAAGGTGGTTTCTTTTATTAAAGTTATAAAAAAATTAAAAAAGGAAGTTTAGATTATGAAAAATTATATTTTAATGCTCGGCATTGCCGGGGTTGCTCTTGGCAGTTATACTGCTTATGCTTCCAACTCGGCAACGATGAATGTAACCGCCACCATCGCCCACGATGTGAGCTTAAACGTTACCGACGACATCGACTTTGGAACCATTACTATCAATCCGGCTGCTCTTCAGGAGGCGAACATACTAACAATTATGTACAATCACAACGGAACGATCATGAGTAAAGACACCGGCATTATCAGTGCCACAATGGCCTCTCCGGGAGGATTTACCGCCAATATTCCCAATCCGTCCGCTTGCAGTGCGGCAAGTGATTCTTGCGGAGGATTAGACTTACCCAACACCAACTCAGGTGAACTTAAGTTCACAGGTGCCACATATTCTTATTGTCAAATGTATATTAAATATACAGGAAATGCGAATGAGTTTAAAATGGTTCCTGTCGAATTTGCTATTGTTTCCAAAGATATAAATCTCAATGGCGAATATTCAATGGAGGTAACCATATCTTACACTCCGGAAAGCTGACATCCGAGGGGGATTGTTTTGCGATCCCCCCTGTTTATCTTCCCTTATTCCACGGGCGGAAACCGATATAATCGCGGATGGTTTTAATATTATTGCCGTAAACGCTATAGCCGATTGCCTCTTCCCAATCTATGTCCGCAAGCTTTGGTCTTTCTAAAGATTTATCTTCCTTGCCGTTCTTGCAGACAAATTTTTGCCGCCAATTTTCTTTCATCCAGCGATTGCCGCCGGAGAGAGTTTGCAGGCATCCGTATTTATTTTTCAGGGCAATCGTATTTCCTTTATCGCCTACCACCATATCGGGAACTTCAACCATAAACAAACTCAAAGCACTGCCCAAAATTAAAACCAGTCCCCAATATCTTATTTTGGAATTGTTAAGACACAGCCACAGCAACCCGAAAGTAACGGCAATCATCGCTATAAGAGGAGGAGAATACACCTCAATCACGGATGAGGGGAGTCCCGCGACATAAGAAGTTATTTCATTTAAGAATTTAATCCCCAGACCTGCAACTTTTAACGGCCACACATAAAAACCAAACGGCATACTCAAAAGGGTAATTAAAATTGCCGGCATAATCATAAAACCGATGAGAGGACCTGCCAAAAGATTGGTAAGCGAGGTATAAAGCGAAAAACGATTGAAATGGTAGATGGTAAAAGGAAGCGTTGCAAGGCTTGCCACCAAATCCGCAACTATGATGCCCAGCAAATAGGCAATCATCGTATTAAATGTGCGGCGTATAAATCCGGCTTCGGGATTAAAGATAAATTGCTCTATTTTTCCGCCGCATTTTTCATAGAATGCCACCAAGGCAACCACAGCGGCAAAAGATAATTGAAAGCTGATATTGATAAGCATTTGCGGGGAAAAGATTAAAATTATCATTGCGGCAATCATAAGACTGCGCATTGATATAGCGTGTCTTTCAAGAATTACCGCCCACATCACGATAAAAGTCATAATATAGGCTCTTTGTGCCGGAACGGCAAAGCCCGAAATCATTAAATACAGCGTACTGACTATAATTCCCGCTACCGCCGCAGCTTTCTTGGAATTATACTTTAAGGACAGGCACGGGAAAAACGCCATCAACAGCCGAATCAAAAAGAAAGTCAATCCCGCAATCATACTCATATGAAGACCGGATATAGACAGAAAATGTGATAATCCGGCATCTTGATAGGAAGAAGTCTGTTCTCTTTTCATCAATTCGCGGTTACCGGTAATAATTGCTGTTGCGATGGCTGCTTCATCTTCGGGAAGAACTGCCGCTATTTTATTTTTGATATTTTCTCTTAAACCGTGAAGTTTTAGGATAAACGGGTTAATGCTTTTCTCACACTTAATCGGATAAATTTCGCTTAACACATAGCCTTGAGCGTTAATACCTTCAAAAAACAATTTTCTGTCCGGTTGATAGCCGCCGACCATATCGGCCTTCATCGGCGGAGAGATTTCGGCAGTTAATTCCACACACTCCCCTACTTTTAACTTTTGATTTTTGCGCATAACGGTTAAGCGATAACGACCTTTGAGAGAATCGCCGCTGAAATTTTTGATATTATCCAGCAATATCCTCTTTCTGGAATTGTAATTGGTATCAATATTTATGATTGTTCCCTGCAGATAAAATCTGCCGTTCAGAGCCTCGGGTAAATTTTTATCCAAATAGAGAGTTTTTAATTCAATATCGGCAAATCCCGCCAAAACAACACCGACGCAGGCGATAATTTTTAAGACTTGCGGATGGAATCTGGCAACAAACGCCGTTAGAAGCAATATTTCCATTAACGCCAAAGTAAGCCACTGCGAAGGCTCAAAGGGAAGACAAAAATATCCTCCTATACCGATGCCGAACAGAACCGGAAGCCATAAAATACCGTTATTGGTGTTATCGTTTGTCAATGTGGTTTTCCTTTGATTTCAGACAACACTATAAACTTTAAGGCGGAAATTCTCAAGATTTTAATTGAAATAAGCACACTTTCTTATTATATTGCCTTTATTATATTGCCCTTAAAGGAGAAAAATATGAAAGTTGCGGTTGTTTTATCGGGATGCGGACTGTTTGACGGCAGTGAAATCCACGAATCGGTTTTAACTTTGCTCAACCTTGACAAACAAGGCGTGCAATATCAATGCTTTGCCCCCAATATCGAGCAAGCAAGAGTAGTAAACCATTTTACACGCGAAGAGCAGGAAAACGAAGTGCGTAACGTTTTGGTTGAATCGGCAAGAATTGCCCGCGGCAATATCTATGATTTGCGTGATTTTAACGTGATAGATTTTGATGCTGTCATATTCCCCGGCGGAAGAGGAGCGGTTTCCAACCTCTGCGACTTCGGAGAGCACGGCGCAAGCTGTGAAATACACCCCGAAATTGCCCGCGTGTTAGAGGACTGTTTTGAAAGCAGAATGCCTATCGGAGCAATTTGCATTGCACCGGCAATGATTGCCTGCGTTTTGGGACAATACGGCATAAAACTTACCATCGGCAACGATGAAAAGGTTGCCTCCGTATTGGAAAAAGCGGGGGCAAAACATCAGGTATGCACCGCCTTTGATGCCGTTGTTGATGAGAAAAACTTAATTGTTTCCACTCCGGCTTATATGCTTGCCCGATCCGTCAAAGAAGTGGATGCGGGAATTGCCCGGCTGGTTGAGGAAATCATCCGCCTAAAACATAGTCTTGATGAGAATTTGTAACTTACGGAGCTTGCTGATTTCCGGCTTGGGTGAGATAATCTCCCAACCGCGTTTTTCCATAATATCAAAATATTTTTTGTAAATATCCAAAATCAATCGCAACGGACGGGCGGTTTTCTTGTCTAAAAGGGATAAGACATCATAGGCTAAATGGTAGTTTTCGGCGGCAATGCCGGCTAAATTACGGCGGGCGATTGCCAAATTTTTATCCACCAACACCGTTTTGGGATCGGTGGAGGTAATCCCTGCTTCAAGTAACAGTTCCTGCGGCACATAAAGCCGATTATTGTTGGCATCTTCTTTAATGTTACGCAGAATATTGGTAATTTGCACTGCGGTTCCCATGGAATTGGAAAGATCACCGATGATTTTTTCATCACTGCAGCCGAAAACCCGCAAAGAGAGGCTGCCTGTCATTCCGCCGACACCGCGGCAATATCCGGTCAGCTGTTTTAAGGTCGGAGCTTGCAGGGGGGTATTGACATTTTTGGAAATAATATCAAGCATATTGATAAATTCATCTTTAGGAAGCTTAAAACGCAGGCAATTTTTATAAATGCGTCTGCCGATCTCGGTTGCCGGAACTTTTTTATCAAAAATATTATCCAATTCCAAATGCCAGCCGTTGATAATTTCCTGTTTTTCCTTGTCATTTAAGGAACTTTCCACCACATCTTCAATATGCCTTGCCCATGCAAACAAGGTATAAAGAGCCTCACGCTTGGCTTTGGGCAACATACGCATTCCCAAAAATACGGCGGTGCCGGTCTTGTGGCGGATGGTTTTATGAATATTACTCATATAAAAATCCTGTTTGATATGGGCGTTATTTTAGCTTTTTTCGGTTTTAAAATCAATATTTTTTTTCTTAAAATTATTTTCTTCCTCGGGGGCGACTATACCGCCGGAAATAATAAACTTCAACGCCTCCTCAACACTCATATCAAGAAAAACAACATCTTTTAGAGGAACAAAAATCAAAAACCCCGACGTCGGGTTCGGCGTGGTCGGAATAAAAACATTCAGCATATCCTGCTTTACGATTTCTTTGACTTCACCCTGCGTGTCGGTGCTGACCAGTCCCAAAATCCAAATTCCTTTGCGCGGATATTCCAAAAGCACCACCTTGGAGAATGCTTGCGTTTTATCGGATAAAAAGGTTTCAAAAACCTTTTTTAACAATGAATAAACAGTTGATATAAGCGGTATTTTTTTGACAATCCAATCGCCGAGCTTAATGAAAAATTTGCCGACAAAACCCGCGGCAAACATCCCTATAAGCGTCATTGCCAAAATCAAAATGACAATCCCCAATCCCGGAATCGTAAACGGCAGAGTATCATAATATTCGCGAAATCTCGGAGGCAAGAGTTTGCCGACACCGGTATCAATCCACAATATCACCTTGTAAGCAACATAAAAAGTCATCGCCACCGGAGCCGTTACCAAAATTCCGGTAAAAAAATAGGCGCGGAGCTTGGCTCCCAATTTCATAAAAGGATGCCCCTCGGATCTATTGTGCGATGATAAAGATTCCTCTTCTTTTTTAAGGGTTGTCATTTTTTGTCTCCATTGCATCTTCAATTATAAATTGAGCTTGATTTCTGCCCTGCCAAGTATCACGGCGTAATTTTCCCGCCAATCGGAAAGATTTGCCGCGGCCGTTCAGCAAAGCCCTGCCGATTTCGTTGTCGGCACAGTTAAAAGCCATCGCCTTTAAG
>JAFUYI010000097.1 GCA_017470585.1 Alphaproteobacteria bacterium | reverse complement strand
AACAGCTCGCCGCATATACACGGAACCGGCACTCCGGTTGTGAACGGAAAACTTGAAGGCAGCAAGTTAATCCGCCTTGCTGCCAAGAAAGCTGCTGTTTGCGCCGCGACATTTTCCGGGTTTTTAAGAATTTGCAGTTCGGCATTGGGCAATCTCTGTCGTAAAAAACGCATTAAGGTCGGGTTTTTCGCTCCTGCTCCGCAAACATACACATCTTTTATAACTTCCGGCAGGTACAAAGCCATTGAGTAGGCGATTGCCTCGGCAACGAATGCGGTTACGGTTGCGGTGCCATCTTCCAAACTCAAACCTTCCAAATGTTCGGTTTTATGGTTAAACTCCGTTTTATCACATGCCTTCGGCGGAATTTTAGCCAAATACTTATGGTGCATAAGGCTTAAAAGGATTTTATCGTTAATTTTGCCCAAAATCGCCAAACGTCCGTTATAATCGGTATGAAGTCCTCCGTGTTTTGCAACCCAATCATTGATAACCGCATTACCGGGACCGCTGACAAATGCGGTCATTTCACCGCTTGCGCCCAAAAACACAATTTCACTCAAACCGCTGATTTCCACCACCGCTAACGGGCGGGGGTGATTATTAAGCAACGCTTCAAAATAGACCGGAGATAAGGGATACCCCTGCCCTCCGTTCAGCATATCGGCACCGGCCAAATTGCTCACCGCAGGGATTTTAAGAATTTGAGAAAGAATACGTCCGCTCCCCAACTGTTTGGTACGATGAGCGGCCGTATCGTGATAAACGGTATATCCGTCTATGCCGATAACATCAATTTTACTTTCATTTTCTTTGAGGAAATTTGTTATCAATCCGGCGCAAAAATCACTGAACTCATTATCAAGAGAAGAAAATTGATCGGGAGATATTTCCCCACCGTGTAAAATCAAGCTTAATTTTTCCCGCAAATCTTCATCCAAAGGCACATTATAAGCCTTATGAATTTCTTTAACATCCACCCCATCGGTTAGGATTTCGGCTATTTCCACCCCGTCATTTGCGGTTGAAACAGCTATTCCCAAGGCTTTCAATGTTTTTATATTGCTCATTTATCCTCTTTTCTCTTTGAGGAAGATTTTACATCTTAACGGTTAAAAATAATTTAAAAAAAGGCTTCTTATCCTCGCGGGATAAGAAGCCTGATTGAAAGAGTTTACTTCTTCGGGCGAACGGCATAGACATCATCGAGCATAGTCTCTGCAGACTTGTTGATAAGGTCAATGTCCTGTGCATCAAGCTTGCCCAAGGGCGCACCGCTCAAACGGGAGAATTTCTGCCAGTTATCCTTGCCCTTATCGGAAACATAGATTACCGGAGTTTCAACCTTTTCGCGTTTGCCTTTCTGGCGAACGACATCCGTTCTTGTCGCAAAGCAGAGCTGTTCGCCCAGCGGGGACAATTCTTGGTTGCCGTAGCTCAAAACGCCGAACTTGCCGTCTTGCTTGTAAACTATAACCTGCTCCAGCGGATAGAGGTGCATATCGGAGCGGGGACCGACAATCTTCTCACCGGTTGGGAAAAGCCAATAGATCCCGGCCGCGTCGCCCTCCAGGGTGCCGAAGATGAAATGCCCGAGCGAATCGGTAACATTGGCGGAATAGGCGCAGACAGACTTCTTGACATCGCTCATCACCTCGTTGCCGTCGGCATCAAACAAAGCGTAGTCGCCGTAGTTCGGAAGTTGAGCTATGAAATAGCCGCCCTCGTAACGAATATCGGCATAGACAGCCTTGATGATCTTGGCACCATCCGTGGTCTGAACACCCAGAAGTTCCTGACCGTCAACCTTGTCCGTAAATGTTGCATACCCGCTTCCCTCAATAGGCGTAATCTTCGGTACATAATTGCAGGAAGCCATCATCACACACACGCAAGCGAAAATCGCCGCAATAAATAACTTTTTCATAATTAAAAAAATTTAGTTAATAATAAAGGAAAACATAATCATCTTATCACAAAAAATTTTAAATGCAATAGGTAAATTTTGTTGATTTTTATATTTTTTGTGATAAAATGCGCAATCAGTTTGTAACTTTGGATATGGAATATGATTATCGATAGTAGCAACGCTAAACAAAAAAGTATCTTGACAAACAAATACTTTTATCAGACCACCGCTCAAATTATGCGTGATTTTGAGAGCAAGGGCTATGCCAATTCCGCTGATGAAACGCTAAAGGTTATTAACGCTTATCACGATGTCGTAAAGAAAAAAATAAAAAATAATTTCAGTGCCGACTATAATGAGGCTTTTGAAAAAATCGACAACGTTATCAAAACTCTGGCAAACAAAATTTTTTACAACTACGACAAACATAGTTTTGATGAGGCGTATCGCTCGTTTCAGGCTTTTGATCATGTCAACGCGATTATTGAGCGGCAACGCAACAAAAAGGCTTTTGCCGCCGAATAAAAGTGTGTATTATATTTTAGAGAGGTTTTTATGAAGGATATTTCCGTTATAGGCTGCGGACGTTGGGGGACTTTCCTCGGATGGTATGCCGCGAATCGCTGCAAAAAAAACATCGGCAATGTTTTAATGTATGATTTGAAGACTTCACCGAATTTTATTGAACTGCGCGATACTCGCAAAAATGAGTATTTAAGCCTTTCGGATAATATGAGCCTGCATGAGAATTTGCCAGAAATTCTCTCAAACGATACCGTGATTATTTCAATCGGCTGTCAACACTTGCGGGAACTTGCCAAAGAGTTGAACCGCTATCCCTTGGACGGCAAAACTTTTTTATTGGCAATGAAGGGGTTAGAGGCTCCGAGTGCCAAGATTATGCACGACGTTTTCAAAGAGGAAATCAAGCAAAATATCCACATAGCCACCCTTTCAGGTCCCGGACACGTTCAAGATTATATGCGCAATGTTCCGTCTGCCGCAGTTATTGACAGCCTTGAACCTGCCACGCAGGATTATTTGATAAAGCTGTTGCAAAGTGAGCTTATTCGTTTTTATTACGGCAACGATTTAATCGGCGATCAAATCGGGGCCGCATTGAAAAATGTTATCGGTTTAGCCGCGGGAATTTTGGACGGTCTTGAGTGGTACGGCTTAAAAGGTGCCTTAATGGCAAGAGCTCCGATTGAAGTAGGAAGACTTATTAAGCACTTCGGAGGTAATCCGATGTCGGCATACGGTTTGGCACATCTGGGCGATTATGAGGCAACACTGTTTTCCAAGCATAGCCACAACCGGATGTTCGGCGAGGATTTTGCCCGCGGCAAGAGTTTCGAAAAGTTAGCCGAGGGCGTGCCGACATTACAGGCCGTGAAAGTCATATCCGATCGGGAAAATATTGATATGCCGATTTGTCAGGCTCTTTATAAGGTGATTTACGAAAAAGCAGATATAAAATCAACTATTCGTTCTATCTTTGAGCGTGATCTCAAAAAAGAATTTTCATAGTATATTCAATGTACTATACAAAAAGAGCCGCTAAAACGGCTCTTTTTTTTATAAAAACGTGTAAAAAAATATTGACAAAAAAAATTTTTTAGTCTATAAAGAAGATACTTTCAGTGATTATTCTTATATTATAAACCTCTTAAAATCATACAACTATGAAAGAAGATGTTGTTATCGGTGCCACCAGTAATCTCGATGCTAAAACTGCAGCAGAGAAAGGTGCAGAGTTCATGGAAAACCTGGTGAAGAACGGGGGCGGCAAGCTGACCAAAGGTCAGAAGAGAGCCGCTCGCAAGATGGCAAAGGAACTCCTCCGAGTCGGGCGCATTGACCGCAAGACCTACGAAGAAATCCTGAAGCAGATTGCCAAGCAATAGGCAATACTATTCAAAAAGCGTTTACCCTTTCGGCAAACGCTTTTTTTGTTTTGACGATTCTTATTATGCCCAAGAGCGTTGTTGATTTCAAGGCGGAGAAAGAAGACCTGCAAAAAGAACTAGACGTATTGATTAAGAATTTAGAGGGCAATGCAAAAAAATTAAACAATCCGGCATTTATTGACAAATCTCCTGCGGCTGTAATTACCGAGGAACGCCGTCATCAAGCGGGTACCTTGGAAAATAAAACTAAAGTCGGGTTAACCCTAAAACGGGCAAACAATCTCTGATAAGCTTTTTATGATAAAACAAAATGGTTCTCTGCGTAAGCATACAAGGTGCATTTTGTGTTGAATTTAAACCAACATTTAAATGCCATATTAGTTACTTATCCTTTTTAAAACTAAAAGTCAAATAAAAATCGCGATTTCCTGCAAAAAAGTTTCAAACGGAAAACCGTTGTATTTAAATGTTGGTTTAAATGCAACAGCTTAACTATTAAGGATTATCACCATGCGCTACTCAAGAACCGCTATTACTTTTTTGACCAGACAATACCGCAGTGTATTAAAAAAATGCTTTCTTATCAATATGGGATTATTTATTGCAACGTCTCCGGCAATGTCAGCCGAGATTACCACCCGACAGAAGTTACGCAACACTACTGTAAGCGAAGTTTCATCTGACATCTATAAGGATATTTCCTATGAACCCGCGGACAATACAAGTACGGAACGAGGCGGTGCAATTATGCTCTATGAAAGTACGCATGAGGGTTTTGACGGTGCAGTATTCCAAAACAATACAATTCATACCGATGAAAGTACATACCAAACTGCAAATGGAGGCGCAATTGCTTTATCCTATTCTTTTATAAAAAACATCAAAAACACGCAGTTTTTAAACAATACTGCTCAAGGTGCATATATAGATCCCAGTACAGATCCTGATCCTGACAGTCCTTCCCATACAGTGGGTACCGGCGGCGGAGCCTTGGCAATTATAGGAGACAAAGAGAGCTCAACGACTCAAGATTATATTACACTTATTGAAGATTCTTTATTTCAAGGAAACAAAGCAATCGGTGTTGATAGCATTGTCGGAGGTGCCATTATGGTCGGTAATAGGGCTGCAATTGATACCATAAAAAACACGCGTTTTATCAACAATTCGGTAAAAGGAATGGGCGGAGGCAATTTCGGTCTGACAGGCGGCGGCGCAATTACAGCTACCATCAGCGGTGTGATTCGTAACATTATTTCTTCAACTTTTTCGGGCAACACGGTTGAGGGTAATGCAACAGCTTCTGCAGCCGCCGGAGCCATAAACTTTGGCTCTGAAGGGGGATATACTGCAAATTTAACCAACAATATTTTCAGCGATAACTATGTCAAAAATTCCGGTCTGGCTGTGGGTGGCGCAGTTGCTTCAAAAGCAAAGTTAAACATTTCCGGCGGCAGCTTTACCAATAACCACACCGAGTCAAACAATAATTCATACGGCGGAGCTTTGGCTTTGATTACTTCCGGTGCCAGCACGATTAGCGGAGTTAATTTCAACCGCAACTATATTTTATGCTCCGGCACTTCGCAATGCTATGGCGGAGCTATATATAGCAAAGGAAACCTCACAATCAGCAATTCTGCTTTTGACGGCAATTATGTTACCAATAGCGGAGAAAATTCGGCTTTTGGCGGAGCTATATTTAATCCGGCAGGGAGTGGAACACTCAACATAAATAATTCAACATTCAAAAATAATGCCGTCACTTCGGTTAACAAGCAAGCCGGAGGTTCCGCTATTACCACTCAAAGCGGCACAGCCACAATCACCAATTCGACTTTTACCAACAATATTGCAAATGGCGGAACATCCGCTGCCGGCGCAGTTATGGCTGTAGGCTCATCTGCCGCTGCTCCTACATTGAATATTAAAGCCGATAACGGCATTACATTATTTCAAGGCAACGGCTATTATTCTTCCTCCAGTGAAGATTTTCAAAGCGCAGGCGTACACATATCGGTAAATTCCGGAGTCAAACCGGTATTTACCTTGGATGCCCGCAACAACGGCACCATCACTTTTTATGATAAAATCAGAGGCAGTGCCGGTTTTAATATGGGAATTACCGGTGATGCGACCGGAAGAATCAATTTTTATGAAACCGTGGGTAATTCCAATATAACCACTTCATCTCCGGTTACCATCAATTTGGCAAACGGAAATATTATGGATTATACCATCGGCTCTTTGATTTCCAATGCCGGCACAAAGTGGATTATTGATGTTTCCATTAACGGCAATACTGCAACCGCCGACACTATTACTACCCAAATCCAGACCGATGACAATAAATACAATACCTCCTCCGGCTTCCTTACCTTGGATAGTCTTAATATAACCTCCGGTTCTTTTGCCAACATTACCGATACCGACTTTAAGGTTCAAATCTTAAAACTTCAAAAAGAAGATGAAACCTTGCAACTTGCCTTATCGGATACCGTTAAATCTCAGCTCGGAAACAAGGTTTATGATTTGGGAACTCAGGTCGGCGAAAAGACATACGATGAAATCAAAGCATCAACCGCTTGGAATGATACATATCAATCACACCAAACAACCTCTGTTCGAACCGGCAAAATGGGATTGACCACTACCGACACCCTAAACGATAGTATCGGAATTGCGGTAACCTCGGTTGATACGGTAAATGATGCATCTATGGGTGATACGTTAAAGCTTGTAAACCAAGACACAATCAATGCGGTTAAGAACTTTAACGCTACCTCCGACGGGGATATTTACAAAGTT
>JAFUYI010000096.1 GCA_017470585.1 Alphaproteobacteria bacterium | reverse complement strand
ACGATTGCTCTTTTCGGGGCGGCGATTTTGCTTTTACTTTACACCGCCGGTAAAAACCACTTGGAAAGCGATGCACGGGTGGCACAAATTTTTTCGGCAATTGATTGGACGACAATTTTCTTTTTTGCCGGGTTGTTCGTAATTGTTTACGGCTTGGAAGAAACCGGAATCTTAAAAATGCTGGGGGCAAAGTTTTTGGAAATAACCGATGGCGAACTGGAAAAAGTAACCATGCTGACCCTTTTTGCCTCGGCGGTGCTTTCAAGTATTGTCGATAATATTCCCTTTGTGGCAACAATGATACCGATGCTGAAATCAATGGAAGAAAGTATCGGCGGCAGAGAAATTATGATGCCCGCATGGTGGGCTTTGTCGCTGGGAGCCTGTTTGGGCGGCAACGGCACGCTTATCGGAGCCTCCGCTAATGTTATAATTGCAGGAATTGCTTCCCGTGAAGGACATCCGATTAAATTTATGGGCTTTATGAAATATTCACTGCCGATTATGTTTATGACCATAATTTTGTCGGCAATTTGGCTGAAATTGCGATATTTTTGAAAGCATTAACCATTTTTTTGCCTTTTGCCTCTAATCTGGGACAAATCAATGGGGAAAAAGATGGTTAAATTGTTTAGAATTTCGTTGTTTGCCGTTTTATTGCTTTGGGGAGGAAGTGCCTTGGGACTTCCCAAAACCTCGTCAGGCATTGCGATTGATATTAAAACCGGAGAAATTATCTCTTCAGAAAACCCCGATGCGATTCGCTATCCGGCATCATTGACCAAATTGATGACTTTGTATTTGACATTTGAGGCATTGGAAAAGGGCAAACTCAAGATGAATACCCCGCTTAAAGTTTCCAAATATGCCGCCAACCGTGAGCCTTCAAAATTGGGTGTAAAACCCGGACAAACCATCAGTGTTGAAACGGCAATTCATGCGGTGATAGTCAAATCGGCTAACGATTGCGCCGTGGTTTTGGCCGAAGCTTTGGCCAAAAATGAAGCGGAATTTGCTTTAAAGATGACCGATAAAGCCCATAAATTGGGTATGAAACATACGGTCTTTAAAAATGCCTCGGGATTAAATAACAACGCCCAAGTTACAACTGCCCGCGACATGGCGGTTTTGGGAGCGGCGATGTATAAACACTTTCCCAAATATTATCATCTGTTTTCGTTACAAAAATTTTCCTATCAGGGCAAAAATTTTTATACCCACAATCACGTTTTGAAACGTTTTAAAGGTTCCGACGGAATGAAAACCGGATATTTGGCCTGCGCCGGATATAATATCGTAACTTCCGCCAAGCGCGGCGAACACCGTATATTGGCGGTTGCCATGGGACATAAAAGCATTAAGGAACGCGATGATAAAGTTATTGCGATGATGGATAAAGGACTGAAAAAAATTGCCTTGAACGATGAGCAAAAAGCGCATAAGGTAATGGCAAAATTAGATGTTCCGAAACTCATTTCCGCCGAGATGAAAAGCACTAAAGAAATTAAAAAAGAGCTTGCCAAGGGCGAATGGGGGATTCAAATCGGGGCATTCCGCAACTATGCAAAAGCCAGAAGTTATGCCTTTTCTCTCAAGCAGAAAAATCCGGAGTTGAAACCCTATCCGATTGATGTTGAAGCGGCGCAAAGCGATATGGCGGTTGTTTATCGCTCTAAAATCACCAATTTTTCCAAAAAAGATGCACAAGAGCTTTGCGATCGTTTGAAAAAAGAAAACAAACCCTGTATAGTGGTTAAAAATCAATCTTTGGCAATGCAATGAGTGAGAAAAAAGCACATATCATAACCATCGGCAACGAAAAAGGCGGAACCGGCAAATCCACGCTTGCCATGCACTTGGCAACCTTTTTGTTAAATGAGGGAATGCGGGTGGCAATAATTGACACGGACGGCCGCCAAGGTACCGTTTCAAAATACATTGAAAACCGATTAAAATTTTTAAAAGAAAATCACCTTGCACTCAAAATGCCGCAGCTTGTAACCGTAACCCCGCGCGATGATTATACTGAAATCACCAATCACATCTCGGAAATAGATTTGATGGTTGAGGAGCTTTGCCGGCAAAATGATGCTATTATAATTGATACCCCCGGAGCCAAAAACTACCTTTTTGAAACGGCGCATCAGCTTGCTGATACATTGATTACCCCCATCGGCGACAGCCTGATTGACTTAAATGTTTTATCTTATAGCGACAACACTCGCTATAAGGCCGGGCATTATGCGCAGTTTATTTGGGATATAAAAAAATATCGGGCGCAGAAAGGCAAATTGCCGCTTAATTGGATTGTGGTCGGCAATCGTGTTTCGGCGTTAAATTCCCGCAATAAGACCTTGTTTTTTGAACAATTAAAGCACATATCGGGGATTTACGGCTTCAGAGTTGCCGATGGTATCAAAGAACGCGTTATCTATAAAGAACTGTTTTGGCAAGGCTTAACGGTTTTGGATTTAAACACGGCAGGTCTGAAAAACAGGCTTTCGCTTTCACATCTTGCCGCCAAACAGGAAATCCGCGCGTTGGCGGAATTTATCTGCCCGCAGTCCTGATATTTTTGACAAGCCTTTTTTATCAACTCGGTGTGTAAGAGATGGTAAGCGTTCCGGTATGAGTGCCGGAGGTTACTTTTGAGGGGGTATCCATATAGCAATGACTGGGATATACTCTAAAAATATTCTCACTTTCGACATATTTAAAAGCAAAACCACAGCCATTCAAGTCACTTGCACTTCCACCGAAAAGATTATCAATATATTCTGTAACGCTCAATCCGTTACAAGTATCTCCATGTATTATATTTACACAATCCTCGGGATTTTGTATATTTGCAGTAAACCGGCCAACAATGGCCATATCTGCAGAAATAACAGCTCCCGGATGATCTATATCAACTATTCCCGAATCGCTATATCTCCAATAGGTTTCCCCATCATGAGCAGGGTTGATGGTGATAGTGCCCAGATTTATATCCTCGGTTTTGTTTAAGTTACCGTCTGCGCTTGCAGCGCGGAAACTGCCTAAAACTATTTCGTGGTCGATGGTGGTGGAGATTTCAAATGTTTCGGATACTGCGGCGGCGTTATAGGAGGCATACGAGATGCCTGTTAATAGAAGAATTAAAAAAGTTTTGTTTGTCATCTAAACTTCCTTTACGGTTTCTTGTCTTAAATAAAGAAACCACCCGTTGGAGATATACTCCGCGAGGTGGCTGGAAGTTCTCAACTATCTATTACAATAGTGCAAAGTATTCTTTATATTTCCTTGCCTTCCAACCATAAAGATCGGACAGCCAAATTACGTTTTGGCATAAACGGTAATAGAAAGGTTGAGACACCTCAAAGCAGAATTTTCCCTGCTTCGATTTTCACCCTAGCATAAAAAATTCTTGTTGTCAAAGAAAAAAATTAAAAGTTTTTTGCTTCTTTTTGCCTTCGTTCTCCCGTCACCTCTCGCACGGAACAATCACTCGCAATGTCAAAGCCGAACTTGTTTCGTAATCTTTTTTTTAGAGGTCCTGAAACAAGTTCAGGATTGTTATGGCACGCATACAACAAATATGTATGTAGTTTATAATCCGGAAGGTTGATTTACAGATAAAATCTAACTTTTATGTGAGGCTTGTTCCCAAGTGGAAAGTCCTATCAATCCCCAATCAACGGGGATATTATCAACTATTTTCAAATCGGCAAAATAGCTGTCTTTGATATTATCAAGCAGGGTTTCCACTATCACCACTTCTTTGGAACGGCAAAGTTTTTCGCGAACATCGGGATGAATATAATCCAAAATCAATTTTTGTTTGGTGTTGCGTAGGAAAACCGCGTGATCCTTACCGTCATATATAATCTGCGGCGAGGATGGATGATCGGGTTTCGCCGATAAGAAAATATACATCTCCCCGCGGTTTCCCTCGGCAACCATAAATTTTTTTTCGGTAATATATTCGCTCATTGCCGTTCTCAAATATTTTGCATCTCATGCCGCTTAAAATTAAGCAACATCTCGGAAGAATCCCGATTATCGTAACGGTGCGGTTTCAAAATATCCTCATTGGCAAGCACTTTTTGAAGTACCGGCAAAAATTCGTTTTTCCGTTCATCGGCAGGATTTATCATTTCTCCGCCGCAGGCAAAGCAATTTTTAATTTCCATAGCGCACCTCCTATAAATATAGTTTAGCACAAAATATAATCGTTGTCAATTAGCGGTTTTAACATTACCAGTTAACTAAATGTTCCAAAAAAGCATCGGCAAAATCACCGCGGCGATTTTGATAATCCAAATAATAGGCGTGTTCCCAGACATCTAAGGTAATAATCGCTTTTAATCCGTGCGCAAGCGGTGTATCGGCGTTAGAGGTTTTGATAACCTTTAAAATCCCGCTTTCATCTTCAACAAGCCAAGCCCAACCGCTGCCGAACTGCGAAAGAGCCGCAGCCTTGAATTCTTCCTTAAACTTGGCAAGGCTTTTGAAATCACGCTCAATTTTTTGTTTTAACTTCGGGGTTGGTTCGCCTCCTCCGTTCGGGCGCATGGATTGCCAAAAAAATTCGTGATTCCACGCCTGCGCCGCATTATTAAAAATCGCGCTCAATTCCTGCTTTCCGGCACAATGTTTGATAATCTCTTCTAAAGTCATATCGGCGAGTTGGCTGCCGGAAACAAGTTTGTTTAAGTTGTCAACATAGGTTTTGTAGTGCTTGCCGTGGTGAAATTCCAATGTCCTCGCAGAGATGTAAGGCTCAAGCGCAGCTTTGGCATACGGCAGTTCCGAGGGTGTAAAACTCATTTTTTTCTCCTTGGTTAATTGATACTGTTTTTTATATATAGTCATTATGCAAAAAAAGTTGTTAATAAATGTTAACATTTACCAAAAAAAGTTAACATTTATAAAAATCCTATGTATTATGTGGACATCGAACGATATTTTATCGAGGAGATTGTAAATGCGCGTTTTGTTAATCGAAGATGACTATGCTGTTTCGCAAAGCATCGAAACCATGCTCAAAAAAGAAGGAATGATTGTCGATGTTACTGATTTGGGCGAAGACGGCTTGGAAATCGGCAAAATCTATGACTATGATATAATTATTTTAGATTTAATGCTGCCGGATATCAACGGCTATGAGGTTTTAAGACGGTTGCGTTCCGCTAAAGTGGAAACTCCGGTGCTTATCCTCTCCGGTCTCTCCGAGGCTGACAAAAAAGTTAAGGGTTTGGGATTCGGTGCTGACGATTATTTAACCAAACCTTTTGACCGCTCCGAGCTTTTGGCACGGATTCAAGCGGTTGTTCGCCGCTCCAAAGGACACGCTAACTCCGTTATCCGCACCGGAGATGTGGAGGTTAACCTTGATACACAAACCGTAAGTGTCAACGGTGAGGCTCTGCATTTAACCGGCAAAGAATATGGAATTATGGAGTTGTTGTCTTTGCGTAAAGGTTCTACTTTGAATAAAGATCAATTTCTCAATCATTTATACGGCGGAATTGATGAGCCGGAATTAAAAATCATTGACGTTTTTATTTGCAAATTGCGTAAAAAATTAGAAAAAGCTTCCGGCGGCAAAAATTATATTGAAACCGTATGGGGCAGAGGATATGTCCTGCGTGACCCTAGCGAAGAAAAGAAATGATTTGTAAAAATCGGGCGGAGAGGTTAAACTTCCCGCCCGTCTTTCTTTTTACACCTCTTTTTATAACATGTCTTTATCTAACAATTGTCGGGCTTGACTCGATTGCCCATTCCCCTCACTGACGTCATTGCCGGACTTGATCCGGCAATCCAGGTCTATAATATAGCAAATTGTTTTAACCTGGACGCCGCATCAAGTGCGGCGTGACATAGTAAGGAAAGCTGCCCCTTGTCGTCCTGAATACCCCCAAATGTCGTCCTGAACTCGTTTCAGGACCTCAAAAAATAGATGCTGAAACAAGTTCAGCCCCTTTTCTTTTTATGTCAATTGTCGGGCTTGACCGGATTATCCATTCCCCTCACTGATGTCATTGCCGGACTTGATCCGGCAATCCAGGTCTATAATTTAGCAAATTGTTTTACCTGGATGCCGCATCAAGTGCGGCGTGACATAAGGGAGGGAGTACGCCGAAGAGATGTGAGGGGTGACATAGGAGATGAAGGACGCCGAAGAGATGTGAGGGGTGACATAGTAAGGAAAGCTGAACACCCCCTGGTCGTTCTGGACAACCAATCTGTCGTCCTGAACTCGTTTCAGGACCTCAAAAAATAGATGCTGAAACAAGTTCAGCACCCTTTTCTTTTTATGTCGTTGTCGGGCTTGACTCGATTGCCCATTCCCCTCACTGACGTCAATTGTCGGGCTTGACCCGGCAATCCAGGTCTATAATATAGCAAATTGTTTTAACCTGGACGCCGCATCAAGTGCGGCGTGACATAGTAGGGGAAGAACGCCGAAGAAATGAGCGGCGTGACATAGTAAGGAAAGCTGCCCCTTGTCGTCCTGAATACCCCCAAATGTCGTCCTGAACTTGTTTCAGGACCTCAAGAAAATAGATTCCGAAACAAGTTCAGATGACAAGGGAGAATAAGGTTGTACACCATTTTTGTCATCCTGAACTCGTTTCAGGATCTCTAAAAAAAGATGCTGAAATAAGTTCAGCTTTGACATTGGGGACTTGATGGTCAAAAGACCCCTATGACGATTCCTGACAGAATCGAGAGGTTAACGATGGAAAAGATTTTTTTCAAAAAAACTTGCGATTCTCTTTAAAAAAGCGTATAGTGCAAGCAATACTTTATTATTAACTCAAAACTTATCGCCTATGCGTTGGATTATTATCGGATTTATCGTGTATTTTGTATTGCGATTCCTGCTTACTCCCGTTGACGAATATAGCGAATCGGGAACAGCTCCTCCCAAGTTGGATGAAGAAAAGTTTGCCGATTCCCTCAAAGATAAAACGGAATGCGAACTTTGGGATTTGCGCAACATTTACCACGACAAACTAACCAAAGCTTTCGGGACTCCGGAGTATGGTTACTTTTTGGATTGTATCGGAGTTATTGACAAGAAAATTTATGCTTTGCGTCACTCCTAACTCTAAAAAAGAGACCTCTTACCGTAAGGGTAAGAGGTCATTTTTTGCCCAATATACAACTTTTTTATAAAAGTATAACAAAAAGTCTTGATTTTTAAAAAAACATCATCTAAAATTAACCTTGAGATGGGTGAAAACCATCTTGGGGTATGCTAACCTCTTAACACGCGTCATCACCGAGACGAAAAAACGGTGTGTT
>JAFUYI010000095.1 GCA_017470585.1 Alphaproteobacteria bacterium | reverse complement strand
GAAGCAAAGCTCCGTGCGAGGTGCTTTTGACCGTAAGGTATAATGCGCCTAAATTTCAGGAGATGCCTTGACATCGAGGCAAGGAGCCTTGATGAGGCATGACGTAGAGAGGAACTCTTTCTCTCTCCTCGTCATCCCTTGCACGGAACGTTGTTCTGCGTATCATGGGGGCTTTTGACATCAAGTCCCCGCTTGTCTTGCTGAACTTGTTTCAGCATCTATTTTTTGAGGTCCTGAAACAAGTTCAGGACGACAATTTGGTTATTCAGGACGACAATCGGGGTGTTCAGGACGACAATTGGGGGATAGACATAAGGAGGAATGACGGAAAAAAGAGGCAAAAAACTCAAAGGGTCTCCCGACCACAAGGAACGGAGCGTAAATTTCAGGAGATGCCTTGACGAAAACAACCTAGAGTTGCTTTCGAGGAATGACGGCAGGAGTAAGGCAAAAAAAGGAAAAGAAAAAAGTGTAAAATTTTGCTTTACATAAAAGATTTTTTATGCTAGGGTAAAAATTGAAGTGAATGAAAAGTCACTTTGAGGTGTGATGACCTCTCTCAAAGCGTTTTAGAAAAACGTTAAAATTCTTCCTGCTATTATGGTTGGAAGGCGAAGAAATAAGGAATTTCCAAATACTTCGCACTGTTCTTTGAGACAGTCATCAACTTCCAACCACCTCGTCTGTTCGTCGAGGTGGTTTGTTTTTTATAACGTTAATAAAAAAAGGAAGTTTTTAATATGAACAAATATATTTTAATGCTCGGCGTTGCGGGCGTTGCATTAGGCACTTATGCCGCATACGCCGGCAATTCCGCCACGATGACCGTTACCGCAACCATTGAACACGATGTGAGCCTTGGCAATGTTACCGATTTAAATATGGGTACCATTACTATAAATCCTGCAGATGATACCGACGGCGATATCGTCTACACCTCAACCGGTGTTGTTTCAAGCTACAGCGGATTGATAACAAGAGCTACTAATGCTACCCCCGGTACTTTCACCGCCAATATCCCTAATCCTTCCGCTTGTACCGGAGCTACAACTTGCGGAGGACTGGAAGTAACAAATACGATTTATTTTGGCGATCCTGAAAATAGTTATTGTGATATGTTTATTGCATATAGCGGAACTTCTAACCGATTTAATGTTTATCCCTATGACTGTTGGTTTTATCAGGGGATACCGCCCAGAACTTACAATTTTGAGATAGAAATTTCCTACACACCGAGCTGATAAAAGCGAGTTTCATAAAAAAATTAAAAAAGCCTCCTTTTCAAAATGGAGGCTTTTTATATTTTAGTGAAATGAAACAGAGCGAAAAAAGACGTTCATCCCGAACGCCGAACAGGAAGTTTAAAAAACTCCAAAACGGACTGTTTCCGTTTCAAGAAAAATATAACAAATAAAATCGCACTTGTCAAAGATGACTTAAAAATTTGCAAAAAAAATAAAAAAGTGCTTGCTTTTAAAAAAAATATCCGTATATTGGGGCAACTGATTGCAATTATTTAGACTTAAAATTATTGAATATGGAAAAAAATCAAAAGTTACGCGAGTTTAAAAAACTCCAAGTAAAAAATTCATTATTGTGCGCGGTGTTTGCCTTGGCAACAGTCGCGGAATTCTATGCTGTGGGACTGGGATATTGCGGACAGCAATTCGTACTGTTGGCAATGCTTGCGGTTATGAGTTATTTTTTTGTCTGCGCCCGCATCTATGCCGTACGCTGTCAGGTCCTTAAAGAAAAAGCTCAACGGGAGGCTGAACGGGATTTTTTTGAAAAACTCCACGCCATAAGTCCCAAAATCTGTTAAAATTTGACCCTGCAATGCAGGGTTATTTTTTTTATAAATATCTTGATTTTGCACTTTTTGATTTCCTATATAAAAAGCAGGAGATGATAACGATGGACTTACAAAATTTTACAACCAAATCGCAGGAAGTGCTTAAAACAGCCGCAGATACGGCTGTTGCCGGACATCGGCAATTCATCACTTCGCTTTTTATTTTATATGCGTTGCTTGATTGCAAAGACACAGTGATTGAAAAATTGCTTGAGGATGCGGGAGGAAATCCCTCCGGTCTTAAAATCAAGGTTGATGAAGAAATTGCCAAACTGCCGCAAGTTTCGGGCAATGTTCAAACCGTTGCCGCACAGGATTTTTCGGCAGTGATTTTAAGAGCCGAGCAAATTGCCCGCGAAGCTAACGATAAATTCGTAACAGTTGAGCGTCTGCTTCAGGCTTTAAGCGTTGAGGCAGGATCAAAGGCCTTTGATCTTTTGCAAAATAACGGTGTAAGTCCTCAAAAACTAAATACGGCAATTAAAGCATACCGGCAGGGACGATTGGCCGATTCCGAAAATGCCGAAGACAACTTTCAAGCCCTAAAAAAATATGCAATAGACCTGACTGAAAGAGCCAAGAACGGCAAGCTTGATCCGGTTATCGGAAGAGATACCGAAATCCGGCGGACAATTCAAGTTCTGTCGCGCAGAACCAAAAATAATCCGGTTTTAATCGGAGAGCCAGGTGTCGGCAAAACCGCGATTGTTGAAGGTTTGGCAATGCGAATTATCAATAACGATGTTCCGGAAAGCCTAAAACATAAACGGCTTTTGGCTCTTGATATGGGAGCTTTGATAGCCGGTGCCAAATTCCGCGGTGAGTTTGAAGAACGTTTAAAAGCCGTGTTAAAAGATGTTGAAGCGGCCAATGGCGGGATAATTCTTTTTATTGATGAAATGCACACAATAGTAGGTGCCGGTGGCAGTGAAGGTTCAATGGATGCTTCCAATCTCTTAAAACCGGCGTTGGCACGCGGCGAACTGCATTGTCTGGGCGCAACAACCTTATCGGAATACAAAAAATATGTTGAAAAAGATGCCGCTTTAGCAAGACGTTTCCAACCGGTATTTGTAGCCGAGCCGGGAATTGAAGAAAGTATATCAATACTGCGCGGAATAAAAGAAAAATTTGAACTTCACCATGGGGTTAGAATTGCCGATAGTGCCATTATTGCCGCGGTTAACTTATCTAACCGCTATATTACCGACCGTTTTCTGCCCGATAAAGCGATTGACCTGATGGATGAGGCCGCCGCTTCCTTGAAAATGGCTCTTGATTCCAAACCCGAAGAACTGGATACCCTCGACCGCAAAATTTTACAGCTTAAAATTGAGCGCGAAGCTTTGAAAAAAGAAAAAGACACGGCCTCGCAAAAACGCCTGACGGAGATTGAAAAAGAAATTGCCGATGAGGATGAAAAAGCCTCTGTCCTATCCGCTAAATGGCAGGCAGGAAAGCAGGTTTTAGCAGATCTAACCACGGAAAAAGAAAAACTGGATAAAGCCCGCAGTGAAGTGCTTATCGCCCAACGAAACGGAGCCTTTGAACGTGCCGGAGAACTGCAATACGGCACTATTCCCCAGCTTGAGAAAAGAATTGGCGAATTGGAAGATATTGTTAAAAAGCAAAAAAGCACTTCCGAGCAGGCAGTAACCGAGGCTTTGATTGCCGAAGTGGTTTCAAAGTGGACAGGGATTCCGGTTGATAAAATGCTTGAGGGAGAAAAAGAAAAGCTCCTGCACATGGAAGAGTTTTTGATGCGGCGTGTTATCGGGCAAAATGATGCTATCAAAGCGGTTTCCAATGCTGTTCGCCGCTCGCGTGCCGGCATAAGCGATCCGAAACAGCCCATCGGTTCGTTTTTATTCATGGGACCGACCGGTGTAGGCAAAACCGAGTTAAGCAAGGCTTTGGCGGAGTTTCTGTTTAACGATGAAAATGCGATGCTGCGGATTGATATGTCCGAATATATGGAAAAGCACGCTGTAGCAAGGCTTATCGGCTCACCTCCGGGATATGTCGGCTACGAAGAAGGCGGAGCCTTGACCGAAGCGGTGCGCCGTCGTCCCTATCAGGTTATTTTATTTGATGAAATCGAAAAAGCCCATCCGGACGTATTTAATATTCTGCTGCAGGTTTTAGATGACGGGAGACTTACCGACAGCAAGGGGCATACGGTTGATTTCAAGAACACCATCATCATTATGACTTCCAATTTAGGCTCGGATATTTTGATGAACGGCGGCAGTAAAGATGAAGTGCTGCAAGTCTTAAAGTCGGCATTTCGCCCCGAGTTTATCAACCGAATCGATGAGATTACCGTATTTGATAAATTAAGCCGTGATGATATTAAAAAGATTGCCGCTATCGGTCTGAATAATATTGAAAAACGTTTGAAAGAAAGAAACATCAAGCTTTGCTGCAATCAGGACGGTTTGCGGTTCATCGCCGAAAACGGATTTGATGAAGTATTCGGAGCGCGTCCGCTTAAAAGACTTCTCAAAAATCAGGTGGAAAATCAGTTGGCTTTGAAAATCCTTGCCGGTGAAATTTCCGATAATGACACGGCGGAAATCAGTGTTAAAGACAATAAGTTGGAGATAAGAAAAATTGATTGATTATCAAAAAGCAACCGACATTGCAAATTGTGAGGATGTAACAAGCCGCCCCGACAGTGTGGTTTTGTATTCAATAAGTTATTTGAAAAGCAATGCCAACAAAATTGCGGCGTTGGAGTATGTTGCCGCTCACCCTTCGGCGACAATGATTGACCAAACGCCTTGCGGAAAGAAATTGATTGAATTGGGACTTGATGCCGCCGATTTAAGCAATGAAGATAAAATGCTTGCTACCGAAATTTGGAAAATCGCCTCTCGGCGTTTTATTCAAAGTGCTAAAGGCAATATTACGGCGTTTGTAAACAACGCTGACCCGCGGAGCGTATTCCGCAGTCTGGAGTTGCCCGAGATATTAAAAAATCCCGACATAAAAACCGTCAACGGTGTTGATAAGACAAAATTCAGAGCTTGGTAGCGGGTTTTTGCGCCAATTTTTCTTCTTTATTTTTGGCGGCGAGCATCTTCTGGCGGGTAGAATTGAGTTTTGCCATCTCACGTTTGAAATTGCTTAAATTCTTACCTTGCAGATTCTGCGAAGCGGTTGCTTTAATTGTTAAGGGATTGACACGTTTGCCGTTACGGATAACCTCATAGTGCAAATGAGGTCCCGTAGAACGTCCGGTTGAACCGACATATCCGATAACTTGCCCTTGCTTTACTTTGCTTCCCGCACGAATACCTTTGGCAAATCCGTTCATGTGTCCGTAAGCGGTGGAATATTCGCCGTTATGACGGATGCGCACATAATTGCCGTAACCGCTCTTGTATTGAGCAACTTCAACCGTTCCGTCCCCTCCGGCATAAATTGCACTGCCTTTGGGGGCAGGATAATCGACCCCCCAATGAACGCGTTTGTCCTTGTAGATGGGATGACGGCGCGGACCGAAATAAGAAGAAATACGGTTTGATTGATAAGCCATGGGACGGCGGCTTAATGTATTCTTTTTTAAGGTTAAACCCTTTGGGGTATAATAATCAATATGTCCGGTAGAATCCTTGAAGCGGTAGAGCTCCATTTTGTTTTTGCCGAGATTGAGAGCAGCATAAACAATATTGCCGTGTTTGACGGTTTTGCCGTCCGGAGTTAAATAGTTTTCATAAACAATTTCATAGGAATCGCCTTTTTTTAAATCACGGCGAAAATTAACCCCTTGGGAAAAAATGCTGATAAAATTGGCGGTAATGCGGTTGGGAACACCGTTGCGGTTCATGGCAAGCGATAGGGTGCCGTTTACTTTACCGCTGACGGATTTCAACTCTTCAATAAGCTCATCCTTGGAAAGCTTGGCGGAGTAAGTGTCATTATCATTAAGTGCAACATGGAGATATTGTCCGGTGCGAATCGTTGAATCAAGAGATTTAACCACTAAACCGTTGTCGGTAAGCTCGGTTTCAATTTCAAATTTTTGCCCGACTCGCAAATCTTTAGGGTTGAATACCTTTTTTGTTGCCAAGAACACTTTGTTAGCCTCACTATAACTCAACCCTACGCGGGTAAGCACTTTAAGCAAAGTATCACCGGAACTTATTTTAACAACATGAATATGGTTGTCCTCCGGTTCGGTAATTTCCGGAGAATCGAAGTTTTCCACAACCTCATTTGAGGCAAATTCCGCTTGTTGCGGCAAAAATTCCGCCGCGGCATATTTTTCTTCTGTGGAAAACATCAGCGAAAGAGCAAATATCAACAGCAAAGATGTAACAAATGCCAAACCGAATGCCGTCCAGCATTGTTTGGTCTTAAAACTCGCAAACGCCTGTTGTATCAGTTGTTGAAGCAAAATAACACCTTTACTTTGTTATAAAACTCAAGTCCGCACTTTAGCACATTGCAAAAAAAATACCAGTAAAAAATTAGGTTTATGTTAATTTTAAATTTTTTTTTAAAAAAGTGAAAAAAGTTCTTGCCAAATAAAAAAATATTGTTTATAAGGGAAACGAATTTGCGGGGGTGTAGCTCAGTTGGTTAGAGCGCCTGCCTGTCACGCAGGAGGTCGCGAGTTCGAGCCTCGTCACTCCCGCCACTAAAAATAAAAAGGTGCCATTCGGCACCTTTTTATTTTTAGTGATGGGATAGGCTCGGACGAACGACCTCCTAGGTTGCGCAAAGCAAAAAGTTCCAATCTCTCGGCACTTTTTTAGTTCGTAATATATTCTATGAAAAGCGATGCAGAATATTCCCCTTCTTGCGGAAGAGAATCATAGGTTATATCTCCCCATATTTCATAAGTACTTCCCGAAATATGTCCGACCCCAAAATCCGATCTAATTCCTCCGACTGTAATAAAATCAGGCACATTTAAACAATCAGTTGGTGTTAATTGGCAAGATTCCGGAAGATTGGCGGTAAACCGTCCGTTTTGAGTTCCGGTTATAGATATAATGCCTCCAGTCAATCCGTAATAAGACGTATCCCCCTTATTGATGAGGGCATCACCACTCTCTTCAGATGGATTGATGGTAATAGTACCGATGTTCCAAGCTCTGGTTACACTCAAACTAACATCATGAGCAATCGTGGCAGTAACGGTCATTGTTGCGGAATTGCCGGCATAGGCGCAATATGAGCCAAGTGCGACACCGGCAACACCAATCAATAAAATATAATTTTTCATAATACTTACTTCCTTCTTTTATTAAAGTTATAAAGAAAAACCACCCGTTGGATACAAACCCGCGAGGTGGTTGGAAGTTGGTAACTGTTGTTAGGAACAGTGCCGAGTATTCTTTATATTTCCCGACCTTCCAACCATAATACGGTTAGAAGTTATTTTATGTCTTACAGGACACCTAACAAGAGGTTACCACACCTCAAAGTGACTTTTCGCTCACTTCAAAATTAACCTAGCATAAAAAATCTTTAATGTAAAGCAAAAAAATGCAAAATTTTTCTGATACAAAAAAATAGGTTGCAAATAAAAAATCTTTTTACTATAATCGGTTCCGATACATAGGGGAGCGATGATGAATAAATTTTGGGCAATGGCGGCAATCGGTATAATTTTCGGTACTTCGGTTCGGGCGCAATCAAGCATTACCCCCAGCTATATCGAGGAGATGAAAGCTTTAGGCACG
>JAFUYI010000094.1 GCA_017470585.1 Alphaproteobacteria bacterium | reverse complement strand
ATAAAATTTTGCCTTTATAAAAATTTTTGCTTGATTTTGCATAGAACTTATGTTATAGTCACTTTTGAAGTGAATGAAAAGTCACTTTGAGGTCTCGAAGCCTCTTACGTACCATCTGCAAAGGATGTAAAATACTTCTGATCATTTATGGTCGGAAGGTCGGGAAATAAGGAATGACCTAATACCTGACGCTGTTGTACGTAACAGTTTCGAGCTTCCGACCACCTCTAGGGTTTAATGCCCAAAGGTGGTTTCTTTTTTTTAGTACAAGAAACCATAAGAGATCGTGCGATGACAAACAAAACTTTTTTAACTCTTTTATTATTAGGCGTATCATACACCGCCTATAACGCAGCCGCTGTATCCGAAAACTTTGCAATCTCCACCACCATTGACCACGAAATAACTTTGGGAAACTTCAAAACCTCTGCTGCCGATCCCGATGTTAGAAAAAAAGGAGATTTAAATATGGGTACAATTTATGTCAATCCCAATGCGACAAAAGAGACACCATTTTGGTATGATTCATCGGGTATATTTTACAAAGGATCATGGGGTGATGCGATTGTGTCCGCTGATAATGCTACAGTCGGCACTTTTACCGCCAACATTCCAAACCCGTCGGATTGTATAGATTCAAGTAATCAAGCCTGCGGAGGTTTGTTGATAACCGGGACCAGTGAAGGATATATCGGCAGTCTTTTCGGAGGAAGTGATGGTAACGGATGTTATTTTTACATAGATTACAGTGAAAGCAGTGAGGAGTTTAAGGTTTATCCCGGTGATTGTATGATAATGGCTCCAACCACGGTTACTAAAGGCGTTCATACCGGAACGTTAACCATTTCTTACACTCCGAGCTAAAAGGCGAATCGCAATTCAAAACCAATGCGGAATGGGTTTCTAATCCATTCCGTTATGTTTCCGGTAAAAATTTTTTATAAAAAAGTATCTTTAAGCAAAATTTAAAAAAATACTTGTATCATTTTCAATAGCTTGCTAGTATATAGATGTATTTAAGCAAAGGGGGAAGAATTGATGAAACGTTTTATTGCAATATTAACCTGCGTTGGTTTTATTTGGGGGATGGGAGTATCCTCCGCCCAAGCCACGCAGAAGCTTCCTCCTGCAGACTTTAACGATATGTACTCTACCGCCGCGCGGGGCGATCTCGGCTCGCTTCTTGCCGCCTCTCACCGCGGGCTTGATTTGAATGCCCCGAATAAAGAGGGCGATGCGGGAATTTGCGTTGCTATTAAACGCGGTGATTATATGGCTTATAATACGTTTATTAAAGCCGGTGCCATGCAACACCCTCGCTGTGTCAATTTCTTGGCGCAATCCGAGTACAACAGTTTTGTTTCTTCGCCGCGTGCCGTCAAATACTCTCAATATCCGACCTCGTTTAAGCCTCGGGAAAGCAGCGACTGGCTGACTGCCGGCGGCGTATTGGCTTTAATTGCGGGGTTAGCGTGGGTTGTTACCTCCTCATCGGGGAACTGACTTAAATTTTAATTCCCTTTTGTTCGCGCCGTCTTTTCCACTTGAGTTTGGCATAAAGGCGCATATCGGCGACCTGATCGCTTTCGTCAACGATTTCTTTACCCAAAATGGTTTCGATAATATCTTCCAAGGTAACAATTCCTATCCAGTTGCCATAGGGATCGACCACGAGCGCAATGTGATTACGGTCTTTAAGCATAGAGGAAAGGACATCTTCAATTTTTGCCTCTGGTCCGAAACTGCGCATCGGACGGGCGTAACTGTCAACAAGGTCGTTATCATCGGCCTTAAAGGAATTGGATTTATGGATATAGCCCAAATAAATCTGTTTATCCTCGTCAATAATCGGAAAACGTGAAAACGGCGTGGTACTCAAAAAAGCATCAAATTCCTTGATGGTCATTCCCGGCTTTACGGAGTGAACCACCGTGCGCGGGGTCATAATATCCTCAACAAACACATGGGAAAGATGAATAGTGTTTTTTATCATACGGTATTGATTTTCGCTTAAAACATTCTCTTCCTGCGCCATACGCGAAAGCGCACTGATTTCCTCTTTTAAGGTGGAGGCATCCTGATGCGAAGAAAACCATCCCATAATAAAATCGGAGATATAAAGAAGCGGTTTCAAGGCTATGACCAAAACGCTTACAACCGAAACCATAAACCCTGCCAATTTATCCCAATATTTGGCACCTATGCTTTTGGGTAAAATTTCCGAGAAAATCAAAATGCTGAAGGTCATAATTCCTGAAGCAATCCCCAAATAAGCCTGTCCGTAAAGAGCTGTTACCTGCGCACCGACACCGGCGGCACCTATAGTGTTGGCGATAGTGTTTAAGGTTAAAATCGAGGCCAAAGGTGTATCCATATTTTGTTTTAATGAGGACAGCCTCGCATAAAGCCGCGGATTTTGTTCTTCCAATCTGGCAATAAAGCTGGGGGTGATTGATAGTAATACCGCTTCAAGAATTGAGCATAAAAAAGAAATCAAAATTGCCGAACCGGCAAAAATAATCAGCATTAACATTTTTTATATAAAGTTTCTCCGATGTTTACTTTAAGGTAACAATATATAATATATGAATAAAAGTAAAGTGTTTTTAATATAAAAATTAAGGAAATCATGTTCAAACATCAATTCAGCTATAACCGCCAAATCAATATTCCTTATCTTTTGAAAATAGGTAACGGCAAAATCATTAAAATCGGCAAGTATCTCTTTGACAAGGAAATGTATGATATTGCCGTATTCTGGGGCGAGGGAATAAAAGAAATTATCGGTCAAGATTTTTACCTTGGAATCAATGACTGCAAGATAAATATTTTATATGAAAAGGTTGTGGATTGTGTTGCTTGGGAGGAGGTTTCCGAAACAGCTTTTAATCTTTCCCCGAAAACAACGGCGATTCTCGGAATCGGCGGAGGCAAAGCCTTAGACTTTGCCAAATATTGCGCCTATTTGTTGAAAATTCCCTATATCAGCGTGCCGACATCAGCCGCTAACGACGGTTTTTGTTCGCCTTCGGCTTCGCTTACCTTTCAAGGAAACCGCAAAAGCGTGAAATCAGCGATTCCCTACGGCGTGGTGGTAGATTTAGACATAATCAACCGCAATCCCGATATTTTTCTTTATGCCGGAGTGGGTGATATGGTTTCCAAAATAAGCGCGCTTTTTGATTGGAAACAAGCCTCCTTAAAGGGTTTTGAACGTTATAACGATTTTGCCGCCATGCTTTCTTACAATTCTCTTGATTTGTTGTTTTTGCGCCACAGTGACAATATCCGTTCGCCGCAATTCCAACGCAGTCTTATAAATTCCCTGCTTTACAGCGGTATTGCCATGGAAATAGCCGGAACATCGCGTCCGGCAAGCGGTTCCGAGCATTTAATATCTCACGCTTTGGATAAAATAGCCCTTCATCCCGCCATGCACGGGCTTCAGGTAGGCGTTGCAAGCTATTTATGCGCACGCCTGCAAAACAATCCCGAAAGTTCAAAATTAAAGGATATGTTGGAATCAAGCGGATTTTTTGCGTTCATTAAAAACAAACCGCTTGATAAATGCGATTTTATCAAAGCTTTGGAACTGGCACCGAAAATAAAAAACGATTATTACACTATACTCTCCGAGCAGAACGCTTTTGAAAATGCCCTTGATTTAATCAATACGGATGAGGTTTTGCAAGATTTAATCGTCTAGCTTGCTTTTTGCTTGAAGTGCATTGATATATCGGCAATAATTTTTAAGATCGGGTATAAGATACGCGGAGCCTGTCCGGCGGCAGAAAAACGGGCGGCAATCTTGGGAAGCCCACATTCAAGAGCAGTTCCCAAACGGTGATGCCCGTTATTGACGGTATCCTTAACCGAGAGCATCCGTGCGAGCATAATTTCAATCGGGTAGTTGTCATCATAGCCGTTTTTCATACTGTTTAGGAGAGTTTCATAGCGTTTTTTGCGTTCTTTTCCCGAATAGCGATATAAGGGATTGGAAAAAGTATAGGCGTTATCTTTGCTCCTGAAACTTCTCTCAATTTTCAAACGCCTGATTTCAAGCGGTGAAATATGATAAACATTAGATGACCAAACCTTATATTTGCCGCGCATTTTTTTGACAAACGGCGTGATAATGTCATATTTTTTGATTTTGCTGACAAAGGCAATTCTTACCGGCACATATTCCGCGCCGCTTTCTTTATATTGTTCCAAGAGCTTACGCCCGCAAAGAAGGGTATCCGGTATATTCTTGTCCAAATCACCCATTAAAACCGCAATTTTGTTACGCAGGAAAAAACCGGGGGATAAACTGCTATCCTCAAGGGTTAGCAAGTCTTTAATGTCAATTTTATATATTTCCGACGACAGGCAGATATTAGTCATTTTTCATTCCTCAAGTTGGCATTATACGCACATTCCCGCAAATAAGCAAACATTATTTTCTTTTGTTAAAAAAATTTTATAATAAAAAAAATGCAAAATTTTGCTTTACATAAAAGTTTTTTTATGATAGCTTGAATTTGAAGTGAGCAAAAAATCACTTTGAGGTGTTGCTACCTCTCGAAAGATGTCCTATCAAGACATAAAATTGCTTCTAACCATATTATGGTTGGAAGGTATGGAAATAAGGAATACCGAATACCATACACTGTTTCTTTCGACAGTAGCAAACTTCCAACCACCTCTAGGGTTTAATGCCCAAAGGTGTTTTTTTTATAACGTTAATAAAAAAAGGAAGTTTTTAAGATGAAAAATTATATTTTAATGCTCGGTGTTGCCGGAGTTGCTCTTGGCTCGTACTGCGCCTATGCCGGAAACTCGGCAACAATGACCGTTACGGCAACAATCGCCCACGATGTGAGTTTGAGTGTTACTCAAGATTTAGATCTTGGCACAATTACTATCAATCCGGCTTATGATGGAGCGACTACAAAGTGGAATTATAACGATTCGGGATCAATAAAATACACCAATCAAGGAGCGATTGTGTCAGCAGATAATGCCACATTCGGTACTTTCACCGCTAATATCCCTAATCCTACTGCTTGCATAAATGGAGCTCCTGGTTGCGGAGGATTGAGTTTTGAAGAAATTGACCTTTTTGGCAGAGCTGGTGGCTGTGGATTCGTAATTTTGTACAGCGGAAGCGATAACATTTTTAATGTGATTCCTGGTGCTTGCGCTATACAAGATATATCCTCCGTAACCACCGGTGAGCACGAAGGAACGCTTACCATCTCTTACACCGCAAGTTAAAAGCCTATTCGGATAAGGGAGGAGATAATCTCCTCTCTTATCGTATAAAAACCGATAGGTTACGGATTCGGTGTTATTTCATAACGCTTTCGGAACCTGCAAAAGTGTTAGCTCATTCTTATATCATATCTTTTTCTAACAATCCCCAAAGCAAAAAAATTCGTTGATGTTTATAAATAATTTTTCTAATATATCCCCGTTGGTTATCAAAATAATCGTAAAGGAGATTAAAATGTGGCCATTCAGCAAAAAAGAAAAATTATCCATTGAAATTGACCATGAGATATATCGCGATTTTTGTGTCGTTGCCGCCAAGGAAAATATTAACGATGTACTTGAAAGACTTATGAAACATTACATAAAATCCGGCGGAATACATTGCGAAAGCAAGTACGAAAACGAACAATTAAAAAACAAACCTCCGAAAAAAGCCAAACCCTCTGCCCCAAACAAAAGCAAGGAAGAATTTGATTTACGGATGGAATACCTTATAAACGGGGTGGAATGTTCGGCACAGGATTTTGAAAAACAGCTTCAGGGATTCTCCTGTACGGTTGATGTAACCTTATTTTATCGTAATCAAACCAGTGAGAAAAAACTGTGGCGGGTAAATAATTTTACCGCCAAGTCTTCTCTTCGTGCCAATCTTTTTACCGGATACCTCCGCAATTGGAAAGAAAAAAATATATCAGGCATTAAGCTGGAAATGATGAAACCGCTGCCGGAGTAAACAAATATTTTTTATCATTTCGGCAATATTTGCCTTAAAAACAAAAAACAGGCTCCGAAAAGGAACCTGTTTTTTATGGCGTACCCGGAGGGATTCGAACCCGCGACCTTTGGCGTCGGAGGCCAACACTCTATCCAGCTGAGCTACGGGTACATCAATATTTATGTCAAGCTAATACTCCTGTTTTTAATTTAAATCAACATTTTTTTAAATTTATACAAATAATTCTTGACTTTTTACAAAAAAATAGTTATCAACAGGCAACGAGTTTTTTTAAGGATTGAAATAATGGTTAAAAAATGTGATATTTCCGGCACCGGAGTTATGAGCGGTAACAATGTCAGCCATGCCAACAACCGCTCTCGCCGTCGTTTTATGCCGAATCTGCAAGTTGTTTCGCTCTTCAGCGAAGCTTTGAATCAAACTTTTAAGCTTAAAGTCTGCACCAAGACCCTGCGTTCTATTGAACACAACGGCGGTTTGGACGCTTATTTGGAAAATACTTCGGCAAGCAAACTTACTTTGGAAGCTTTGCAAATCAAAAAAGCTTTGGTTAAAGTTAAGGGCGTTGCCGCTAAACCCGAGACCGCAAAAACGGTTAAAACCACATCGGCTCGCGTTGCTAAAGTTGCTGCCAAAAAAGCTGCGAAATAGTTTTTTATTTTTGATAAAAGGGCCGCGTTGTGCGGCTCTTTTTTTTGTCTTTTTCAAGCGATTCGTTTTATTTCTTACTCGAGTTAGGCATAGCGGTTAAGTTTTTCGCCGTTTTGCTTCAGCCATGCCCTGCCCTTCCCGACATCGGGGCATAAATCTGCCACACAATCCCAAAATTCTTTTTGATGATTGGGATATTTCAGGTGTGCTACTTCGTGGGCAACCAAATAATCAATAACTTCCATCGGAGCAAGCATAATCCGCCAACTGTAATTGATATTATTCAGAGAAGAGCAACTGCCCCAACGGGTTTTGGTATCTTTTATAACTACCCGATTTAATTTGCAGGCAATTTTTTGTGCTTTTTTAATTGAGAGTTCATATAAAAAATGCTGCGCGTATTCTTTGATAAAATCCTTAACCCGCCGCGATAAAAAAATTTTATCTCCGGAAACATTGAGCCTGCCCTCGTTAAGCTCTGCGCCCAAATGCCGTTCGGGGCAATGAGTGATTACAACTTCTTGACCGGCAAGGGTTATTTTTTCGCCGTCTTCAAAATCTTTACGGGGAACAAGCATACGCATTCTTTCTTCAATCCACGCTTGATTTTTTTTCACAAACGCCAATGCTCTTTGCGAAGAACAGAATTTCGGTACAATCAAAACCGGTTTTTGCTTTTTAGTATCAATTTTTATGCTTAAACGCCGGGCTTTGGGAGAGTTTATCACCTCCAAATCAATGCCGGACTTGCGGGCAATATCAAACGTCTTGCCAGTCAACAATGTAATTTTCATATTCATCGTCTCTAACTTCGGTTTCCGAAATCAACAGCCGTCCCCGCACGGACTGCATAGCCTCGTGAACGCTCTCTTTGCGTTTGGTTTTCAAAGGGTGCCAAGAGGGCAGATCTTCGCCGTTTGCCAACAGCCAATATGCGCAGGTTTTCGGCAGCCAGCGCGGGCGTTCTTTTAAGGCTTCCAAATTGACACTGCGGCAATCTTTGACTTTGGCAAACCGGTTTTCATAAATACGGCACAACGCGCTCTTGGAATCCAAAAAACGGCACTTTACGCAGGTAAAATAAATTTTACCCTCAATCTCGAGCTTATTAAGGCAGCACTTGCCGCAACCATCGCATAAAAGTTC
>JAFUYI010000093.1 GCA_017470585.1 Alphaproteobacteria bacterium | reverse complement strand
TTCCAAATTGGCACGGTATTCGTCCGATTCGAGAGAGCTTTTATAGACTTGTTTTTCAATTTCCAACCCCTCTTCCAAGTCGGTATTGCCGACAGCGGTCTTGATAAGTTCCTTGGCCGTGCTGATGGCAACCGGAGGCTGGGAAGCAATAATATCCGCGGCTTTCATGGTTTCGTCATGCAGATACATCAACGGAATGATACGGCTTACCAAGCCTACGCGTTCCGCTTCCTGCGCACCGACGGCGCGTCCGGATAAAATCATTTCCATCGCCTTGGCTTTGCCGACGGCTTTAGGCAAACGCTGCGTTGATCCGAATCCGGGAACCGTTCCCATGCTCAAATCCGGAACCGAGAACCACGCATTATCGGAACAGAAAATCATATCGCAGGCAAGAGCAATCTCAAACCCGATTCCTATGGCGTATCCGCTGACCTCGGCAATCACGGGTTTACGAGCATCGGCGATTTTGGCAAAATTCTCCGACATATCCTCTAACATTGACATATTAACGGTTTTTACAAACTCCGTTGCCGACAATCCGGAAGAAAAAGCCTTCTCACCGCCGCGGATAACAATCACTTTTACCTTATCATCCCGATCAAGCTTAACCACCGATTCGCTTATATCATTGAGTGTGGCGGCGTTGATTCTGTTCAAGCGATCGTTGCTTGACAAGCTGATCAAGCCGACCTGCCCTTTAATTTCAACTTTTACATCTGTCATTCTTATATCCTTAATCTTTGCTTTTAAGCGTTATTCTGACCAAAAGCGGTTTAGTTTTTTCCAGAGCTATGTCTAAAACTTCCATATCTCGTTCAAAATGTAAAGAATTTTTTTCGGATTTTACGAAAATCCACCCTAATTGCGGCAAAGTATTCTTATAGAAAGCCGTAACAAAGCCGAAATCCTTCTGATTTGAGCTGATATAGGATTCTTCAAACCGGCTTTCGGTGTTACCGAAAGAAATACTTGCGCTTTGAAGCTGGCGCAACCCGTCCGGCAAGGGAATATCATCCATTCCCTCCATAAATTCCGCACTTTGCGCTTGAAAGCTCCATAAAGTCATCACGAGTAAAATAAGCCATTTTTTCATTTTTTCCTCACTTTTGCAGCATCGGACAGTAAAAAGTCGAACGTCCGCCCTGCACTGTTTTCTTAATTCCGCCGCTTTTATTAACATCGCATTTGCACTCCGGACAATGCTGTCCGGTTTTATTATACACGCAATGCAAGCTCTGGAAATTCCCCGAACTCCCGTCCGGTTTATGATAATCCCTTAAAGTCGAACCGCCGTTATCAATCGCTTTTTGTAAAATAATCCGTGTATTTGCCACAATCGCGGCGCATTCTTTGCTATTGAGGCTTAAAGCCTCCCGCAAAGGCGAAATTTTGGCGGCATATAATATCTCCGAGGCATATATATTGCCGATTCCGTTTATGATACTTTGATCCAAAAGCGCGACTTTAACCGCAATTTTTTTATTCTTGAAATGATTGAAAAGATATGATTCGTCCAATTTTTCATCAAACGGATCAAGCCCCATATTTTTCAACCCCTTAAAAGAAAAAAGCTCATCGGTTTGTGTATATGTAATCAGCCCAAATCGCCGCGGATCGTTATAAACCAGACATCCCGATTCGGTTTTAATGATGACATGGTCGTGTTTTTCAAGTTCCAAAGGATAATCGGGCAAGGTTTTTATCCGTCCGCTCATTCCCAAATGCCAAATTACGGACAGGGCATTATCAAGCTCAATAACAATATATTTACCGATTCGCCTATATCCGAGAATAGCGGCGTTGATAATTTTTTCTCTAAAATCATCCGGAATTTTTTCGCGAAAGCTACGGTTGCGGATTTTAACATCTAAAATCCGGCTCAAGCCTATAAAATCAGCGATTCCCCTTTTTACCGTTTCAACTTCGGGCAGCTCGGGCATACTTTGCCTCCTTTGTTAAACTGTTGGCAGTATAAAAGCTTTAATTCATTTTGGCAACTTTTTTTATGACAATCTTTTATAAGATTTTAATTTTTTTTGCTTGATTTGAAACAAAATTTATGTTATGTTCTGCTTGAAACAGAGAAATTCTGTTTTGAGGTCTGCAAGCCTCGTAACTATCGTCTGTACCAAGACGCGTTTTGGTATGTCCGATCTTTTATGGTTGGAAGGCAGGGGAATATCAAGAATACCTTGCACTACATATAGTTAGTAGTTTGCAGCTTCCAGCCACCTCGCGGGTTTTGTATCCAACGGGTGGTTTTTTATAACGCTAATAAAAAAAGGAAGTGAACAAAATGAAAAATTATATTTTAATGCTCGGGGTTGCGGGCGTTGTTTTGGGCAGCTATGCCGCCTATGCCGGCAATACGGCAACAATGCAAGTTACCGCAACAATCGCCCACGATGTGAGTTTAACGGTAACCCGAGATATAGACCTCGGAACTATCACCATCAATCCTGCTTATACGGGAAATGATACAGTTTGGACATATAGCAATTCGGGAGTAATTGATGATAAATCAGGCGGTCTCGTATCCGCTTCTAATGCCACATTCGGCACTTTTACGGCTAATATTCCCAATCCTTCGGTTTGTAATATTCCGAGTGATACTTGCAGATTGACTGTTGAAACCGATGGTTCGTATATTTATGATATCTTTGGCGGAAGCAACGGTGACAATGCTTGTGGCTTTTCAATTGATTACAGCGGAAGCACAAACACTTTCAACCTTCGTACTTATGAGTGTTTCATAGATGACGTATCCTCCGTCACTCTCGGATTGCACACAACAACAATAACCATATCCTACACCCCGGAATAAAAACGAATCGAATTATTATCGAACGTCATCAATTACCTATCATCCGTAACCAAAATATCCCGCGGGAAGATTTTCCGCGGGATATTAAATCAAATTTTTTAGTTATTGGCGGGCGTCTGCGCTTGTTTGCGTGAGGCATAAAGTGCCGCAAAATCAATCGGGTTAAGCATAAACGGCGGCAATCCGCCCTCGGTTAAGCAATGAGTAATTACATTGCGGGCAAAGGGGAATATCAACCGCGGCAGTTCAATCATCAAAATCGGCTCTAAATGTTCGGCCGGAGCTTTAATTTCGGCAAATGCCGCGTATGAGAGTTCCAACACAAACAAAGTTTTATCCCCAACCTTTCCGGTCATGGCAATATCAAGCTGTGAAGTATAAGTATCATTACCGAGGGGAGCGGATTTTATATCAATATGGACATCCGTCTGCGGTGCCGACTTAATCTCGCGGAATATCTCCGGTGCGTGCGGTATTTCCAACGATAAATCTTTTATATACTGTCCGTGAATGGCGATATTCACGCTGTTAGACTGTTCGTCCATTTTTCTCTCCTTAAAAAGTTAATATTGCCGCTTATAATAGCAAATATTTTTGACAGGTCAAATAAATAGGTTGATAATATCAACATTTTCGCTATATTATGAACAGATTTTGTAATTCAGAGGATAATATGCTTTTAGATATACTCATTTTATTGGTGGTGGTCTTGATTATTTTTCACAAACTATTCGGACTGCTCGGCACCAAAATCGATTCGACGGCAACACCCATCAGCAAAGAAAGTGCCGCTAAAATCTTTGATATTTTGGCAAAAGAAAGTATCAAACGGGCAAACACCCCCATTGACGGCGGCGAATTAAACGGCGAGCCGAAAGAACTTTCTGCTGTTGAAAAGACTTTGCGGCGTATTCCCGGTTTTAATCAGGATTCTTTTTTATCATCTGCATCAAAAGCATTTGAAATGGTTGTCAAAGCCTTTGCACAAGGCGATTCGGCAACCTTAAAAACTTTGGTTGATAAAAAACTGTATGAAAATTTCCATAACATCATCAGTCAACGCAGCAAAGAAGGAATAACCTCCGAGACCGATCTTATCGGTTTTGAAAATACGGAAATCATCAACGCCGTAATTGATGATGAACAAAACGCCAAAATAAGCGTGCGCTTTGTGAGCGAACAGGCCAACGTCCTGCGCAATGCCCAAGGCGAGGTTATCGAAGGCGATGAAAATTTTATTCAAACCATTACCGACGTTTGGACTTTTGAGCGCAACCTTCGTTCACCAAGTCCGCGTTGGCTTCTTGTTTCGACCAAAAAATGAAAAAACTGCTTTTATTGTTAATCCCTTGGTTTTTATGCGCCTGTCCGCAAAAAAAACAAACCCGACCGGAAGAATTAAGCACTCCCGCAACCGTTCGTGCCGGGCTGCAACCGGCTTCGTTTGATGAACTTGAAGGCTGGAAAAAAGACAATCTTAAAGAGATGCTGCCCACCCTTAAAAGCAACTGCGAGCGCATCGCAAAAATTCAATCGGATTGGCTGGGTTCAAGCGTTATAAAAGTAGAAACAAAAGCCTATAAAAAAATCTGTGCCGATTTTATCAGCCGCGATTTTAAGGATGACAATTCTGTCTGCGAATTTATCGAAAAAAATTTCCGTCCCTTTTTGGTGCTTGACGACGGCAATGCCGAGGGGCGTTTTACTTCTTATTACGAGTCGCGGATAAAAGCATCTTTCCACCGTCATGGAATTTATCAATATCCGGTTTACGGAAGACCGTATGATTTAGTGGAAATCAACCTCAAAGATTTTGATGAAAGCCTGCCCGACAAACGCTTGGTGGGAAGAATTATAAAAAACAAAATGAAGCCCTATTTTGAGCGAGCCGAAATTGAAAACAAAGGCATTGCCGCCCCTGTTATTATGTGGGGCGACGATCCCGTGGATATTCACATTATGCAGATTCAAGGCTCGGCAGTGGCATTTATGGACAACGGCGAAAAAATCCGCATCGGATATGCCGAAAATAACGGACTGCCTTTCCGCGGCATCGGCAGCATTTTGCTTGAAAACAAGGTATTACCCCCCAATCAAGCCAATATGCCGGCAATAAAAAAATGGCTCAAAGACAACCCGCAGGAAGCCAAAAAATATATGCAGCAAAACCGTCGTTATATTTTCCATCAAGTTACCAAAGATTCCGGACCGGTGGGGGCATTCGGTGTGCCTTTGCAGGCCGGACGTTCTTTAGCGGTTGACAAAACAATTATTCCGCTCGGCAGTCTTTTATGGCTTGAAACTTCCGCGCCCGACGGAACACCGTTAAACAAACTGGTTGCGGCGCAAGACATCGGCAGTGCAATAAAAGGTGTAGTCAGAGGCGATTATTTTTGGGGCAGCGGCGGCGATGAAATTTTAGATTCTGCCGGACGCATGAACTCCAAAGGCAAATATTTTATTTTACTGCCCGAGGGGAAATCCCATGGACTCGATTGATGATGATTTCTGGAAAGAGATAATCAAAGACATCGTTCCGCTTAAAAGCGATAAAAAAGATTTAAGCCGCAAAAAAGTCTTGCTTACCGTCACCAGGAAAATAACCCCATCAACGGTTTATGCGGGAGAACCGTTGGAAAGACTTGATTTTGATGAAGCAAAAGGAATTGATGCCAACACTTTCCGCCGTTTCAAAACCGGCAGAATGCCGCTTGACGGCAAACTTGATCTTCACGGTTACACCGAAGACCAAGCCTTTGAAAAGGTTACAAATTTTATAAAAAGTTCTTACCTCAAATCGTTTCGCTGTGTGGAAATTATCACCGGCAAAGGACTTCACGCTCAATCTGACAGCGATTTTTTCAAATCCCGCGGCGTTTTAAAAGACCGAGTGCCGCAATGGCTGAACTCCCCCGAACTGCGTTCTTTGATTTTGGCAATAACCCACCCCGAACACACCCGCGGCGGCAGCGGTGTCATCCGCATTTTATTACGGCGGCGGAAATATTTATGAGAGTTTGGCGCAAAGTGCCTGATAGGCATTAGTGAGCTGTTTGAATTTTTCCTCGGCATCTTTATCATCGCGGTGTAAATCGGGATGATATTTTTTTACCAATTTTTTGTATTGCTTTTTTAATTGCTCCAAGGATAAATCCTCCCCAGAAAGCTCCATAATTTTCAAGAATTCTTTTTCTTTCTCGGTAAAATACATATCATAGCGCGATGAAAAATTCTGCGCATACTGTCCGAAAAACTCAAAATCATCTTTGAGTTTGTAACCGAATTGATAATTGATTTTGGAACGGAAACTCTTGAATCTCATACGAGAACGCGAATCGGTTTTCAAGTTTTCTTCTTCCTCGTCCGTGAACTCGTCATTATAGTAATTCCAGCGGGCGTTATAAGACTGCACATGTTCCAAGCAAAACCAATAATACTCTTTTAAGCTGCGGTCTTTGGGAGCGCGGTATTCTCCGGCATTTTTACACCCCGGAAAATCACAGCGGCAACCGTTATGCTCCCGCTGAGGCGTAAAATATTTTCTGGTTCGCGTAATTTTTGCCATTTCAAGCTCCATTTTTTATTATACACCCTTTCCCCCTCCCTTGACAATAATTTTTTTATTTTTAAGGACGAAAAAATAAGGCAATTTTTTGCTTTACAACCGCAAAATTTTATGTTAGCTTAATCCTGAAGTGAGCAAAAAGCCGCTTTGAGGTCTGATAGCCTCTTTTCAGGTGTCCGAACAAGACATAAAATTGCTTCTAACCGTATTATGGTTGGAAGGTAGGGAAATAAGGTTTGACCAAATACTCTACACTGTTCCTGAAAACAGTTATCAGCTTCCAACCACCTCGCGGGCTAAAGCCCAACAGGTGGTTTTTCTTTATGACGTTAATAAAAGAAGGAAGTTTTTAAGATGAAAAACTATATTTTAATGCTGGGCGTTGCGGGCGTTGTTTTGGGCAGCTATGCCGCATATGCGGGCAATTCGGCAACGATGACCGTTACCGCAACGATTACCCACGATGTAAGTCTTACCAAAACCGGTGATTTAAGCCTTGGTACTATTACCATCAATCCGGCGTATAATGGACCGAGTACAGTTTGGAATTACAGTGACTCGGGGGAAGTTAATTATATTACTCAAGGTGCTATTGTATCGGCATCAGATGCCACATTCGGCACTTTTACGGCTAATATCCCCAATCCTTCGGCTTGTAATGGCACGAGTGATACTTGCGGCGGATTGCTACTCGGATTTTCCGATACTTTTGGCAGTCCTGGCAATAGTTGCGGTATGAACATAAAACATATCAGCTCTAACAACTTTAAGATTCTTCCTGATATTTGCTTTATAGATAATGCATCACAAATTACTACCGGTCCGCACTCGGAAACTATTACCATCTATTACAATCCCGAATAGATATGCCATAAAAACAGGCGGGGTTCCTCCGCCTGTTTTATTAAATTTACCGCGGTAATGTAATAATGAGCTATCTTCTTATCGCCGTATTATTTTTGATTTCAAAGAAATCGGCATTATCTTTCAACGAGGCAAACAATTCCTTATTGGTGGCGGTAATCCACGCTTGCAAACCCAATTCTTTTATTTTTATCAAGAGGGCTTCGCGTTTTCCGTCATCCAAATGTGCCGCAACCTCATCCAGCAACAGTATCGGAGCAAAGCCTTGATACAATATCTGACATTTGGTTTGTGCCAGAATAATGCTCACCAACAGCGATTTTTGTTCTCCGGTGGAGCATAATTCGGCAGGCATTCGTTTTTTCTTATAAAAAACTTTGAAATCCGTGCGATTCACGCCCTCAATATTATCATTATATAAAACCTTTTTCCGCTCGGAAGCTAATTTTTCGCGGTAGAAGTCTTCAACTTCCAACGCCGGAAGCGTATCAAGCATTTTCTCAACTATTCCGTCTAACTCCAGCATAACATTGGGGAAAATATCATCCGGCTCGGTTTCGATAAAGCGATTAAGCCTCGCAATCTGCTCTCGGCGTGCCGCGGCAATAGCCACACCGATTGCCGCCATATTCTCTTCCAAACCTTGCAACCACAAAGTATCGGTTCGACCGTTGGAATTTTTAATCAGCTGATACCATTGTTTATACAAATGCTCAAAATTAGCGGTACGCTTGGCGTGTTCATTATCAAAAGCATACACCAAACGGTCTAAAAAACTTCTTCTCGGCTGTGAGCCACCGCGGAAAAGTCTATCCATCTGCGGGGTTAGCCAAATTGCCGATAAATACTGCCCGAGTTCGGTTTGTGATGATATTTTCTGCCCGT
>JAFUYI010000017.1 GCA_017470585.1 Alphaproteobacteria bacterium | reverse complement strand
TCCTGCTCCTAAAGTTTATGACTTCGGCAGTGTAACTATTCGATACACTCCAGAGTCATAATTAAAATAACCTGACGACACACCCTGCGGAATTTTAATCCGATTCCGCAGGGTGAGGTTTTGAGTAGCATTGAGCCTAAATTTCGGGAGATGCCTTGACCCCCGGCTTACAGCCGGTGGAGGCATGACGTAAAGGGGAGGTATTTTACCCTGCTTGTCTTGCTGAACTTGTTTCAGCATCTAGGTTAGAGGTCCTGAAACAAGTTCAGGACGACAATTGGGTGTGTTCATGACGACAAAACCGGTGTTTAGCCTTACTTTTCCTTGTCATCAAAGCCGAACTTGTTTCGGCGTTCTTCCCCTCCTATGTCACGCCGCACTTGATGCGGCGTCCATGTAAAACAATTTGCTGATTTATAGACCTGGATTGCCGGATCAAGCCCGACAATGACATCAGTGAGGGGAATGGATAATCAGGTCAAGCACGGCATAAAAAGGAAATGGGGCTGAACTTGTTTCAGCATCTTTTTTAGAGATCCTGAAACGAGTTCAGGATGACAAAAATGGTATTTAGGCTTACTCTTCCAACGTCATGCTGAACTTGTTTCAGCATCTTTTTTAGAGGTCCTGAAACAAGTTCAGGACGACAAAGGGGGCGTTTAGGACAACAAGGGGGAGTTCGGAACGACAGCTTGGTGGTTCAGGACGACAATTTTGGGGGAGTTCCGGACGACAGCTTGGTTATTCAGGACGACAATTGGGGTGGCAGGACGACAATCCTTCGGTCTGTACGGAATTTGAAGGTGTTTGCGGAAGGTTGAGTATTATCAGGGAAATTTGCAATAATTCCCGGCAATCGGAGTTCACCCCTCACCATCGCTTACACCCCGAGTTGAAAAACAAGGATGAGCAGGCAAACAATGCACAATATTTTTTAGTTAAACGCCTGCGGTTCTGATAAAAATAAAACTTGATTATTGAAAAATTTTTGCTATGCTTGCGGCAATAAAAGGGAAACAAAAATGAAAGTTATCATTGCCGCAATCGGAAAATGCAAAAAAAATGCTCCGGAAAAACAAATAATTGATGAATATATTAAACGTTCATCATGGGATATTCAAATCAAAGAAGCGGACAATTCCACGCAGACGCAGGAAGCCTCCTTTTTACAGAACGCTATTCCGCACGGGGCAAAAGTTATTGTTTTGGATGAGCGCGGCGAGAATATGAAAAGTTTGGATTTGGCGGATAAAATCGCCTCGTGGCAAACGCAGGGATGCTCGCAGTTATGTTTTTTAATCGGAGGTGCCGACGGGCATTTGCAATCAACCCGTGAAAGAGGAGATTTATTGCTTTCTTTCGGCAAGCTCACCCTGCCCCATATCCTTATGAGGGCGGTATTGGCCGAGCAAATTTACCGTATTCAGACGATTATTGCCGGACATCCCTATCATCGGGAATAAAAAAACAGAGCGTTTTTAAGGCTCTGTTTTTAAATTAACTTTACTCTCCGGCGAGCAACTTAATCAGGCGTTTCTCAAATAATTTCACGCCCAAAACGGCTCCGCCTACAAGGGTTGCGGTTGTAACTGCCGCAATACCGACAACTTTTAATACTTTTTTCTTGTCCATAAGTGATTTGTTTTAATAATAACGACGTTTCAACTTTTCAGCGACTTTTCGGTCGTGCTTTTTAATTTCTCTATCGGCGTTTCTTTCAGCCAGCCAATAAAACACTCCGGAGAGTATCAGGGCTGCTATAATCGAAAGACCAATCAACAAAAAAATTTGATATTCCATAAGGCCTGTTGTTTTAATATGACATAATTATACTTTATTGTTTTCATATTAGACAAAAAAACAACCAAGTCAAGCGATTCTTTGACTTTTAAGCAAAAAAGTCCCGAGAGGTTTTAACTCTCGGGACTTCATTTTATGGCAGATAATTTCGAATATACTCATCCAGAATCATCTCTTTGGAATAATCCCAACCCTCGATGTGGTTTGCACCGAAACAGATAATCGGGGTTTGGGCGGAATTGCCGAGGTGATAGGCATTCATCGCTCCTTCCAAAATGTAGTCGTTCTTGGAGGAAGAAATGTCAATGTAGATCACCTTGGCATCAGGATACTTGGCGGCGATGTACGCCTTGGCTGCGTTACTGCGCGGGCAGGTCGGGAGATGCAGGAAATACACGCTTTCGCTGCTGGCACTGCGGATGTTGAAATCATCGTCAAGAGCCTCGCAGGACACCAACGCCATTGCCATGCACACAACGGCTGTCATCATGAGAAATACAATCTTCTTCATAACTTGAAAAATTTTTAATAGTGTGTGAATAATAAAGTTAACAATGTCATGATAGCATAGTTATTTTTTCTGTCAAGTATTTTTGTCAAAAAATGTTTTAATAATTTTGATTTTTTTTGCTTTACATTACTGATTTTTTATGCTAGGGTAGATTTGAAGCGAGCGAAAAGCCGCTTTGAGGTGTAGCAACCTTTCAGTTATCGTTTTACCAAAGCGTTATTTGGTTTATATCCGGCTTATGGTCGGAAGCCTGCGGAATAAGTAATTTTACAAATACGCGGGACTATTATAACTGATAGTTGCTAACTTCCGACCACCTCCGGGGCAAATGCTCGAAAGGTGGTTTCTTTTTTTATAAAGCACAAAGAAACATAAGAGGAAGTTTAGATGACAAACAAAACTTTTTTGACAATTCTATTAGCAGGCATATCTTGCACCGCCTATAACGCCGCGGCGGTATCCGAAAATTTTGCAATTTCCACCACCATCGACCACGAAATAACCTTGGGCAATTTCCGAGCCGCAAGTGCCGATGCAAATTTAAATGTAACCGGTGATATAAATTTAGGTACGATCACGGTTAATTTAAATAATCCGGAAAACACATACGGCTTTGTGTGGTATAATGAAAACGGTGTGGTGCGACAAACTTATGGACCGGTTGTGTCGGCAACTAATATCACGGTGGGATATTTTAACGCCGATATACCAAATCCCGAAGCTTGCAGGGGTCAAACATCATCCTGCGGCGGATTGTCGTTGTCGCCTAATCATTTAGGTGGGATATTGGGAGCGGGAAAGCAAAACACCTGCGGTTTTTATATAAAATATGTTTCGGGAAACACTTTTAAGGTATATCCTTACGGTTGCAGTTATGAAAAACCGGTTGATGTGAATACGGTTGCAGGTACGCATACAAGCACAATAAGTATAGAATACAATCCCGAATAAAAATGCTTTTAACAATTTAATTTAAAAAATTGGAGAAAAATGTTGAATATTTGACAAAAATATGTTATAATCGCCCCGTTTATGGTCGATAGAATGGGGAATGTTTTATGAAAAGGTATAAAAACGCTTCCGAACTTTATGATATTTTTTACGAAAAGCGTAAGGAAGATATTGTTTTTTATAATGGTATCGTTGGACAATACAAATCGGAATTTGACAATAATCGCGTTATCGAAATCGGAGCCGGAACCGGACGGGTTTTGTTGCCCATTGCCAAAGCTCATCCCGATTTGGAGTTCCATGCTGTGGATATTATCGGTGATGAAATTGAAGTCTTAAAAGAAAAAGCCTCTTATGCCGGCATTAAAAATATTGTTACCCACGTTGCCGATATTAACGAGTTTCAATCAAAAGAAAAATTTTCTTTTGCCTTTGCTCCTTTCAGAGTCCTGCAGCATTGTCAATCGGTTGCAGACCTTGACCGTATGCTTAAAAGCACCAAAGAACTTTTGAGCGAAAACGGGAGATTTACCTTTGATTTGTTCAATCCGTGGCTGCACATGATGGTTAAAGAGGGCGTTGTTTTTGACGGTAATTATCACGATAGGGAAGGAAACACCATCAACCGCCGCGTTGAAATAAACCACCGCGATTATTTCAAGCAGACACAAGACATTGAGGAGTATTACACCGTCAAATACACCGACGGCAAGAAGGCTGAATTTGAGTGGCTTTACACAACCGGATACTTCTTCAAAGATACTGCCGCCATGGTTTTGGAAAAAAATGATTTGAATGTTGATAATCTTTACAGCGGATTCGATCGCCGCCCGTTTGGGCAGGGCGAGTATCCCGGAGATTTGATTTTTGATTGCATAAAAAACAAAAAAGGTCTTTCAAGATGAATTTAACGGATTTAGACGCTTTGAATGATTGCCGCAAGCAGTTGGCGGATAATTATTTGCGGCATTATCGAAACCGCGGGTATCAAATGACTTTCCCGCTTCCGATAACCTCAACGCAAGATGAAAGCGTAATTTTTATCGGTTCGGCCATCTCGGGGCTGAAAAAAGATTATATCGCACCGCTTGATATTCCCGAGACCGGTATTGTTACAGCGCAACCCTCGGTGCGTACACGCAACATTAAAAATATGCTTGCCTCTGATTTCAATCCCAAATGGGGTTCGTATTTTACCAATATTGACACTATTGCCCCTTATGAGAGGAAAGAAAAAGCCTTTGATGAGGTTTTGGACTTCTTTTTGACAACCGCGCAAATTCCCGAACGGGATTTGGTTTTAAGAGTTAATTCCAATGACCGCGAACTTTTTGATTTGGCAGCAAGCCGCCGCACGGGCGAGCTTGAAATTGATGCCAATCCGGAGCGTTTCTATCGTCACAGTATCGGATTGCAGGGAATTTACGGCGAGAACTTTAATTTTGCCGTCAGACATAAATATTCACGGCAATATTCCGATGTCGGTAATTTTATTATTTTCCGTGACGAGGAAACCAAAAAACCGCTGTTTTTGGAAGTAGGATTCGGCGATACGGTTATAATGCAGGCGCGCGAGGGATTAAATCATGTTATGGATTGCTATCCCTTTCCCTCTCATCCGGGATTGGATAAAAACTACAAATTCAAAGACTGCATTATCACATCCACGGCTTTAATGCGAGAAGGGCTTTATCCCTCAAGCCGTAATCAGCAGAGTAAAATTTTATATAAATATTTACGCGGGCTTCATTATTTCGCCTCTCAAGCCGGAATGCGCCCGCAGGAATTATCACGGGTCTTATACATAAGTGAAAAGATGATTTTCGGCGATGTTAACGCTGAACCTCAGATTACGGAATTGTTTAAAAACAAACAAACCCGCATTGAAGAACTTAATTTACAGACTTTAGCGGAATTAAAAAAGAAAGGTTTAACAAAATGATAGCAAAAAAATTACATTCCGGATCACATATCAGAGTGATTGCCCCCTCCCGCAGTATGAAAATTATTTCCGAAGATTGCCGCCAAATTGCCAAAGAGCGGCTTGCCGAACTCGGTTTAAGTGTATCTTACGGCAAACACGTTGATGAAATGGATGAGTTTGCCTCCTCTTCGGTAGAATCACGCCTGCAGGATTTAGAAGAAGCTTTCAAAGATCCTGAAGTTGACGGCATCTTAACCGCCATCGGCGGGTTTAACTCTAATGAGCTTCTTTCCCGCATTGATTATGATTTAATCAAAAATAATCCCAAGATTTTATGCGGCTTTTCAGATATTACCGCTCTTTCAAATGCAATTTATGCCAAGACCGGCTTGGTTACTTACTCCGGCCCGCATTTTTCGAGTTTCGGTATGCTCAAAGGTCTTGATTATACGATTGAATTTTTTAAAAAATGCCTGATGCAGGATAAACCTTTTGAACTTTATCCCGCTTCCGAATGGGCAGATGATCCGTGGTTTATGGACCAGCAAAACCGCAATTTTATCAAAAACAGCGGTTATTGGCTCATAAATTCCGGTGCGGCGCAAGGACGTATGGTCGGCGGTAATTTGGGATTGCTTGATGAGTTAAAAGGCACACCTTATTTTCCCGATATTAAAGATTGCATTTTGTTTTTGGAACATTGCGCCGAACACGAATTATGGACTTTAAACCGCAACTTGCAGGCCTTAATGCAACACCCCGATTTCAAAACAGTCAAAGCGATTGTATTCGGGCGTTTTGAACCGGAAAATAAGGTTGATGAGCCGCTTTTAAGAAGAATTTTGTCTTCCAAGCCGGAGTTAAAAAATATCCCGATAATCGCCAATGTTGATTTCGGACATACCACTCCTATTATTACATTTCCCACCGGCGGTCAGTGTAAAATCGAAAACTCGCAAATTACAATGATTGAATTTTAAAATGATTTTAACCGGATCTGAAATAAAAAAATATGTTGAAAACGGGGATATTATAATCTCTCCGTTTAATGAAAATCAGCTCAACCCCAACAGCTATAACTACCGTATGGGTGAAGAGCTGACCTTCAAAGAAGACGACGGCAACTATAAAACGATTAAAATTCCCGAAGAAGGGTTTATTTTATACCCCAATCGGGTTTATCTCGGACACACTTTTGAAACTTTGGGAAGCAAAAAATGTGCAATGTCTTTAATCGGGCGCAGTTCCACCGGAAGATTGGGACTGTTTCTGCAGGTGTCGGCAGATCTTGGGCATACGGGATCGGTTCATAAATGGACGTTGGAATTGGTCGCCGCCAAGCCTTTTAAAATCTATCCGCGTATGATAACCGGACAAATTTCTTTCTGGCTTAATTACGGAAAGCCGGATTTGTACCACGATGGGTATTCCAGCTATTCACGTCCGCAAATTTCCAAAATGGAGCAAAATAAATGATTTTAACCGGCAACAAAATAAGAGAAGAAGTCTTAAACAACAAAATCGTTATCAAACCCTTTCGCGAGCAGGCTATAACGACCAATTCGTATGATTTGACTTTAGGCGATAAACTGGTGAGCTATACCGATGAAATTATTGACCCTAAAATTGAACCCAAAACTCAAACGATTATTATTCCCGATGAGGGATACGAGATGAAAAGAGGCGAATTTATTTTGGGTTGCAGCAATGAATTTGTCGGCAGTGATTTTTATGTGCCGATTGTTCATGCTAAATCAAGTATTGCAAGATTGGGGCTTTTTATTCATATCACTTCGGGATTGTTTGACATAGGCTGCAAGTGCAACGTTACATTTCATTTGTATGCTACCATGCCGATAAAATTATATAAAAATATGCCCATCGCCCAAATTACATTTTGGAAAACCACCGGAGATATAAAACTTTACCACGGCAAATATCAAAACGATTTAGGACCGGTTGCCTCAAGAATATATAAAGATTTCAAATAATTACCTGTCCAAAATAAAAGTGGCGGGACCGATGTTGATAAGGCTTACTTTCATATCGGCCTGAAATATGCCGTTGGCGACCTCGATTCCCTCACGGCGCAGACAATCCGAAAAATATTCATACAGCGGTTTTGCCTCATCGGGGCGGGCGGCATTGTCAAACCCCGGACGATTGCCGCGCGTGCAATCTCCGGCAAGTGTAAACTGGGAAATCACCAACGCTTGCCCGCCGACATCTTTCAGGGATAAATTCATTTTGGCATTTTCATCTTCAAATATGCGAAGACTAGCGGCTTTTCGTGCCAAATATGAGGCCTTGTCCAAACAATCGCCTTTTTCAATACCGATAAAAATCAACAATCCGTAAGCAATTTGTCCGACAATTTTTCCATCGACCTCAACCGAGGCTTCTTTAACTCTTTGCACCAAAAGCCGCATTTTTTCCTCCGTTTTTTATCAATAATGACATTAAAAAACAAATATGTAAATATTTTTGTGATAAAATATCTTGACAGCCGGACAAAAATTGTCTATATTTTGGACAAAATGTATCATTCTTTAAATTATTTACTATGTGGGAAATTGTAATTTTGGCAATTTGTTGCCTTGTCACGACATTTGCTCTGGTTATCAACTGTGCAAAAGTATTGAAAAAATACGGCTCTAATCCGCTGTATGCCGATTCTTGGCGATACTTTGAGTATTTTATAGCGATTGTCTTCGCCGTTTCTTTCCTCGGAATTGTGCCGGAAGCCCTGCTCAATGCCGTGATTTTTGTCTATTTTCTCGCGTTGCTGGTTGTTTACCTGCGTTACAGCAACAACCTATGGAGATTGCTTATCGCTCTCGCCGTGGCGGTTATTTGGTATGGTGTCGGTGCCGACAATGTTATTTGCCTGATTTTGGGGGCTGTAATCTTGCTGGCACGCGCTGTGAGTATTATGAGAGAGTAAAAAAGGAGAGGACTTCCTCTCCTTTTTTTATTCCTGTGCATAGGATATGAGAAGTTCTGTTTCAAAGTCATCAACAGCAGGAATGCCGTCATAGGAAAACTCGACCCATACTTTGCATTGATCAGCAGTGTCTGTGCCAGAAACTCCAAAGTCAAAGTGCATATTATTCCAATCAACAGCGTTGGGGGTAACCTCGAAGACTGCGCCGCAGGTAAAGCCACTCGCAAAATTTGCGGTAAAATATCCGCAAGGACTTCCGGATATGGATTCTATGCTATTGCTTACGTTCATCCATTGACAGTCATTTTCAAAGGCAGATCCCCTGTCATAACTCGGATCAATAGTAATTGTTCCGATTTCAATATCGCGGACATTACGAATATTTGTTTCGTGAGCTATCGTGGCTGTCACATTCATCGTTGCTTCGTTATCAGCATAGGCTGCATAACTGCTTATGAAGACACCGGCAACGCCGAGCATTAAAATATAATTTTTCATCTTAAAAACTTCCTTTTTTTATTAGCGTCATAAAGAAAAACCACCTTTTGGGTATTAAACCCGCGAGGTGGCTGGAAGTTGATAGCTGACAATAGGATCAGTGCAGAGTATTCGATAATTTTTATTCCTCTACCTTCCAACCATAATCCGGCTGAAAGAATTTTACGTTTTTCAAAAACGCCTATTGAGAGGCTATCACACCTCAAAGCGAAAATCCTTCGCTTCGAGTCCAAGTTATCATAAAATTTTTTTTAAATCAAGCAAAAAATTTTTAAGATTTTGTATTTTTTCTGCGTCTGGCAACGGTTTTTACAGGCTGTGTTTCTTCAGTTTTCAAGCGGAGATTCTGCGTATATTCATCCAAAGCCGCGGTTACCACGGCACCGAATAACACCACCGCCCACGACAAATACATCCAGATTAAGAAAATCGGGATAATTGCCAATGCTCCGTAAAGAGTCGAATAGGTAGAGTTTGACATAACAAAAGAGCCGAATCCCTGTCTTAAAAGCCAAAAACCGATTACGGCTACCACTGCTCCGGCAAAGGCGTTAAGTACAGGAATTTTTTTGTTCGGCACCAGAATATATACCAGCATCAAAGTGGCAATAGTCATCAGCGGCGGGATGAGATAACTTAAAAATATTTGCGAAGTCTCCCCGTCGGCAGCGACAAATTTTTGTAAGGTATATAAATAGCCGCGCATGGAAAAGGCTGTTCCCAACAACAGCGGTCCCAAAGTAATCACTGTCCAATAAAGAGTAATTTTAGTGGCGATTCTGCGCGGCTGGGTAACCTTGAAAATATAGTTAAAACTGTCTTCAATGGTTGACAGCAGCATCAATGCGGTGACGGCAATACCGCTCACGCCGACTGCTCCGAGCTGTCCGGATTTACTGACAATCTCGCCCAAATATTGCCGTATTTCCTCTTCAAACGAGGGGGTTAAATTCTGAAACAAAAAGTCGGCAAGCTGACTGCGGATATTATCAAAAACCGGAAACGCCGAGAAAATGGCAATACCGATGGCAATTAACGGTACAAGCGCAATAAGCGAAGTATAGGCAAGCGAAGAAGCCACTCTGAATACGGCATCGGCCTTGGCACGGCGGCGCAGGAAAAAAACAAAGTCAACAACATTTTTCATTCCTTGCTTAAAAGCTTGCAGGGTATTCATAATTCACCTCGATTAAAAAAATGGTTTACAAACGGTTTTAAATCCTATAAATATTCATAAAATCTTTATTTAATACATTTAAACGATAAAAGCAAAGGAAAAATTTATGGTTACTAATCAACTGTTGATGAACGGCAAAAAAGGTATTGTTATGGGGCTTGCCAATGATAAGTCCATTGCGTGGGGAATTGTGCAGGCATTGAACGCACACGGCGCACAATTGGCAATATCCTACCAAAACGAGGTTTTGCAAAAAAGAGTTGAGCCTTTGGCGGCACAGCTTGACAAAGAGCCGTTGTTGATAAAATGCGATGTTTCCGATTCGCAATCCATGTCTGCCTGCTTCAAAGAGCTGGGCGAAAAATGGGGTAAAATCGACTTTATGGTTCATGCTATCGCCTTTTCGGATAAAAACGAACTCAAAGGACGCACCATTGACACCTCTTTGGATAACTTTACCAATACCATGCACATTTCCTGCTATTCATTTTTGGAGGCTTGCCGTTGCGCCGCTCCGATTATGAATGAAAACGGTTCGATTTTGACCTTGACTTATATGGGATCCGAGAGAGTTCTCCCGAACTATAATATTATGGGCGTTGCCAAAGCGGCTTTGGAAGCATCCGTGCGCGCCGCCGCGGTTGATATGGGAAAGCAAAATGTCCGTGTCAACGCCATTTCCGCCGGTCCGATCAAGACTTTGGCTGCGTCGGGAATCGGGGATTTCAGAAAAATTCTGCACTGGAACGAATTAAACGCTCCCCTGCGCCGCAATGTTACTCAAGAAGAGGTCGGAAATATGGCTTTGTCGTTGCTGTCAGATTTGGGATCTGCCGTCAGCGGTGAGATATTGCATGTTGACTGTGGTTATCATATTGTCGGTATGATTAACCTTGACAATGCGCAAGAATGCGGAAAAATGCTGGTTGAAGGCTAGCTTCAAGGCTTGGGATTAAAAAAAATTACGAGCCATTGGATAAAATCAATGGCTCGGTTTTCTTGAAAAATTAAGGAATATACAATGGCAATAGATACGCAGACGGTAAAAAGAATTGCTTTTTTGGCGCGGCTTAAAATTGATGATGATAAAATTGAAGCCGCCAAAGATGAGTTTAATAAAATTATTGATTGGGTGGAACAGTTAAATGAAGTTGATACCGAAAATGTCCGCCCGCTCACTGCGGTTAACGAAACAAAATTGTTCTGCCGCAAGGACGAGGTAAAAGAGGGTAATCAATCCGACAAAATTTTATATAACGCCCCTGCTGCCGAATATGACTATTTTGTGGTTCCGAAAGTTGTGGAGTAAGAAAATGGATATTACGAAATTAACACTATCCGAGACTTTACAGGCATTGAAAACCAAGCAGTTTTCCGCTGTTGAGCTGACAAGCGCATACCTGCAGAAAATGGATGATAACCGTGATTTGAATGCCTATGTTTTGGAAACGCCGGAAACAGCGTTGGCTCAAGCAAAACAAGCAGATATTCGTTATGCTCAAGGAACCCCTCGCGCTTTAGAGGGTATTCCGTTGGGAATAAAAGATATTTTCTGCACCAAAGGGATACGCACTACATCTTGTTCTAAAATCATCAGTAATTTTATTCCGCAATATGAATCAACCGTTACCGCCAAACTTTTCAATGACGGCGCGGTTTGCTTGGGCAAACTCAATATGGATGAATTTGCCATGGGCGGCAGTAATGAAACCAGCTTTTTCGGTCCAGTGGTCAATCCTTGGCAAAAAGAACGTCGCTTGGTTGCCGGCGGATCGTCCGGCGGGTCAGCAGCGGCTGTTGCAGCCAATCTCTGTGCCGCCGCGACCGGAACCGACACCGGAGGTTCCATCCGTCAGCCTGCGGCTTTTTGCGGCATTACCGGAATAAAACCGACATACGGACGTTGCTCGCGCTACGGAATTATGGCGTTTGCCTCCTCATTGGATCAGGCAGGTCCCATCGCCAAGAGTGTGGAAGATTGCGCCATACTTCTTAAATCAATGTCCGGATACGATGACAAAGATTCCACTTCCGTAAATAAAGAAGTTCCCGATTTCAGAACCTCTTTGGGGCAGAGCATTAAAGGATTGAAAGTAGGAATCCCGCAAGAATACCGCCCGCAAGGCTTAAACGAGGAAATTGCCGCACAGTGGGACAAGGGAATAGAAATTTTACGCAATGCCGGAGCCGAGATTGTCAATATCTCTTTGCCGCATACCAAATATGCGTTGGCGACTTATTATATTATCGCTCCGGCGGAAGCTTCTTCCAATTTGGCGCGCTATGACGGTTTGCGCTATGGAATAAGGGTTGACGGCACGCACTTGGACGATATGTATATCAACAGCAGAACCGAGGGTTTCGGACGTGAGGTCAAACGCCGGATTATGATAGGAACATACGTTTTATCGGCAGGATACTATGATGCTTATTACCGCAAAGCACAAAAAGTCCGCCGTCTTATCCGCGATGACTTTATTAAAGCTTTTGAAAAATGCGATGTTATCTTAACCCCGACCGCTCCGACACCGGCTTTTGCCATCGGTGATAAAGAGGTCTTAAAAAATCCTATCAATATGTGGTTAAACGATGTGTTCACCGTTTCGGTAAATTTGGCGGGACTTCCCGCAATGAGCCTGCCCGTAGGATTATCCCATGACGGTCTGCCTTTGGGATTGCAGTTGATTGCTCCGGCATTTGATGAACAAACTATATTTAAGACTGCGGCAGTTTTGGAAAAGGAAGCAAAATTTGAGAGGTTAAAATAATGATATTACAAGGAAAAACGGGAAATTGGGAAATTATCTGCGGACTTGAGATTCACTGTCAGATTATTTCCAAATCAAAGATTTTCAGTTCGGCTTCAACCGAGTTCGGCGTGGATGCCAATCAAAATGTTTCCTTTGTTGATGCCGGAATGCCCGGACAGCTTCCGGTGTTGAATGAGGAGTGCGTGCGGCAGGCTGTCAAAACCGGGCTCGGACTTCGCGCCGAAATAAATAAATATTCGGAATTTTCCCGTAAAAACTATTTTTACGCCGATTTACCGCAAGGCTACCAGATTACCCAGTTTGTCCATCCGATTGTGGGCGAAGGTGTGGTAACCGTTGATTTAGATGACGGCACAACCAAAGACATTCGCATTGAACGTATGCACATTGAGCAAGATGCCGGAAAATCAATTCATGATATGTCGCCTTCAAAAAGCTTTATTGACTTAAACCGTGCCGGAGTTGGATTGATGGAAATTGTAACCAAGCCTGATTTCAGTGCGCCGGAAGAGGCAGGAGCGTTTTTAAAGAAACTGCGTTCGATATTGCGCTACTTGGGAACTTGCGACGGCAATATGAATGAAGGTTCGATGAGATGTGATGTCAATGTTTCGGTGCGCCCCGAAGGTTCTCACGAGCTGCGCACCCGCTGTGAGATGAAGAATGTTAATTCGGTGAAATTCGTAATGCAGGCGATTGAATCTGAGGCCAAAAGGCATATTGAGGTTTACGAATCGGGCGGAACCGTTGAACAGGAAACCCGCCAATTTGATCCGGTAAGCGGACAGACCAAAGTTATGCGTAAGAAAGAATTTGCCCACGATTACCGCTATTTTCCGGAACCGGATTTACCGCCTTTGGTCTTGAACGATGAATATATTGAAAAAATTCGTTGCGATTTGCCCGAATTGCCGGATGCCAAGAAAGAACGTTTTATCAAAACGATGGGATTAACCAAATATGATGCGGCAATTATTTGTGAAAACAGAGAGGTTGCGGAATTTTTTGAAAAAGCCGCCGCGGGGCATGACGGCAAAAAAGTTGCCAACTGGCTGATGGGTGATTTTTTCGCCATGCTTAACCGCAAGAATTTAAGCGTTGAAAATTCCCCCGTTTCCGCGGAAAATCTGGGGCTTTTGGTGGAATTGATTGAAAGCAATGTTATCTCCGGCAAAGTAGGCAAAGAAGTGTTTGAAATTATGAGCGAAACCGGAGAAAACCCGCAGAAAATCGTTGAAGAAAAAGGCTTAAAGCAGGTTAGCGATTTGGGCGCGATTGAGGCAATCATTGATAAGGTAATTGCCGCCAATCCCGATAATCTCAACGCCTATCGCAATGGCAAAACCGCGCTTAAAGGCTGGTTTGTCGGACAAGTCTTAAAAGAATCGAGAGGTAAAGCCAATCCGCAATTGGTTAATAAAATCTTGGATGAAAAATTAGCCTGAAAAACAAGTGGTTACTTTGTAATAGACAAAAAATTTTACAAAATTAACAAAATTTTTACAAAAAACACTTGCCTAATTAAAAAAACTAATGTATATTTAAGGAAAACAGCTTAAATTATTTGTAGGAGCAAAACAATGGTTGAAATTAAAACATCGTACAGTTTAGATGATTTGGGAGTTACTGCAGACGACCTGATTCTGCTGGCGGAGAACGGTTATACTTTCGAGGAAACCTCCAATATCGATCCCGGAAAGCGTGATGAAATTCTCTCAAAGCTTTATGATATAAAGCATAAAGACAATCAGGCGGCTCCGGCTCCGAAAGCTCCGGATTATGATGCAGCGATTTCCCCCGCATCTCAAGAAGACATCAGATTGATGAAAAACGACCTCGCAAGGGGTGAACACCTTGATTTGCAGGATATGGCTTCGGCTATCAAAGGTTCGCAGATTGTATCTAAAGATATGCGTGCAGAATTGAGAAACGTCATTGAGGGCGCAGTCAATGCCGAAAAACTTGATCGTGAAGATATTGCCGCTTTGGGCTATCTTTTGGACGAATTAAACGACAAGCACGTTCAAGATAAACGCAATCGGCACAGTGTTTTTGAATACCGCGAATATTTTAAGGGAACCGATATTTTGGAACAGGCCGCCGCTAAATTGCAGGCTGCCGAAGCTAAATCTGCGGTTTATACCAAAGAGGATATTGAGCAGCTTTTAAACTACGGCGAAATGTTGGAGAAAAAGCCTGAAGAGGTAATCAAGCTTGATGATGAAAAAATGCAGTCAACTGTTAATGAAAATCACCAGACACAGTTTGCCGCTCATGTCGAGAAATGCTCCGCTCTGATTAAAGACTATGCCGAAGGGCGTATTTCGGTTGAACCTGAAGCCATGGATGCCTTTGATTTCTTCCTTGATAAATACGGCAAAGACTATACCAAAGCCACCAACATCAAAGGTGCAATGTCATACGACATTACCGCTGATGCCGCCAATGCCAGCCAGCGTTTAGCACACGAAAGAGTTGAGTTGGGAAAACAAATAGAACAGCAGGTTTTTGCTCCCGCCAAAGAAAACGGTGAGGGAAATGATGCCCCCAAAGGCTTGGAATATACCGAACAAGAACTCCGCGCTGCTCACAAAACTCCGGGCAAACACCGCTCGGTAAGAGATTGGAAGATTTTGTATGATCAAATCGAACATAGAAAAGACCTCGTTACCGATAAGGATCGCGAAAAAGCCCGCAAAAAATTGGACGAAGATTTTGAGCGTACCGCCAATAAAGGTGTAAAGGCTGCTTTTGCCAGAGAACAGGCAAAAAACAATCCGCAGGAAGAAGTGATTGTGGTTGAAGAAGTTACACCGCAGAAAATGGAATACACTCAAGAAGAGGTAAAAGCTGCCCGCAAGACTGCGCCTAAAAAACGTGATGCCGAGCAATGGAACGCTTTGTATGATAATGTTGATCACAATCAGGAATTGACCACGGATAAAAAACGTTCGCAGAAGCGCAAAGACCTAACCAATGATCTCTATCGTGAGGGCAGAAGTGATGTTATTCCGGTTGTAATTGCCGAACAAAATCGCTTGCACCCCGAACATGCACAGGATTATATTCCTGATGACAAGAAAGCTCTGAAACGCAAGCAAAAACTTGAAGAAGAAGCCAAGAAACAGGAAACCGCTAAAAAGAAAGAAAAAGAGAACGACAAAAAGAAGAAAAAAGGCTTTTTCGCCAGAGCATGGGATTGGACAAAACGCAACGCCAAAAAGATTGTCGGTGCCGTTATTTTGTGCGGCGCGATCTTGCTCGGAGCAAAGAGCTGCAGTAACTCTCAAGCCTCACAGCCCGGAAATAACGATAACAACGGTGGCAAAGACAATAAGGAAATCGTAGACCCGAATCCTATCAAGCCTACAATTGAAAAAGATACCGTTGATATGGGTATGGCTCACCAATACGCCAAACGTATGGGCTATATGATGTCACAAGAAAGAAATGACATTCAGGATATAGAAGGGGCGGCAATTGCTCGCTACTTGATTGACCGTGAGGCTTATGGGCACGTCAAAGATAAAGTTGCCGCGCACATGGGAATTGATCAATATTCCATTGATGAACAAATGGCAATTTTGGCAACCGTTTGCGAGAATACTCCGAAACACAAACCGGTTATTGAGGCTATGCTGAACGGTAAAGTTGAGAATATCGCATCAATCGCAAAACTCAAGACTGAAACCGCTAAATTTAAGGTTAACAGAGAGACCGCAACTATTGAATACACTAACCCCGAGCAGTTTACTTCACAGCAGGGAACAAAGAGTATCAAGATTGATAAAGAAAAATTGAGCCAAACTATTCAAGACAATCTTTATAATGTCGGTAATGTCGGTCGCTAATTTTAACTTCCTATAAGAAATCCCCCTTGAACATTCATTCAAGGGGGATTTTGCTTATAAACACCGGTTTTTCAGCTTGGCGTGTAGCTAATGGTTACAGTACCAGTGTGCGAGCCGGTGGTGACTTTTGAGATGTCGTATATTGCACAATAATCAGCAGACATAATGAAATTGTGATCAGATCCAGTGTATTTCGTATGAATATAGCAATAGTTGGAATTATCACTTCCTCCAAAGAGATTATAAATAGTATCCCCTTCGTTTCCAGAAACATCTAAACCGCCGCAAGCATCATTTGGCATATTACAAGCCGAAGGATTGGGAATATTTGCGGTAAAAGTGCCGAACGTAATATCATCTGCCGAAACAATAGCTCCTTGATCAATATATTCGACTGCACCAGATTCATAGCTATATTGCCAAGATGTACTGCCAGTATATCCCGGATTGATGGTAATTGTGCCAAAGTCTATATCTTGAGTTACAGTTAAGCTCACATCGTGGGCGATTGTGGCAGTAACGGTCATTGTTGCCGAGTTGTCGGCGTATGCGGCATAAGTGCCAAAGGCAACTCCCGCCACGCCGAGCATTAAAATATAGTTTTTCATATTCAAACTTCCTTTTTTTATTAAAGCTATAAAAAAGAAACCACCCCGACATACAGACGAGGTGATTGGAAGTTTGCTACTGTCATTCAGAACAGTGTAGAGTATTTGGCAAGCCTTATTTCCCTACCTTCCAACCATAATCAGGCTGAAAGCAAATTTTATGTCTTGATAGGACACTGAATGAGAGGTAGCAACACCTCAAAGTGACTTTTCATTCACTTCAAAATTAACCTAGCATAAAAATTTACAATTGTAAAGAAAAATTTTATAGTTTTTTATTATTCCCCCGCCCCAATTGTCGTCCTGAACTTGTTTCAGGACCTTTAACATAGATGCTGAAACAAGTTCAGCAAGACAAGCGGGGTGCTGTCCATCCCGATGTCAATTACAGGACTTGACTTTGGCATCAGGTTTAAAATCGGCTTATTTTTTAACCTGGACGCCGCATCAAGTGCGGCGTGACATGATAGGGGAAGGAACCGAATAGATGGGTGCGTGATATAGGAGGGGAAGGACACCGAATAGACGGGGGCGTGATATAGAAGGGGATGATGCCGAAGAGATAGGTGACGAGAGGGGAAGTTCCTATGCAACAAAAAACCTCCCTGAAGGGAGGTTTTCCTTATGGCAGGGGCAGTAAGATTGACCTTCGCTTTGCTCGGCCGCACAGGCACTCATCAGCCCTCGGCTGACCGGCGCGCTCTCGCTCGCCTTTCGTTGGTAGTCGAACTCACTTCCTCGTGAGTTCTCATCAACTGCCCCTATGCAACAAAAAAACTCCCCGAAGGGAGGTTTTTCTTATGGCAGGGGCAGTAAGATTCGAACTCACGACCCTCGGTTTTGGAGACCGATGCTCTACCAACTGAGCTATACCCCTAACATATCTTTTCAGCCTTATAACTCACTAAAAAAAATAAATCAAGCACTTTTTTTATATTGTTCAAATTTTTTATACAGAAAAGAGAAACTAAAAAGGCAGACAGCGGGCGAAAAGAAAAAACTTTCCGCCCGATTTGTTTTTTTTTAGCCGCCGGTTGAATAGTTTATGGTTATGGTGTGTGAATGATCACCGATACCAACTGTTGATACATCGTAAATAGCGCAACTCTGCGGATATACCTTAAAGCTGTTTCCCGAACCGCTGTATTTTATAATAAAGGCGCAATAATCATCACTATCCCCCCCAAAGACATTGTGCATAATCTCACCGTCACCGCTACCGGCATCTATTATCAACCCTCCGCAGGAATATTCTCCTGCACTGCAGGCAGACGGATTGGGGATATTAGCCGTAAAAGTGCCGACAGTAGCATTATCTGCCGAAACAATCGCTCCTTGAGAGTTTAAATTGATTACCCCCGAATCGCTATAAGACCAGTTTGTATCATCTCCCGTATAAGCCGGATTGATAGTGATGGTACCTAAATTTATATCGCCGGTTTTGGTTAGGCTCACATCGTGGGCGATTGTGGCTGTTACGGTCATTGTGGCGGAATTGCCCGCATAGGCGGCATAAGAGCCAAATGCAACGCCTGCAACGCCGAGCATTAAAATATATTTATTCATAATCTAAACTTCCTTTTTTTATTAACGTTATAAAAAAGAAAACCACCTTTCGGGCATTAAACCTTAGAGGTGGTTGGAAGTTGAAGACTGTCAAGTATAACAGTGCAGAGTATTTGGTTTTATCCTTATTCCTCCACCTTCCAACCATAATATGGTTAGAAGTAGTTTTATGTCTTTACGGACAATACTTGAGAGGTCTTCACACCTCAAAACGGCTTTTTATCCGTTTCAAGGAAGAATGTAGCACAAATTTCGGGCATTGTAAAGCAAAAATTTTAAGAAAAATCATATTTTTAATTATTCAGACAATTTCGGCTTTTGCCAAGGACGATGTGTTCTGCGTTTTTTTATGCTGCAAAAAATGAAAAGCGGCGATGCCGTACCGACGTTCTTCAATAAGCTGCAATTCATCGGGGATAAGTAATTTTTCATCGCTTGCCGTTTCCACAATCAAAACCCCGTCATCCGCAAGCCATTTTTTGTTCAAAACCGCCGCTATGGCTTTTTCACTCAACCCTTGATGGTAGGGGGCATCGCAAAAAATAACCGCAAACGTTTGCCGGGGAGCGGGAATTTTTGACACATCACTTTTAATCAAGCGGATTTTATTTTTTTCGTTAGGGAAAAGCAAGGCATTTTTGGCGGAAGTTTTTATATCAATATCAACCAACACAACGCCTTTTGCACCGCGCGATACGGCTTCAAAAGCAAAAGCTCCCGTTCCGCTGAATATATCAGCCAGAAAAACCTTGTTCCAATCGTTAATATAATTGGTATCCAAAATATTAAAAAGAGCTTGCCGTGCTTTATCCGCTGTCGGGCGGATATTGTCGTTTAAGGGAGAAAAAAGTTTTTTCCCGCGGTAAGTTCCGCCGATTATTCTCATATTTTAATTTTTCCTCCCAGTTGCTCACGCAAAACCTTTTGCGGCACTTCTTTGGCTTCGCCTTTTTTTAAGCTTCCCAACTGAAACGGACCGTAAGAAATTCGGATAAGTCTTGCCACTTCAAGTCCGATATGATTCATAAGTTTGCGTATCTCACGGTTTTTGCCCTCGGTCAGAGTTACGCTAATCCAACTGTTGGTGCCTTGAGTTGTTTCCACGGTTATTTTAACGGAACCGTAGTTTATGCCATCAATGCAAACCCCGTTGCTAATCGATTCTATTTTTTGCTTGTCAAGTATGCCGTGAACTTTAACCTTATAGCGGCGAGACCATCCGTTTTGCGGCAATTCCAAAGCTCTTGCCAATTCGCCGTTGTTGGTCAAAAGCAATAACCCCTCGGAGTTCAAATCGAGTCTTCCGACAGAAATTACCCGAGGCATTCCATCGGGCAGACTTGCAAACACCGTCGGACGCGAATCGTCTTTGTGCGAGGTGATAAGTCCGGTAGGCTTGTAATAGACCCAAAGGCGTGTAGTTTCTATTGCGGGGATTTTTTCTCCGTCAATGCGGATATCATCATCTTCTTCTATGTTCAAAGCAGGAGAAGTTATTTCTTTACCGTTGACGGTTACCCGTTTTTGAGCAATCAGTTTTTCGGCATCTCTTCGGGAACAAACTCCGCAACGTGCAATAATTTTAGCGATTCTTTCACTCATTTTAAACAATCCTCAATAAATTTCCGATAATAATACACCACTTGCGGAGAAAAATAAAGATGAATTGTCAAGATTATATGAAAATTGCCCTAAAAGAAGCTCAAAAAGCCTTTGAACACGATGAAGTTCCGGTCGGGGCGATAGTCGTTGATCCCTGCAGTAATAAAATCATAGCCCGTGCCTCCAACAAAGGAGCGCACAAAGGCAACGCCTGTGAACACGCCGAAATATCCGCAATGATGAAAGCTTGCCACAAGCTCAAAAAAAAACGCCTGTGGGGTATGGAATTATATGTAACCTTGGAACCCTGTACAATGTGTGCCGCAGCCGCTTCTTTTATGCGGATCGCCAAAATTTATTTCGGTGCCGAAGATGAAAAAGGCGGGGCAATTATCAACGGAGTGAAATTTTTTGCAAATCCCTCCTGCCATCATCGCCCCGAAGTCGAGGGCGGTATCTTGAAAGATGAGTGTTCCGCAATTTTAAAAGATTTTTTTGCCCTTAAACGCAAAAAACTGTAGAAAATTGCTAAAAATGTATGGACAAAATTTTTTTTGTCTATACCATCGGTTCAAAAAGCAACGGATATAAAGACTATGAAATATAATAAAGTTTCATTTACTAAGGTGTCTCCCGAGGTGAGCGCGGCTCACCGCCGATTCTTCGGTCGGAAAGTCCGCAAAGCCTTTATCCAGTATCTTGCCTATACCAACTGCTTTGACGGCGTATTAAGCGAAAAAGAAATAATTGAAGCCAAAAAGGGATATTTACCCGAAGATTTGGATGTTCATCATATTTTTCCTTTGGCAGGCACCAACAGTGATGATGTAAATTCGTTTACCAATTTAGCGGTGATTCATAAATCAACTCATCATAATATTAACCGCAATGTTTTTGAACCGCAGCTCCGTGATGTCAGCAGTATGGCTGTCGGCGAACAGAGGGAAATTTACATTCCGATTTTTGAACAGGTTGATGCCGAGCGGATTATTGCGATTCGTAAAGAGCGCGCCGCTCAAATTGCCCAATCTCTTAAAAATAACAAAGCATATACCAATTTTTAATAAAACTCGGATAGATTGCTTTTATTGACAATAAAAAAGAGAGAAAAATGGGGTGGCTTCAAGATATAAAGTATCGCTTGCGCAAATCAGGTTTGCTGATGCTTTTTGTTGCGCTGTTTTTCTATTTTGTGTTCAATGCTTTCTGCGGTGATCGAGGCGTGCAGAAATATCTCTATTTGAAAAAAGAGGTCGAATACGCCAAAACCGTTGCCGAGCAATATCGCGTAAAAAAGGAAAACTTAAATAACGAAGTTCGCCTGCTTTCCCCCGGCAGTCTTGATTTGGATATGCTCGATGAAAGAGCGCGTTCGGTGCTTAATCTTGCCGGCAGCAGCGAACTGATGATTCTTGACGAAAATTAAAAAAAATCGCGAATAATCGTTTATTTTCAATGAATTAAAAAAAATACTATCTTTAAAGTATTTTTTGTGCTATAAATATGCGCTGATAATGTTTTTGGTGATAATATGAAAAAAATGCCGAAGAAAATAAAACCGGAACCGATGCGTTATTCCGAAAAGAAGCCGTTTTTTTCCGATAAGGAAATCATCTTTCGCAGTAACGGTCGTGCCAGAGTGTGGAAAATATCTTCCCGATTCCAGATGATATTGCTGGTTTTGGTGTCTTTGGCTGTTGTGTGGAGCTTTCACTACTATCATTTATATCACCGTTCAAGCCGGATTTTAAACCGCAGGGTAAACGAGCTTACCTCCACCCGCGATGCCTATATGGACTTGATGGGAAATTTTGTTGCTTTACAAAGCAATATCGCCCAGATGATAGAAACGCTTGATAACAAAAAAATGGATGTCGAGCAATATAAACAGCAGGCTTCTTTGGTTGAGGAAAAAGTTAAGGAAATTACCAGCAAAGAGTGGATAGACTCCGGCAAATTGGAAGAAAAAACCAACTTAAATGAAGTTTCATTGCAGCGTGACATTGCGGTTTCCGAACGAGATGAAATGCGCCGTCAGCTTTTGGAAATTCAAGGTATGGTTGAAGATATGAAAGAAGCCGAAATCAATGTTTTGGACAAGGTTTCGCAAATCGCCGAGCAGGAAATGAGCAAAATAAAAACCGCCATCAGTGCCATTAACGCGCCCTTAAAAAAACGCGGAATGTATTTTAATCTGCAGGCCAATAAGCAACAAAAAGAACCGCAGGTGCCAAAGGAAAATAAATTCCTGAAAGAAAAAAAAGTTAATGACAAAGTGAGCCGGCTTTATAAAACAGTGGATGATGTGGTTTATTATCGCGAAGTGATGAATTATGTGCCTCTGGGCAAACCGGTGTGGAGTTTGTGGGTTTCCTCTCCGTACGGCGGAAGAAGTGATCCGTTTAAGAAAACCAAAGCCTATCACAAAGGCGTTGACTTGGCTGGTCGTACCGGCAACAAAGTTACGGTTATGGCCAAGGGCAAAGTGGTTAAATCGGAATATAATTCGGGATACGGCAATTTTGTTGAGGTTGACCACGGCAACGGCTTCGTTACCAAGTATGCTCACTTAAACAAGTCTTATGTCAAAAAAGGGCAAAAGCTTGAAATCGGGGACAGCATCGGCGAGATGGGCTCAACAGGAAGAGCAACCGGTCCCCACTTGCATTATGAGATATTGTATAAAGGAAAAGACGTTGATCCGATGCCCTTTATCAAAGCACAAATATAGTTATGGAGATTATAGATGAAAAAAATCAGAAGAACCATTTATTTAAAAATCGCCCGCTTTTTGGGACGCGGCCGCGGGGCCAATTCGGTGCCGACAATCATTGCCGAAAATACCAACATTAAAGGCAATATCATTTCAAGCGGGACCCTTCATGTTGATGGAACGGTTGAAGGTGATGTAACCTGCGATGAGCTGATAATAGGGGTAAAAGGAAGCGTTACCGGCACCATTAAAGCGCAAAGTATGTATTTATACGGCACCTTAAACGGACAAGCTTTGGTTGAAAGTTTATCCATCGCCCAAACGGCAAGGCTTATGGGAGATGCCAGACATAAAACCATTGCCATTGAACCGGGCGCGTTTATTGAAGGACGTTGCATACGCTCCAAACCGGAGTTAAGCGTAGTCGAAAGCAAGACTTTGACAAAAGCAAAAATTGCAGAGTAATTACAAATGCCCGTAAAAAAAGTAAAATCCGATTTCATCTCCAGCGGCTTGGTAGCACAGAATCGCCGTGCTTCGTTTGATTATTACATTTCCGAAAAATATGTTGCCGGACTGGAGTTAAGCGGGACGGAAGTAAAATCTCTGCGTTTGGGACACGCTAATATAACGGATGCTTTCGGTGTTGAAAAAAACGGGGAAATTTATATTTCTAATATGTTTATTGCCGAATATGCCGATAAAGGTTACAGCGGACACACCGAAAAGCGGGACCGAAAACTCTTGCTAAAGAAAAAAGAAGTAAACGATATTATCGCCTCTATTGCCAAGAAAGGTACGACACTGGTGGCAATCCGCCTGTTTTTTAATGAACGGGGACGCGCCAAAATTGAAGTCGGTCTGGGGGTAGGTAAAAAACTCTACGATAAACGCGAAACCGAAAAGACCCGCGACTGGAATCGCGAAAAATCGCGGGTTATGACACGCTACTCTTAAAAAACGCCTCAAAAAAATCTCTTTCTTGCGCATTTTTTTATTAAGAATGCCGATATGCGTAATTTATGCAATTTGTATGGAGGGGATTTTTTTTATTTCCCCTCCGCGGTCATGAGTTTATAAAGTATATTCAATGGTCACATTTTGGCTGTAATCACCTGAAGTCGGAATTATTCCTGCTTCATAGCTTATTATATCATACATAAATTTGAAAGTATTTCCGGATACATAGCTCACAGATGGTTCTATAAAATCAACCCCGCCAAGGTTAATATCACCAGCTCGAAAGCATAATCTCTCAGTATAATTATGCGCAATAACATCATCAACCTTGCACGAATCGGGGACATTGGCAGTAAAAGTTCCTGCCGAAAAGCCGGTTAAGGAGATAATACCGCCGCCTTTACTACCTGTCGTGCCGTCACCATTAAGATTTATATAACTACCGGTTGCATCAGACGGATCAATGGTTAGTGTTCCCATATTAAGTGGCGATGTTGCAACCAAACTCACATCATGGGCTATGGTCGCGGTTACTGTCATAGTTGCCGAGTTGCTTGCGTAGGCGCAATATGAGCCAAGAGCGACACCGGCAACGCCAAGCATTAAAATATATTTATTCATCATCTAAACTTCCTTCTTTTATTAAAGTTATAAAGAAAAACCACCTTTTGGGCATTAAAACCCGCGAGGTGGCTGGAAGTTAGAACCTATTAAGTACAATAGTGCAAAGTATTGGGGACAAGCCTTATTTCCCTGCCTTCCAACCATAAAAGTCGGATATATCAAACTACGTCTTGATACAAACGGTACTTACGAGGGTTCTAAACCTCAAAGCGGCTTTTTGCTCACTTCGAATTTACCCTATCATAAAAATTTACCAATGTAAAGCAAAAAAAAAATTTGGCACTCCTAAATAAATATAGACAATTATAAAAAAGTATGTTATAAAGTAAGCATCGTAAGCAATATGAAAGGAGAAAATAGATGCGATGCAGACATTGTGGGAGTGAAGAACTGGTCAAAGACGGCATAGTCGGAGGCAAGCAAAGATATAAATGCAAATCCTGCAACAGGACAATGAGATTAAACGATAAGCGTATAAAATATAGTATGGAATTACGTTTGAAAGTCTTAAAAGGTTATCTGGAAGGGGTAGGAATAATGTCACTTGAGAGAATGTATGATGTTCCAAACACTCTGATAATATATTGGATTCGTCATTATGCTCGTATGATAACAGAAATATTAAATATGGCGAAGGTTCCCGATAAAGTAACCGATGTTGAAATATTAGAAATGGATGAACTGTATTCATACGTTAAAAAAAACGAAACAAAATCTATGTGTGGCTTGCTGTTGACCGAAACAGAAACCAAATTCTTGATTTTGAAGTAACGAAAACACTTGATATATGGGCATATCAGACTATTGCCGATAGACTGCGTAAGAGGTATAATATAAACATCTTATGCACAGATGGACATTATGCATATGACAAGTTAAAGATAGCAAAACGTCATATTATAACAAAATCTGAAACTTGCTTGGTTGAAAGTAAAAATACCATAATCCGCCGAAGACTTGCCAGATTTAATCGTAGAACTTGTCGTTATTCAAAGGCTTTTGATATGGTTGTTGCTTCTCTTACTCTGCTGTTTAGAGAAAATATTTTATTATCTATATTTATTTGGGAACGCCTAATTTTGCACTTTTTGCTTTTCCCTTTTTTTGCCTCTTTTTTTCGTCATGCCTCCACCGGCTTTACAGCCGGTGGTCAAGGCATCTCCTGAAACTTACGCACCGTCCCTTGTGGTCATGAGACCCCTTGACGATTCCTGACGGAATCGAGGGGTGACGAGGAGAGGAGACCTCAAAAAATAGATGCTGAAACAAGTTCAGCAAGACAAGTAAGAGGTTGTTCCTCGCTCGGAGGGGTAAAGGAAAAGAAAAAGGCAAAAAGCGACCGTAAAGAAAGTTAAAAATGAAAATTAAAGAAAAAACTTGTATTTTGTTCATCTTGCCGTTATCTTATAAGCGGAGTATGATTATGAAATTAAACCGTGATAAATTAAAAGTTGTGATTTTTGATTGGGACGGAACCTTGGCGCAAAGCAGTCCGCCGCGGATTAGTGCAGTGAATCGGGTTTTGAAAAACTATAATCTCCCCGAGTGGGAAATCTCTAAAAAACTCCGTGATGAAAATTTATCGTTTATGGATAATTTTCCGCGGATTTTTCGGCAAAATTCTTCCGCTGCCTATGAAATGTATTGCCGATTTTATCTTGAAAACATCCGCGAGGCTTTTTATGGCTTTGAGGGTGCGGAATCGGTAATTGAAAAACTGCGTTCATTCGGGGTTAAAATTGCGATTATGACCAATAAAGACCGTCGTCTTTTGGAACAGGAATTGCCTTTGATTTATCCTATAATCTATTTTGATAAAATTGTCTGCGGGCATGAAGCTCCGCGCGATAAACCTTGTAAAGAACACGCGCTTTACACTCTGCAAGGCTTGATTGATGTGAAAGACATCACTCCCGATACGGTTTGGATTATAGGTGACAGCAAGCTTGACAGCCTTTGCGCCGCAGGGATAAACGCACTTCCCATCCGTATAAACAACATTATTTGCGGGGATGAATTGCAAAAATGCCAAAATTTGATTTGCTTTCGCGATTATAATGAGTTATATTCCGCCATAGAATAAGGATGGCATTTTATGAAACAGGATATTGACAGCGAAAACATTGAAAAACACCGCCGATTGTTGATAATTACGGTTGTTTTGTGCGTTCTTCTGCTGTGTAATTACCTTTATTTTAGTTTCAAAGTTTCTTCTAATCACGCTCTTGCTTCCCATTATACCGTTTTCGGCGACCCTATGGAAAAATACCGCAACCCGATTGTTGCCGGAATTTTTACCCATTCGGGCAGGAAGCATATCCATACCCCAAAAATTGTTATTCTTCCGGAAAAGGCTTTTCTGCAAGGGTATTTGCAAGATTTTTCATATCCTGCAGATTATGTGACATTTCTTTTGTTTGACAAACGCCTTGCCGATGAGATTTTTAAAGAAAAACAAAAAAAATATTATTCCGAAACAATTATTTATGACCATTCGCTTAATCTTGATGAACTGTTGTTAAACACTTTGGAACAAAAAGGCAGAATTTTGATTGTGGGGGCTGATTTGCAGGATTACTACTTTCGTCCGACCATAAATCCTGATAAAGCTAAAGTTTTGGATGAAATCATAAACGCTGCCAAAAGGTTAAATCTTGCCGCCGAGGTAAAGACATTGGCGGATAAAAATGTCGAATTGAGCAAAACAAAAGGATTCGGCGCAAATAAAGAAAACACGGAAATATACCGCGAATATCAGGGATTAAAGGAATACGCCAATCATTTCGGAGGGGCGTTGATTGATGCGGCAAGGCAATCCCTCAATCGGGCAAAAGAAAAAAAATCTTATTCACCGGAACGCAAAAATTATGATGATCATTTGTTTGACAAAGGAGCTTCTTTTGTTACGCTGTATTATAACGGCGGGGTTTTGGGCAGTTTCGGGAGCATATATCCGACCAAAGCAATGGTTTTTGATGTGGTTGTGAATACCAAAGAGGCTTTTTTACAAAATCAGTTGTCGGAAAAGCTTTCTCCCGATGATATAAAAATTAAAATAGCACTTTTGACCGGATTTAGTAAAATTAACTATAAAAATGAGGAAGAAATTTTAGCAAAAATCCGTTCCGGAGTTGACGGAATTGTTATCCGCGACGGCGATCGTCAAGCTCTGTTTTTGCCCGAAGACTGGCAGAAATTTAATACGCCGCGCAAGTTTCTCAATGCCTTGAAGTTAAAAGCGGGAATAAGTCCCAATTTCTGGGCGGACAGCATACAGGTTTATCGTTTTCAAACAGTGGAGATTAAAGAAGATGAAGATTAACGGCTATGAAATAAAATACACTGAAGATGAATTAGCGGATATGATGGAAAACAAATCCATTGCCATCAATTTGGCGGGCAAGGATTTGGACGGCTATAAAAATTTGTCCGAAGGCAATAAAAAAGCACTTTCCCATCTGGTTTCGGCCGCTTTGATGATAAATAATGTTGCTCTTGTGCAAGATCATCCCCTGAATTTAACGATGAAAAAATCTCTTGAGAAGAAAGCCATCACCGATTCTTATGCAAGGCGGGCATTGGAATTGTTTAATTCGCTGAACGGCGTCGCCGGATATAACGGCGTTGATGAAAATCCGGTGGAAGTTTTTGAGGGGATTTCCCTCTTGAAAGGACATAATTTTTACCCTCAAGATTTGCAGGCAGAAGAATTTTGCCGTATTTTGAAAACAATGCTGAAAAAAGGCAAAGCCTCTGAGGTCAAAAAGATTTTGAGCGCGCGGACCATGGTAAGGCGCAGCGGTGACGAATTGCAGGCCATAGATTATACCGAATTTTTTGCCGAGGATTTTTCCAAAATTGCCAACGAATTGGAGGTTGCGGCATATTACAGCGATGATGAAGCTTTCAAAGATTATCTCGGCTGGCAGGCGCAGGCCTTAATTCAAAACAATGAAGATATGGATATGCTGGCCGATAAGCATTGGGCGGTTTTGCAGGATTGTCCGCTGGAATTTACCATCAGCCGCGAAAATTATGATGATGAAATTACGCCCTCTGTTTATAATGACGAGGAACTCTCCTTGATGTTGCAACAATTAAAAATTGAGGCCGTTTCCAAAGATATGCTCGGGGCGAGGGTGGGCATACTCAACAAAGAGGGAACTGATTTGATTTTGCGTTTCAAAAAATATATGCCTGATATTGCCAAGCTTATGCCGTATTGCGATCAATATCAGCAAAGCGTTTCCGAAGGCAAAGAAGTTAAGCAGACCATGATTGATGCTGATATTATTGATTTAGAGGGTGATTATGCTCAATGCCGCGGCGGTATAACCACAGCGCAAAACCTGCCCAATAACGATAAATTAGCGGTTAAAACCGGCGGCGGACGGCGTAATGTTTACCACCGTCAGGTGAGGATGAGTGTTGATAAACAAAAACAGCAAAAAATCCTTGAACGCTTGGTGGCAAAAGAATTGCACGAATATTTTGATAAAGAGGCCGATCACCTGTTTGTCATCGGGCATGAAAACGGGCATTCGTTGGGACCGAATTCGGAATATCAAAACGCTCTGGGCAAATTCAAGCATATCATTGAGGAACACAAAGCTGACACCGTTTCGCTTAACTTTATGAGCTATTATGCCGATAAAGGGGTGATTGACGAAAAAACCTTAAAGAAAATATATGTCAGCTATATCGTAGGCAGACTGTTTTTATCCTCTCGCCCGCATTATATGCTGCCGCACCGGATGGGCGAACTTATCCAGTTCAACTATCTTTTGGAGCATAAGGCGATATATTTTGACGATGAGAATAAACTCCGTATTGATTTTGCTTTATTGGGAAATGTCTTGCATAAACTCTTGGAAGAAACAATCGCCGTACAGCTTTCCAAATCACCGCATAAGGCAGAGGAATTTATCAATAAATATACGGTATGGTCGGAGATACAAGAAAAAATCGCCGCCGTCCATAAGGAACTGGGTATAAAACCTTATAAACGGATTGTACGCAATTTTGCATAAAGATAAAAAAAATACTTGCTTAAAAGATGATTTTGTTTCATTATAATCAGCGGATAAGCAAAAGGACTTGTAAACAATGCTGAAAAAACTTATGGCGGGAGAATTAAGCCTTACGGATACGTTTTGGAAGTTCGGTGTTTTGGGGCTTCCGGTTATTGCCGTTTTGGTGCGGATAATCGGCAAAATGCTTTACCGCAAGCTCAATAATTTCACTATTTTGGCATATTATGTTTCTCCGCATAGCCGAACCGAATTTTCTACGGCGATTTTGACGATTTTTTACTTGTCGCTGGTCAGTTTTATGTTTTTTTATGCGTTGGCTTTGGTGTTGGGAACATGGCGCAGTTCGGCGGAATACAATCGCAGTCTTTGGTTTAGGCATCTGGCGCGGATTTTTATGGTGTTGATGGTTGTGATTGCTTTCAAGTTAACGTTTTATTCTTAAAAAAAGGAACTGGATATGAGTAAAGTATGGCTGTTGGTTTTAATATCATTTCTCACCGGTTGCATCGCCGGAGATTTCGGTCAAGAGCGGGAGCGTTTGTATGAGATGAATTCCGCAAGCGAAGTATGCAATCTGCATCCGGAACACTGCACGGACAGCACATCAAAGTAAGGCGGCCAAAATATGATTGATCCGCAGTTTATTCATCTTCGCGTTCATTCTGCCTACTCATTGCTTGAGGGGGCAATGAAGATGGATAAACTCGTTTCAAAAGCTGTTGATATGGGGTATCCGGCAATTGCCGTTACCGATACCGCTACAATGTTCGGGGCAAAAGCTTTTTCACACATGGCACCAGAAAAGGGCTTAAAACCGATTTTGGGTACCCAGATGTATCTGCGCAATCCCGATGCCGATGATCCGCTCAAATCCAAGGGAAGAGTCGTCGAACCGGATAAAATTGTACTGCTCATCCAAAATAAGACCGGCTATATGAACACCATTAAATTGATGAATAAATCCTATCTCGGAGGCTTGACCGGCACAACGGAAAAATCACAGATAACGCTTGATGACCTGCACGCCCATAACGAAGGTCTGATAGCTTTAAGCGCAGGGGCGGACGGTCAGATAGGACGTTTGTTTCTTGAGGGAAGACAAGATGAAGCGCAGGACTTAACGCTGAAATTAAAAGACATTTTCGGTGATAGGTTTTATATGGAAATATCGCGTATCGGTCTTGAAAAAGAAGCCAAGACCGAGCCTTTTTTCTTGGAGATGGCGTATAAACACGATATTCCTTTGGTGGCAACAAATGAAGCGTTTTTCTTTGATGCTGATATGTATGAAGCACATGATGCTTTGGTGTGTATTGCTTTGGGAGAATATGTTGCAAATGAAAACCGCGTTAAATATTCGCCCAATCAACGCTTAAAAACCCCGCAGGAAATGTGCGAACTCTTTAAGGATTTGCCGGAGGCAACGCTTAATACCGTAGTGATTGCCAAACGCTGCAATTTTATGCTGGAGTTTGTCGCTCCGCTTCTGCCGATTTTTGAATGTCCGGAAGGCAAAACCCAAAACGAGTATATCCGCGAACAGGCCTATATCGGTCTAAAACAGCGTATGGAGGCAAAAGTCTATACGGCTGATATGAGCGAAGATGAGAAAAAAGAAATTGATAAGCGTTATTATGAACGCCTTGAATACGAATTGAGCGTAATCGAAAAAATGGGGTTTGCCGGATATTTCTTAATCGTATCGGATTTTATTCGCTGGTCTAAAGGACACGGCGTTCCGGTCGGACCGGGGAGGGGATCCGGTGCCGGCTCCATTGTGGCGTGGTCGTTATATATTACCGATTTGGATCCCTTGAAACTCGATTTGCTCTTTGAACGTTTCCTAAATCCCGAGCGTATCAATATGCCTGATTTTGACGTGGATTTCTGTCAGGAAAACCGCTATAAAACCATTGAATACGTTCAGGAAAAATACGGTATTGATCATGTGGCGCAGATTATTACATACGGCAAACTGCAATCCAAAGCCGTTATAAGAGATGTGGCAAGAGTTTTGCAAATGCCTTATTCTCAAGCCGATAAAATAAGCAAGATGATTCCGCCTCCGGTACAAGGCAAACAGCCGACACTGCAGCAGGCTTTGGAACAAGTCCCCGAACTTGAGGATATGCGCCAATCCGACCCGCAGATTAACAAGCTTTTTGAAATTGCCATGAAAATAGAAGGCTTGTATCGCAATACCGGTATGCACGCGGCCGGCGTGGTTATAGGCGATCGTCCGCTTGACTTGTTGGTGCCTTTATATAAAGATCCTCGGGCGGATATGCCGGTAACGCAATATGATATGAAATATATTGAGGAAACCGGACTTATTAAGTTTGACTTTTTGGGGCTAAAAACCTTAACCACCATAAAAAAAGCCTTGGACTTAATTAAGATAAATCACGGTGTGGAACTTGATATTGATAATATTGCACTTGACGATAAGGAAACATACGAGCTTTTGCAGCGCGGCGATACTGCCGGTGTTTTCCAATTCGAGTCGGCGGGAATGAAAGATGTTCACAAACAGATAAAACCCGATCGTTTTGAAGATTTAATCGCGATTGTGTCTTTATATCGTCCGGGACCTATGGATAATATTCCGAGCTATATCCGCCGCAAGCATGGTGAAGAAGAAATTACCTACCTGCACCCGAAATTGGAGCCGATACTGAAAAATACTTACGGTATTATGATTTATCAAGAGCAGGTTATGAAGATTGCCCAAGAATTGGCAGGCTATACTTTGGGCGGTGCGGATAAACTCCGTAAAGCCATGGGTAAAAAGATTAAAGAAGCCATGGTCAAGCACCGGGTGATTTTTACCGAAGGTGCAGTTAAAAACGGCATTGAGGAAGGAACAGCCACCGCAATTTTTGATCAGATGGAAAAATTTGCTTCCTACGGCTTTAATAAGTCGCACGCGGCCGCATATTCGTTGATTTCCTACCAAACCGCCTATTTGAAGACACATTATCCGGTTGAGTTTATGAGTGCAACCATGACCATGGATATGATTAACACCGATAAGCTTCAGTTTTTCAAAGACGAATGCCTTAAAATGGGGATTAAAGTGCTGCCTCCGGATGTCAATAATTCAAGCTATGAGTTCAGTGTTAAGGGCGATAAAATCCTTTATGCCTTGGCGGCGGTTAAGGGGGTAGGTGAGGCGAATATGAAAGCCTTGGTGAAAGAACGCGAAACAAACGGTAAATTTAAGGATATATCCGATTTTATTCACCGTATGGACATCAAACAGATAAACCGCAAACAGCTGGAACAGCTTATAAAAGCGGGAGCCTTTGACGGCTTGGATAAAAACCGCGGCAAGCTTTTTGAAAACATTGACAACATAATCCAACATATCAATTCAAGCTGTGAATTAAAGACCAGCGCACAGGCTTCCCTTTTCGGAATGGAAGAAATCAATTCGCAAGTCCGCTTGAAGCCGGCTCCCGATTGGGGCGATTTGGAAAAGCTTAAATTGGAGTCGGAAGCGATAGGTTTTTATTTGTCTGCCCATCCGTTGGATACATATCGCAGCGGAATGGAAAAGCTGGGGGTTAAATCATACAGCGAAGTGGTGCGCGGGCTGCAAGTCGGAGATAAAGTTTATGTAAAACTTGCGGGATGTAAAACCTCATTTAAAAAGCGTATTTCACAAAAGGGTAATCCGTTTGCTTTCTTGGGACTTTCCGATGGTTCGGGGAGCTTTGAGGGCGTAATTTTTTCCGAACCATTGAAGGAATATGAGAACGTTATAAATTCCGATATTCCGCTTTTGGTACGGGCTGAGATTGAAAAACAATCCGCGGAAGAAACCCCTCGTGTCAATATAAAGGGTGTTGAAACTTTGGATAAAGCTGTTGCAGATATTGCAAACGGTATTATAATTTATATTGACGATGAGGCGGCGATTAAACCTCTTGCGCAGATATTAAAGCAGGATGTCAAAGGTCCCAACAAGGTTTACATTAAACCGGATAATGAAAATTGGGACGTGAGGATTGAGCTTGCCGGAGGTTTTGCGTTTGCGGACGGCGGAATGCTTACCAAGATTAAATCGGTTAAAGGCGTATCAACAGTAAAGGAGATTTAGCAAATGTTTAAGGATAAATTGCTCCGAGTTATTCAAAAAATTGAACAATGGACGGCAAAAACTCCGTCGGTTTCACCCGTCCCGCACAAAATCAAACTGCTGAATTTGATATTTATGCCGCTCGGGATGCTGTTTTATAATTTTAAGAGTTTTATAATCCTATGTGCGGTGTTTGCCCCACTGATGACGGTTTTGGCTTATGCCACCGATAATATGCTGATATGCTCTTTTCCTGTAATGGAAACGCATAATCCTTTTGCCTGCGCTGCCTCCAATTACGCACTTTATTTTACGTTTTTTGCCTTACGACTCCTTCTGGTGGCGGTATTTCTGAAGTCTTGGGTGAAAATCGCCGTAACCCGGCAAACCGTAAATATTCGCGAATTGCTGGTTATCGCCCCGCAGGATTGGAAATTGCTATGCGTGTTTTTGGGTGTTTTGATGGTTAATGTATTGCCGATATTTTCTGTTATGGCATTGATAAACCGTGTTCCCAACCCCGATTGGCGCATAGAAACGCTCTATTTTGCGGTTGTTTCATGCGGTTTTTGGTTGCCGTTTTTGGCGATTCGCTTTTATTGCCTTCCGGCGTTTGTCGCCGAAAATGTCAAATTACCGAGCATAAAACAGATTTTTAATTTAAGCTCCGATAACGGCTTAAAAATGCTTACTTCTTTTGTTATGCTTCTTATTTTCTGCACTCTTTTTGTAATTTATTTTATGGGTATGGCAGAAAAGATAATTCCCTATAATTACGCCGTTTTGGGCATTGTTTCCGAAGTGTTTTATAACGCGGTAATGCTGGCGGTGATGACTATATTTATGAATTACAGCATAACCCAGCAAAAAGAGCTGTTTAACGAGTAATAAAAAATAGATACTATAAGGGCGGGGAGATTGTTTCCCCGCCCGACTCTGTTTCTTATCCCGCATTATAAGAAATGGTTAGAGTTGCCTTATGAGGTCCGAGAGTAACGTCTGCCGGATTATCAAAATTACAATTCGGCGATACCGTGAAAACATTATCGTTTCCGCTGTATTTAATGTAAAAATTGCACCAGTTGCTTGAAGCACTTCCGCCGAACAAAGCTTTTTTTCGTGTAATACTTAACCCTCCGCAGGATATAGCTCGATTTGTGCAAGCTTCCGGGTTAGTGATATTGGCGGTGAATCTGCCAACAGTGGCACGATCTGCCCGAACAATAAAATCGCCTTCCACACTATCCATTTCTCCTAATTCGTTATAGCTAAACCAAGCATGGGTTTCCTTGAACGCCGGGTTAACATAAATCGTGCCTAAATTTATATCATCGGTTTTGGTTAAATCAGCATCAGTTGCCGAAGCGCGGAAACTGCCTAAAACTATTTCGTGGTCAATGGTGGTGGAGATTTCAAAATTTTCGGATACAGCGGCTGCGTTATAGGCAGTATATGATATGCCGGTTAAAAGTAAGGTTAAAAAAGTCTTATTCATGGGTATTAACTCCTTTTTTTATGCCAAAACAGACACCTCGAGCGAGGTGTCCGGGAGTTCAACAATCATATCGTACAAAATGACTCTTATAGTCTTTAAAGGCGAACCTATTGGACATACACTATAAGCTCCCGGGCATAATACCCAGATAAGTGTCCGCAAAGGCGTTTTGCCCACAGACTGACGACATTACCAATGCCGTGTACGATAAGAGCCGTTGAAAGCTCCGAACCTCGTTTGAGATTCTGCAAAATTTTCATTTGCTATTGTTAATCTAGCAAATAAGATTGTTGTTGTAAAGCAAAAAATAAATGAGATTTAATATTTTTCCCAAGAGAACAAAATAAGAACAAAAATTCTTGACATTATAATTTTTATGGTAATAATAACCAATATGAGAAACGTAATTTTGATAATAATATTGATTGTAATTTCAATTTCTGCGCCTTACAGAGAGGATGCTTCTGTTTATTTTACGCCTTCAAAAGACTGCGAAAATGTTCTTGTGAACTTGATTGATAATGTTTCCGAGCGAATTGATGTTGCAATGTATGCCATTAACAACGATGCAATCATAGATGCTTTGAAAAGAGCTCATAACCGCGGCATAAAAATCCGTATCTTAACCGACCGCCTGCAAGCGTCAGGGAAAAAATCCAAGGTGATTGAACTTTATGATTACGGAATTAATATCCGGGTTAACAGCAAGAATAAAATTGAGCATAACAAGTTTGCTATTTTCGATTCTCTCGGCATTTTTACAGGTTCCTATAACTGGACAAATCCCGCAAGCACCAAAAACAGTGAAAATTGCCTGTTTTTAAACAAAAAAAATGAGATAACAGCAAGCTATAAAAAACAATTCGAGCATCTGTGGCGAATAAATACCGGTAAAAAGTCCCGCCGTTGGTTCAAGAAGAGGATAAATAAAAATTGACAATCCGTATGCAAAAGTTATAATCAGCTTGTTTTTATACGGAGGTTTTAATATGAGTAAATCGTTATCTTTTCTTGTATTGGCTGGATTAGTGGCTTTATATATCGTGGGAAATATAAATTATGCGTTGCGGCTTGATGAAAAGACCTCGGCTGCGTGGGCAGAGGTTGAAAACCAATATCAACGCCGCTTTGATTTGATACCCAATTTGGTTGCTACGGTCAAAGGCTATGCCGAACATGAAAACAAAACCTTAAACGAGGTGGTTGAAGCTCGCGTCCAAGCCGCACAAAACAGAGTTAATCTCGGAAGTGAGAGTGATTTTAAAAAATATATCTCCGCGCAGGATGGTTTAAGTACGGCATTATCACGGCTGTTGGCTGTTGCCGAAGCGTATCCGGAATTGAAAGCCGAAGCGCGGTTCGGTGAATTGCAATCACAGCTTGAGGGATGCGAAAATCGTATTGCCGTTGCTCGCCGTGATTATATTGAAGCGGTACAAAGATATAATTACCGCTTGCGTGTTTTTCCGGCAGGGATGATGATTAAATACTTTACCGATTTGCAACCAAAACCTGTATTCAGTGTTGCGGAGGAAGTTAAAAAAACGCCGGAAGTACATTTTTAAACAATGAAAAAACTCCTCTTTTTCTTTTGCCTTTTGTTGAGCTTTCAGGCTAGGGCGGTTGATTTTCCCGCTCTTTCCGGTCGTGTTGTGGATGAAGCAAAAATTTTAACCCCACAGCAAAAAAACGCATTGGAACAAATTTTGGAATCATCGGAACCGCGGCAAGTAGTGGCGGTGAGCTTAAAAAGTTTGCGCGGCTATGAGATTGAAGAATATGGTATTAAGCTCGGAAGACATTGGCAAATCGGGAGAAAAGGGGTTAATGACGGAGTTTTGGTAATTATAGCCCCGAACGAAAGACAGCTCCGCATTGAAGTGGGGTACGGTCTGGAGGGACTCTTAACCGACTTACAAAGTTATAGAATTACTCATAATATAATGTTGCCCCTGGCAAAAAGAGGGCAATATGCCGAAAGCCTTGTTGCCGGCTCAAAAGCGGTAATTGAGGTTTTGCAAAAATCTCCCTCTCAAAAGGATGAAGATATTGATGTTGAATTGATTTTGATATTATCAGTTTTCTTTACGGCGATTTTTAATGATGTCTTACGCTTGATTATTAAAGATAGATATACCAAAAAACCGGCGGCAAATTGGACATTGTTTTTAAGTGAAAATGTGCTGTTGAATAACGTTGTGGCGATGGCTGTTGTTTATTATCTTTCTATGATGTTCGGATTTTGGGGGGCTTTTTGGTGGTTGACCGGAGCTGTTTTAGCAATGCTTAATTATAAAAATGTGCGTCTTGTTTTGCATCGCCCGCAATACCCCTATCAAAGACAGTGGCCGACGGGGTGGATTCTCGGTAATCGCGCTTATGTCAGAGGAAGAGGAAGGAGAGCGACACCTTTCCGCGGTCGCGGCGGTTCTTTCGGTGGCGGCGGAGCAAGTTCAAGATGGTAAGTTTTATAATACAGCATATTGAAAAAATGTTTTTTTAGCTCGGAGCGTAAGTTATGGTCTGCATTCAGATCTTGACTTCGGTGCTTAATCCCGCTATGTTTCCTAATTGACAATGGACGAGTAAGACTTTGGCATTGGTAGAGTACTCCTAAACGCCAGTTTTTGTCATCAATCCTGAACAACCAAGCTATCGTCCTAAACATCCCAATTGTCGTCCTGAACTCCCCTCTTGTCGTCCTGAACTCCCCTCTTGTCGTCCTAAACTCCCACTTTGTCGTCCTGAACTTGTTTCAGCATCTTTTTTTGAGGTCTTCCCCTCCTCGTCACCCCTTGCACAACGCGGTTGCGCTGTGCGTCATGAGGTCTTTTGACCATCAAGTCCCCCCCAATGTTAAAGCTGAACTTGTTTCAGCATCTTTTTTTAGAGATCCTGAAACGAGTTCAGGATGACAAAAAAAGGTATATCGTTACTCTCCCTTGCTATGCAGAACTTGTTTCAGCATCTTTTTGTCTCCGTTCTCCCATCTATTCGGCATCTTTCCCCCTACATCACACCCATCTATTCGGTGTCCTTCCCCTACTATGTCACGCTACCTACCTATTCGGCATCCTTCCTCCCTTGTCACGCCGCTCATTTCTTCGGCATCTTTCCCCCCTATGTCAAGCCCATCTATTCGGTGTCCTTCCCCTACTATGTCACGCTACCTACCTATTCGGTGTCCTTCCCCTACTATGTCACGCTACCTACCTATTCGGCGTTCCTCCCCTCCTATGTCACGCCGCTCATTTCTTCGGCATCCTTCCTCCCTTGTCACGCCGCACTTGATGCGGCGTCCAGGTAAAACAATTTGCCAAATTATAGACCTGATGCCCAAGTCAAGCACGCCAATGACGTAATGGAAATCGTGCTCAAATTTCAGGCGATAATTTCTTGTTGTTAACAAAAACAATCACTGCTGGGCATTCACTCCACGAGTGAGTCGTTATTTTAATTTTTTTATAAAAATTATTTTTTCGGATTTTTTTAAATTTTTGCTTGACAAATAGCATTCATTTGTTTATAAATCGATTAGTTCGCGGATGATGCGTATGTATTATGGGGTTATAGCTCAGCTGGGAGAGCGCTTGAATGGCATTCAAGAGGTCAGGAGTTCGATCCTCCTTAGCTCCACCAATTTATAACAGAGGCACTGTTTTAATGCAGTGCCTCTGTTTTGCAAAATATGAAAGAGGCTCGAACTCCTTTCAGGAGTTCATCATGCTCCGTAAGCTCGAGCTTGAAGCTCTTGCTAACTGCGCATCGGTCAAGCCGATTGTAAGCGCGCTTTGTTGCCTGTCGGCAAGTCGCTTGCTAACAATCG
>JAFUYI010000092.1 GCA_017470585.1 Alphaproteobacteria bacterium | reverse complement strand
TGCGGTTTCCGGAATAACCGTAAATCCGCCTTTGTCGTTAAATTCAACAATCACTCCCGATTTTGTGGTAACTGCCGTTTGCTGATGGTTGTCGGCACTTAAATCCGGCGTTACAACGTTGTTTTCGGGGGCAACCTCGGGGTGGTTGGCGGCATATTCCTGCATAAATGCCTGCTGTCCCGCAGTCAAAGTTTCACCGCTTGCAAGTTTTGACTTCAAGGCATCGTTGACCTCACGCACAAGCTCTTTTGCAGTCATCTCATCGTTTGCGGTTTCCGGAATAACCGTAAATCCGCCTTTGTCGTTAAATTCAACAATCACTCCCGATTTTGTGGTAACTGCCGTTTGCTGATTATCAGCCGTCAAACCGTCAAAAGCTTCTTCAAGCGTGGGTTCATTCGCCGGAGCTGCTCCGCTCAAATTTTCCCCGGTTCCGGAATTACCTCCCGAAAGAGATGACCCTTTGTCAAGTCCGGTGAGTTCGTCATCAAAATCAATCTCCGGAGCACTAAAGGCAATGTTTGCTTTCAGCTCGGCATCATTTGAAGGCGGATTAGATGCACGTTCCGCGGAAGAATTGGCTTCGGCCTGCAGGCGGGCGGCATCATCGCCGGTAAAATCCCCGTGTTCGTCAAAGTGATTACCGGCAAATTTCACCATATTTTTAAGCTGTTCATCAGTGATTTGCCCGCCCTCATACATACTTTGCAGTTTTGCGGAACCTAAAACACCGTGAGCAGGAGAATCATCAACGGACGGGTTGGCATTACCTTCCAAAATAAGGCTTGCCGCCCGTGGATAGCGTTTGAAAAGCATATCCAAATCATGTTTTTGCTCATCGCTTAAATTGTGAACGTCAATACCGTCATTAGCGGCGGCTTCTGCTGCAACCGCTTCCGGCGATGCCGTTTCGATATTCTGTGCTTCGGGAGTATCTTGATGCTGCCAAGGGGCATTATAAGAAGAATCGTTGTCACTTTCCCACATTTGGCGGAGTTTGTCCCCGACCGTTATCTCTTCATTGTCGGCGAGTTCCATACTTTGCCCTAATGCCGAACCTTTGCTGGCGGCGGCAATGCCTTCGTCCGTCGGCGTATTGGCATCGCTATGCTGTGCCGGTGTATCCCCGTGGCTTGCTCCCATTGCACCTGCCATTACCAAGCCCAGTCCGCTACCTAAAAACGCGCCTTGGAAACGTTTGATTTTTTCTTCCCGCAGGGCGGTTATTTGTTCGGATTGCTTTGAAAAGGCTTCTTTCTTCTCGTCAGAAAGCGTAATGTTATTTGATTGTAATACCGTGTCAACATACATAGCCGGATTTTTGGAACGCAGTTTTAATGTTTTGCGGTCTTGCGGCAGGTTTTGAACTCCGATTGACTTCAGCATTTCATCCAGTTGCTTTTCCGCCTCTCTTTGCTGCTGTGCCGTAAGGCGCGAGGTTTGAATACCTTGGTTAATGCTCAATGCGGTTGCGGCCAATACACGGCTGTTGGTGGTAACCGCCTTAACGGCTTTTTTACCGGCGTTAATATACCATTGAGGATCGGTAACTCTGCTCACAACCGCATGACTTACATTTTCCCAACTCAAGTTGGAAAGCGAAGATGCGGCATTGGAAAACATCCCCGAAAAGCCGTTATTGACAATATTTCCAGCCAAACCTCCAGTTGCCGCCAAGCCTTGATTTACAACTGCGGCACCGCCGAAAGCGGCGGAAACCGCCGTTAAAGTCGCAGTAGTTCCCAAATCCCAAGCTTCTTTGCGGTTTTCTTTGGCGCGGATATAACTCCACCAATTTTTATAGTAAGACTGCCCTTGAGCTTTTGCCTCTTCGGCTTTTTGCTTAAAACCGACCTGACTGCGATGTACGGCAACCCCTAATTTTATGCTTGAATAGGCAACCATTCCCGGAATTCCGGTTGTAATACTGACAACGGCGGTCTTGGTCAAAGGCCATAAACGGGGATGGCGTTTGGTAACCTTATCATCCCAAGCCTTAACGCGGTTAAAAATTTCTTTTCCCTTATTGAGAAATGCCCAGCGTTTAGCCTTCTGCATAGCCTTGACACCGCGGGCGCAAATAACCGAGGCGACCGAAGATTTCAAGACTTTTTTGTCGGCAAAAGTATTGCGGTCAAAAGAAACATTCAATGTCTGCATGTGCGCGACAAAGTCTTTTTGCGGTTTATTCTTTTTTCTAAACGATTCGATGTGTGCATTGGCTTTGGCAATATTCTTTTCCGAATTTAATTTTTTGTATTCGGGAACACGTTCAACCTCGTTTAAGAGGTATTGCAAGCTGATTAAGTCATCGCCTTCGATTTTGGAAGAGGAAGAGGCTCTTGCAATTACTTCCGCCATTTCCGCACGGGCGTTCTTATTCAAAAGCGGGCGGGACTTGCAGAGTCTTGCCATCTCGGAGAGGCTTAACGGTTCTTTGTCTTTATCTTTTGCGGTGCGATTCTTTTCGATTCGCCGATCAAGAGCTTGAATTTCCTCTTCGCTGTACGGGGTGATATATTCTTGCGCAGTGTTGAGTTTTTCTTCCCTTGCCAAATCCTCGGCGGTAACACTTCCGGGGACAAACTCGGGGTGAGAGGACATCCAGCTTTGCTTTTGGTATTCATTCCAGAGTTGAACGCCGGTTTCTTCCAAAACACTGCCGAATTTAGCGATATATTTTTCTTTGGCTTCTTCTTGAGAGGAGGGGGCTTGCGTGCTTAAATCCTGCAAAGTTTCAAGCCGGGCGGCTTCAATAATTTCTTCTAAAGACTGTTCGTCAAGAGAAGCTAAAAAACCGCCTAAATGATTAAATTCAGGAGCAACACGGCGTGTTTTTCTGCCGTCTTCGGAAACGCTTTCTTCATAAATTTTTACTTCTTCGGCGATTTTATCCCAACTCGCGGCATTGGTTTCAAGGTCCGTATTTTCATCAATGATTATTTCTTCTTCATCATCGAATCGTCTTGCCAACGGAGCTACGACTTTGGCTATTTCCTTATTGCGTGTGTCCTGCTCATTGGTTTTATCCGGATTCTCATTAGAAACACGCAGATAAATTTCCCAATCAACCGCGCCTTCGGGCAATAACTCTTTAACCTCGGAGAAAGAGGCAAGTTTTTGCTCCGAATAATCGCGGATTCGTTTCAAAGCTTCCGAAACTTCATTGTGCAATGCGCCGTCAACACTGTAATCGGATAAAAAGCCATAGACCTCACCCAGCATGGTAAAGCCATCCAACTCCTGCGGGATATTGCTGATTATGCGTCTGATTCTTTCATCTTGAGCAGATAAGTTTTCTTCACTCATAAGGTTTCTCCGTAATAATTTAACCCCTGTTTGTACCATTATTACACTATTTTTTTGTTATAGTCAACAAAAGTTTTGTCTTTTTTGTCAATTAAATTTTTGTGACTTATTTTGTCTATCGCTTTTGCGCGAAAAGCCAAAAAATGCAAATTTTTTGCTTTACATTGCACATTTATTGTGATAGTCTGACATTGAAATGGATGAAAACCATTTTGGGGTGTCGAATCCTCTTACTAAACGTCGCATCAAAACGTAATTTGATTTATCCGATCTCTATGGTTGGAAGGCAAAGGAATATAAAGAATACTTTGCACTATTTTTAGTAATAGATTCGAACTTCCAGCCACCTCTCGGGTGATACCCAAAAGGTGGTTTTCTTTTTATAAGTTCAATAAAAAAAGGAAGCACGATGACAAATAAAACTTTTTTTACCCTATTATTGCTGGGCATTTCATATACTGCCTATAATGCCGTAGCCGTTTCCGAAAATTTTGAGATTTCCACCACCATTGACCACGAAATAACTCTGGGAGGATTCCGCTCTTTAAGCGAAGATGGTGCCGGATTGGATGTGAAAGGCAATATAAATTTAGGCACAATTTATATCAATCCTACCTATACACAAAGCGATACATATTGGAATTACAGTGATCAGGGTATAATCAGTTATCCGCCTCAAAAAGCGATTGTGCGGGCTGATAATCAGACAGTCGGTCTTTTTGCTGCCGATATTCCCGATCCTTCGGCTTGCAACAATCAGGCAAGTGCTTGCGGAGGACTGGAAGTTATTGGAAGTTATGTCAATTCTGTATCTTTTTTCGGAGGTGGTGATAGTTGGTGCCATGCTTATATAAAATACAGCGGAGAATCTAATCTTTTTAAGCTGTTTCTTTCTTACTGTCATATTGGTTACCCCTCCGTAATCACAACCGGAGTTAAGAAAGGAACACTCACCATCACTTACACACCGGGATAAATTATTCCATTTTATAAAACCGCCCATTTGGGCGTAAATGTAAAATGAATGCTTGACTTTTTACTTTTAAGGGATAATATCATTTTATAAAACCGCCCATTTGGGCGTAAATGTAAAATGGAGTTTGTCATGGAAATTAAAAGGGATTACTATCTTGATAAATTGATAAAACATCGCCACAACGGATTTATTAAAATAGTCAGCGGGGTTAGGAGATGCGGTAAGTCTTATCTGTTATTTGAACTCTTCAAACAATATTTATCGGATTCCGGCGTACCGGATGATCATATTATTACTATTGCCTTGGATGACAGAAAATACAAAGATCATCGCAATCCCGATACTTGTTATAATTATGTTGAGTCACGCATTAAAGATGATAAAATGTATTATCTGTTGCTTGATGAAGTGCAGATGATGGATGATTTTGAAAGCGTGCTGAACGGATTTCTGCATATTAAAAATTTAGATGTTTATGTAACCGGAAGCAATTCTAAATTCCTTTCTACGGATGTGGTAACGGAATTTCGCGGCCGCGGCGATGAAATTCGGATATATCCTCTTAATTTTGCCGAGTATTACGAAGCCCTTAACTGCGACTGGAATAAGGCGTGGGATTCTTATTGCACATACGGCGGGATGCCTGCCTTATTCAAATTTGATTCGGATATTGATAAAAAAGAATATTTAAAACGCTTGTTTAAAGAAACATACATCCGAGATGTGGTTGAGCGCAATAAAATCCAAAACGAAACGGAATTTGAAGAATTATTGGACGTTATAGCTTCAAATATCGGATGTCTTACCAATCCCAAAAAACTGGCAGATACATTTAACAGCGTTCAGAAAAGCTCTATTTCAGAGCCGACAATAAAACAGTATTTATCATATCTTGCGGAGGCTTTTTTGGTAAACAAAGTTTTACGCTATGATATAAAAGGAAAAAAATATTTAAATACCCCGTTTAAGTATTATTTCATTGATCCGGGATTGCGTAATTCACGCTTGAATTTCCGGCAAATAGAACCAACGCATTTGATGGAAAACATCATTTATAATGAACTTATTATACGAGGCTATCAAGTAGATGTGGGAAACATTGAATTGCGGGAGAAAAAAGGTAATAACCAATATATAAAAAAACAGGCAGAAGTTGATTTTGTGCTTAATCAGGGCAGTAAACGCTACTATATTCAAGCGGCATACGAAATGCCTGATGCGCTTAAAAAACAGCAGGAAGAAAAGTCACTTATCAACATTCCCGATTCGTTTAAAAAAATTATCATTGTCAGCGGAGATATTATTCCCAAGCATGATGAAAACGGTATTACAATTATCGGCTTAAAGGACTTTTTGCTGAATCCTCATTGTTTGGAATTGTAATTTATTATTGTCTTTGTGCCATTATAATCCAGCCGTAAACCGTAGCATCGCCCTCGTTGCGAAGTTTGGCGCGGTTCATCTTTTCAATCTCAAATCCCTGTCTTATCAGGGAGTGTTCCACATATTTGCGGCTGTGCAGAAAACGCCCCGACGAATGCAGAAAATAATCCCTGTCATTAAGATAATTTTCGCTGACACTGAATATAATTCTGTTTAAGGGATGAAGGGCATTATAAAGGTTCAAAAACAATGAATTAAGTTCCCCGAAATAGGTAAACACATCGGCGGCGCAAATCAGGTCGTACTCGTTGGTATGTTCTTCCAAAAAGTCGTTAATGTCCCGTTCATACAAATGATGATAGATTTTTTTTGACCTTGCAACCTCAAGCATTTTAGGGGATAAATCCACCCCGTCCAAGCCGTTGCGGCAGGCATATTTTTTTAAATATTTTCCACACAATCCGGTTCCGCATCCGGCATCAAGAATTTTCAATTTACGGAGCTTGAGGTTTGTGAAAAGCGAATCCAACTCTTCACCGATAAGCCGCGGCACATCGTAATTTAAGTTGGCAAGCACTTCTTCAAAATTATCGGCAAAGGCATCAAAAATTTCTTTAACAAACGGTGTTTCAATGCGGGTTACCTTATCCCCGTTCAGGATAGCGTTTGCCATGTGGCGGACAAGGTGATTATCGGGATATTTTTTAAGCCACATATCGGCATATCTTTTTGCTTCGTACCCGTCGGTATCAATAGCGATTTCATAAAGCAGATAGCCGAAATTGATGTGCTGGGAGTTCTGCCCCTCGGACATTACAACCGCGCGCCAGCCTTCATCTAATGCCAGAGCGTATTTTTTTTGCTGTTGACAGGCTTGGCTTAAAGAATTTAACACCCAATAATCATCAGGAGCGATTTTTTGCAAATATCGCAAAGTATTTTCCGCCTCTTCGGGTTTGCCTAATTCCAGACATATATTTGCCTTGAGCGCGGCGGCCTCTCGGGAGGCAGGAAAAAGCTCAACCGTGCGGCGGGCATAAAAATAGGCTTTTGCATAATCTTTTCGCTCAAAATAAATTCCGGCAGTGTTAAAATTAGCGGTATAAAAATCTCTCTTTATTTCCAATGCGCTTCTATAAAACCGCAGAGCTTTTTTGTAATTTTTGCGGCAATAAAAGATGTTGCCTTTAATCACAAGCGCGGAGGCATTTTTTTTGTTTAGCAGCAATGCCAGTGAGGCATACCAATAGGATTTGAGAAAGTTTTTCAATTCATAGTGAATGATGGCGAGATTTGCCGCGGCACTCTCTCTTGTGCGGCGGTTTTTGAGAGCTTTTTTATAATATTTTATCGCCTCCTGTTTTTGCGAGGCAAAATCATAGCAATTAGCGACCAAAATCGCTATATCGCCGCGTTCCAAAATCGCGGTATCGAGTCTTAAAAAGCACTCCAACGCTGCCGCATAATCTTTTTTTTGGTAGTAATCAAGTGCTTTCTGCTCCGGATTTGCCATTTTTTTCTCCGTAAAATCACTATGTTAGCAAATATTATCATAATTAAGTAAAAAAAATGTTGACGAATTAAAAATAATAGAGTAAAGGTATCTCATCTTATGGGGGTATGGCGGAATTGGTAGACGCGCTAGACTCAAAATCTTGTGACCTCAGGTCGTGTCAGTTCGAGTCTGACTACCCCTACCAGATAAAACCTCGCGTTTCTGCGAGGTTTTTTTATAAAAAACACGGATATTTTTTTATTTTTTCTTTGACAACAGTTGTTTTTTATGCTACGATTCATCTTGAAGTGAGCGAAAAGTCACTTTGAGGTCTCTAAGCCTCTCAAACGGTGTCCAAACAAGACATAAAATTGCTTCTAACCGTGCTATGGTTGGAAGGTCGGGAAATATAAAGAATACTCGGCACTGTTCCGTTTGACAGTTTAGAGCTTCCAACCACCTCGCGGAGCATACGGCTCCAACGGGTGGTTTCTTTTTTATGACTTTAATAAAAGAAGGAAGTTTATAAAATGAATAAATATATTTTATTACTCGGCGTTGCAGGAGTTGCATTAAGCTCTTATGCCGCCATAGCCTCCAACTCCGCCACAATGAACGTAACTGCGACAATCAATCACGATGTGAGCCTGTCGGTAACCAGAGCGTTAAACATCGGCACGATTACCATTGACCCAAGCTATGATGAGGGAGGCGCGACTATAAATATAGACGGAACTTTTTATAATCATGATGGCGGGATAATTTCTTTGAGCGGTTACACTCCCGGACAATTTACTGCCAATATTCCGGGAAATAAGATTGATAATACTGGATTGGATATAGATACCTATAAACAATGCGGAGATAACGGATTTTCATATATGGATATGGACGGGCTAAAAACTTGTTTTATAATACAGTACTCCGGAAGCGGAAGTGTATTTAATCTGTATGCAGATTGTGTTTTTTATAATTCCGTTCCGTCAGACGGAGTTCATTCCGGCACAATTACGATTCGTTATACGCCGCAGTAACATCCGCAAAACAAAATCGGGGGCGGCAAACTGCCTCCGATTTTTTTATCGTATTTATTTTTATTGATATTTTTAGATAAAAATTAACCTGTTATTGCTAAAAAAGCAGGCAGGGGGAGAAAAATGCTGCAAAAATACTTAAAATCGCTTGAAATATACAAAGACCGCCGGATGCTGTCAATGTTGGGACTGGGCTTTTCGAGCGGATTTCCTTTTCTTCTGGTTGGCGGAACTTTAAGCCTCTGGCTTAAAAGCTGCGGATTTGGATTTGCATTGATAGGTTTTTTTGCCGTGTTTAAAACGCCCTACAGTTTCAAATGGCTGTGGTCGCCTTTGATTGATCATATTAAATTACCGCTTTTAACGCCGCTTTTGGGACGCCGCCGCGGCTGGGCATTCCTAACCCAAATTTTATTATTGGCGGCGTTTTTGTTAATCTCGGTTTTGCACCCCGACCCGCAAAATTGGCAGATGACGGCGTTTGCCGTTACTTTGGCGGTATTTTTCTCCGCCTCGCAGGATATAGTTATTGATTCTTTTCGTATTGACAGTTTTGAAGAGCAAAAACAAGGTGCGGCTTCGGCGGTTTTTGTCTTGGGTTACCGTATCGGAATGATTTTTTCCGGAGCGTTTGCCTTAATGTTAAGCGATTATTTGAGTTGGAATCAGGTTTATGCCATAATGTCGTGCGGAGCTTTGGTGGGAATTGCCGCAATTTTGTGTTCATCAGAACCGCAAAAAGATCGCCGCTATGAAGAATCTCTTTTTAGGGAGAGCAATATTCCGGCTTGGCAGAATTTTTGGCGCAATGCGGTTGCCGCTCCGTTTAAGGATTTCTGCCGCCACTATAAATGGCCGTTGATTTTGCTTTTTATTATGCTGTTTCGCTTGGGCGATGACTACAAAGGTCCGATGGCAAATGTTTTTTATAATGATATGGGATTTACCAATACGCAAATCGGCTATATTTCCAAGCTTTACGGGATGATGGCAACTATCTTCGGCGGAATAATCGGAGGGATTTTAACCGCCCGCAAGGGATTGGCGCGGACTTTGATAATTTCGGGGATTTTGCAGGGAGTAACCAACCTTATCTATATAATGCAGGCTCACATCGGTAATAATATTTATATGCTGGGAGTAACAATCTGCGCCGACAGCCTCGCCGGAGGTATGGCAACCACTGCGCTCGTTGCATACTTGTCCTCGCTTTGCAATGTCCGTTACACCGCAACGCAGTATGCGCTTTTATCATCATTGATGAGTTTGCCGCGCGATATTTTGGCTTCAACCAGCGGTTGTGCTGCCCAATATCTGGGATGGAGCAATTTCTTTTTGCTGTCGGCAATCTTGGTAATTCCGGCTCTTATGCTGTTGGGATATATGATAAAAGCCGGAATTATCAAAAAATAACTTTTAGAAAGTATAAAATACGCTCACCAAATATTCGCTTAAATGGTTGTAATTTTTAAGTTTATCGGTTTTGATATAGCGTGCGGTAAGACGTGTTGCAAAGCCGTTTGCAAAATTATACTGCAGACCGGCACCGAAACGATAGCCCAATCCTTTATCGGAGTGATGTCCCTGATAGAGTTTGTTTTTTATGCCGTATTCGCCGATTCCCATTGTGGCAAGCGGAGCAATCCCTTTCCACGGAAGATAAGAAACGACATCCAGGCCGTAAGCATTAAACGAGGTGTTTTTTGTTTTGCCTTGTGAAGAAAGCTCATCTTTTCCCGAATACTGATAAAAAAGCTCGGTTGAAAAATAGGGATTGTAAGTTGAACCGAGATTAAAAAGCACGGAGTTATTATGGGGATGAAAATTATGTGCGGTCGCAGCCGTATAGGCGTAGCTCATCCCGACATACGGACGGTAAATGTTATCGGCTTTGGCAGGCAGAGAAAAGAGAGCCGCAATCAAGCCCAAAACCGCACTTTTAGAAACAATATTCATTTTTTATTTCCTTTTTTGTTGCAATTTAACATAATTTAAGCTATTGGATTATAAAAGTAAAGTAAAAACTGCTTTGAGGAGAGTGCAAAATGAAAAATGCCGGTTCGCAGAAAGGTTATACCTTGATTGAGTCAATAGCGTTTATTGCCATAATTTCCATGGTTGCCATATCTATCATAAAAGTTATCAACAGTATGATGGATCGCTATAAGGTCAGCCGTGTCAACAGTCAGGTAGTGGAATTGCAACGCGCTATCAGTAATCGCTTTTCCGCTTCGGCAAATTATTCAACACTCAATAACGCTCTGCTTAAAAGAGAAAATCTTGCCCCCGGCGATGTCCACTGGGTTGATGACACGATGTATAATAAATTTGACGGACAAATAACCGTTAACGGAACTTATTCTTCAACTGTCCAGATGATTAAAAGCGGTGAAGCTTTTGAGATTCAGTTTCAAAATCTGCCCAAAAACGCTTGCGTGGAATTGGTAACACAAGACTGGCAAAACAATCAATATGCGCATTTGGCAACCATGATTGTTAACGGTAAGTGGTGTTATTGGAGAACCTATCCAAATGCCGCATACAAAGATTGTATGATGCCGCTATCCTATACGTTGGCCAATAGCCGTTGCTCCAGCACGCAAAGCAATACAATTCGCTGGATTTTTCAATAAATTATGTTATTACGGGCTTGAATTTATATACAATATCGGTTATAATAAAACAATTATATTTATAAAGGAGTGCTAAAATGGTTGAAACTTCGGTAATTCTTCCTCCTGATTACAGACCTTCTGCTGATGAGGAATATATGTGCGATATGCAGTTGGAGTATTTCCGCCGCAAACTCGAAGACTGGAAAAAATCACTGGTCAGTCAATCGGAAGACACCTTGGAGGATTTACGCCAAGGCGGTCTTAACCAACCCGATGATATTGACCGCGCCTCAATGGAAACCGACAAGGCTCTTGATTTGCGCACCAAAGACCGCGCCCGTAAGCTTATAAGCAAAATCAATGATGCTCTGAAGCGCATTGAGGACGGTGAATACGGTTATTGCGAAGAAACCGGCGAGCCGATAGGCATTGCCCGTCTTGAAGCGCGTCCGGTGGCAACGCTTTGTTTGGAAGCCCAAGAACGCCATGAGCGTATGGAAAAAACATATAATGAAGACTAAAATCTGATGAAAAACAAAGATTTTATTTTGGCATCGTCTTCGCCGCAACGGTTGGCGTTGTTGAAACAAATCGGCTATACGCCGAAAAAAATCAAACCTTCCGATATTGACGAAACGACCTTAAAAGGCGAAACCCCGTGTATGTATGTAAAGCGTATGGCTTTAGAGAAAGCTTTGAAATGCGCCAAAGAAAACCCGAAGCAAAATATTTTGGCGGGAGATACCATCGTTGCGGTGGGCAATCGCATTCTTCACAAAGCGCAGAATGCCGAAGAACAAACCAAGGTTATGCAGCTTTTATCCGGACGTTCCAGCCGGGTTATAAGCGCAGTGTGTCTGATTGATAAAACCGGAAAAATTATGAAACGCTGTGTGGAATCAAGAGTTATCACCAAGCACATGAACGAAGAAGAAATCGCCTGCTATGTGGCAAGCAACGAATGGCAGGGATGCTGCGGGTTTAAAATTGAGGGGTGTTTTGCCGGATATGTCAGAAAAATTATCGGCTCTTACAGCTCTATTGTCGGTCTGCCGCTGTTTGAAGTGCAGAATTTATTAAAAGGAATAGGTATAAAATGAGTATTGATACTATTGTTTATGATAAAAACACCAAGGTTTCGGGCATTGCTCTTATTGATGACGGAATAGTTAAAGATATTGAAATTATCGGGCAGAATCAAATACTTGCCGGTAATGTTTATTTAGGCAAAATCACCAAAAAAATCTCGCTTGCCATGGGCGGGGAGGGCTTTTTTGTTAATATCGGAGAAAATAAAGACGGACTTTTGAACTGCGAAGAAGGCGATTCGCGGCTTATTGAAGGGCAGAGCGTAGTTGTTCAGGTCGTGCAGGAAAGCCATGCCGAAAAGCACGCTAAAGTTGTACGCTCCGTTCAGCTTCCGGGGAAATATTTGGTTTATTGCCCCTACAGAATGGAAGTTAAAGTTTCCAATAAAATTGAAGACAAATCGCAGATAGAAGAGTTGATTGAAACGGTAAAGCAAAACACCGCTCAAGAAGGTTGGGTTATGCGTACGGTCTGCGTATCGGCAACGCCGGAGGAGATTAAAGCCGAAATGGATGAACTGCGCGCCAAGTATGAAGAAATCCGCCTGAAAGCTCGCAATTCCCACGCACCGGAGATTTTATATCGAGAAAGCGACTCGGTCGTAAATTATATCAATGCTTACGCCGCCAGGGGGAGCCTGCAAAAAATCGTTACCAATGATCACAATCTTGAAAAGCAGATTGAAAAACTTAATTTGGAAGTTGTTATCAGTCAATCTCCATTTGAGGATTGCGGCGTTGATGAGGTCATAGGTGAGGCCTTGGAAAAAACGATTGTGCTTAAATCGGGCGGAAGAATAACGATTGAAGAAACAAAAGCCTGTGTTGCTATTGATGTTGACAGCGGCGGAGCTTTTTCTTACGGGCATATCAACAGCCTTAATGAAGAAGCGGCAACGGAGATTGCCCGTCAAATCCGTCTGCGTAATCTCTCGGGACGGATTGTGATTGACTTTGCCGGCCGCTCGGAATATCGCTACATCAAACCGTTGCTGGGTATTTTGGAAGAAGGTTTGCAAGACGATCTGAACAAAAGCCGGATTATCGGCTTGTCGCATGGCGGATTGGTGGAGATTATCCGTGTTCGCCGCCGTGCCAGTTTGCTCGAAATTATGAGCAGAGAGTGCAAACATTGCCATGGAACCGGAAGGGTGGAAAAGGATGGATGAAAAAGTCAAAAAATGTCCGATTTGCCATAAAGAGCTTACGGATTTGCAATATCGTCCGTTTTGTTCCAAACGTTGCGCCGACATAGATTTGGGTAACTGGTTTAACGGCAGTTACCGCTATGAGGCGCAAACCTTGGATGAAAAAGACTTATCGGAGTTGGATAAACTATCCGATTCCGATATGCAATAAAATCCCTCCGCCAAACCTGCAGTTGTCCTTATTTTTTGCCTTCGCGGCGCAAAGATATAAAGAGTTTTGTTTAAGCTGTGCGGATATAATTGAAGCCGATTTTTTAAGTTTAGTTTGCTTTACTTAAAAAGAATTAAAAAAATTTAAGTTTAGTTTTTTGGCTTTTTCTAAACTTATTTTAAATATAAAATAAGCCTTGCCAAATTGCAATAAATATGCTTTTATCCGCATAACTTATAAAATAATATATCAGAGCAAAAAAATGACCGATAAAATTACTCCTCGCAAGACATTTGCGATTATTTCACACCCGGATGCCGGTAAAACCACCTTAACCGAAAAATTGCTGTTGTTCGGCGGTGCGATTCAGCAGGCCGGTGCCGTTAAGGCAAGAGGCGAAAACCGCCATGCCCGTTCCGATTGGATGAAAGTTGAACAGGAACGCGGTATTTCCGTTGCTTCTTCGGTAATGAATTTTGACTATAACGGCATTACTTTCAACCTTTTGGATACTCCCGGACACGAAGATTTTTCCGAGGATACTTACCGCGTATTGACGGCAGTCGACTCGGCGGTAATGGTGATAGATTCCGCCAAAGGTATTGAAAGCCAAACCAAGAAACTCTTTGAAGTCTGCCGTTTGCGCAATGTGCCGATTATTACCTTTATCAACAAGCTCGACCGTGAAGGAAGAGATCCCTTTGAATTGCTTGATGATATTGAAAAAACGCTTGCTTTGGATGTTACACCTGCCAGCTGGCCTATCGGGATGGGTAAAGACTTCCGCGGTTGTTATGATTTGATTAACGACCGGCTTATTTTGATGAATAAAACCGGCGACAAATCGCAGATTAACGCCACAATCGAGGTTTGCGAAGGCCTGAATGATGAAAAACTTGACCGCTTGCTTCCCGAATATGCCGTTAATAAACTGCGTGAAGATGTGGAAATGATTCGTGAGCTTTGCCCCGAATTTGATAAACAAGCCTACCTTGACGGTGCGCTTACGCCGGTATTTTTCGGTTCAGCCATCAATAATTTCGGCGTTAAGGAAGTCTTGGAAGGTCTCCGCGAATTGGCTCCTCAACCGTTGCCGCGACCGGCAGTGGAACGTTTTGTCAGTCCTGATGAAAATAAAGTCAGCGGTTTTGTATTCAAAATTCAAGCCAATATGGACCCTAAACACCGCGACCGTATCGCTTTTATGCGTATTTGCTCCGGACATTTCAAACGCGGTATGACCTTAATTCAGGCACGCGACGGTAAATCGATTAAGGTTGCAACTCCGGTTATGTTTTTAGCCCAAGAACGCGAACTTGCCGAAGATGCCTTCCCCGGCGATATTATCGGCATTCCCAATCATGGACAGCTAAAAATCGGTGACAGCTTAACCGAGGGCGAGAAACTGCACTTTACCGGTATTCCCAGTTTTGCCCCCGAACTCTTAAAATCCGTCCGTTCTCTCGATCCGCTCAAATCCAAACATTTGGGCGATGCCTTAAGGCAAATTGCCGAGGAGGGCGGCGCAAGTATTTTTAAGCCGGTTATCGGTGCCGAGTGGATTGTTGGCGTTGTGGGAGTTCTGCAATTTGAAGTTATGGCCGACCGCATTAAAAACGAATTCGGACTTCCGGTTATGTTTGAACCGACACAATATTATACTGCGCGTTGGGTATCGTGTGATGACAAGTCTGTTTGGAAAAAATTCTCTGATACCAATCAGATGAATCTTGCGCTTGATAACAACGGACAAGATGTCTTTTTGGCTCGCAATGCGTGGCATTTAAACAAAATTAAAGAGGATTTTCCCAAACTTGTTTTAAGCAAAACCCGGGAACAAATTTTTTAATGGGGAGAAAGTTTAATGAAAAAAATATTACTTTACAGCGGATTGGCACTTGTTTTGAGCATTTCGGCGGCGCAAGCACAGATAAATTACGGCTATAACGCAAGAGGCGAATATGTGCCTACTTCAATTAACGGCGAACGGATTGATTACGGTTACAATGCCCGAGGCGATTATGTGCCTACTTCCGTCGGAGGAGAAAGGATAGATTACGGCTATAATGCACGAGGCGATTATGTTCCGACCTCCGTCGGCGGGGAAAGAATAGATTACGGCTATAATGCCCGAGGTGATTATGTCCCGACCTCGGTCGGCGATAACAATATCGGTTACGGCTATAATGCACAAGGCGATTATGTTCCGACCTCAGTCGGCGGTAATAATATCGGTTACGGCTATAATGCCAGAGGCGAATATGTACCGACTTCAATCGGCGGCTGGTAATTAAGCTGCCTTTTTGAATTGAGCATTATAAAGAGCCTTGTAAGCACCGTCTGTCTTGCTCATCAGCTGTTCGTGCGCACCGGTTTCAACGATTTCGCCGTTATTTAAGACAGCAATCATATCCGCGTTTTGAATGGTTGAGAGGCGGTGAGCAATAATAAACACCGTACGGTCTTTCATCAAGTTTTCAATGGCTTTCTGCACTACGGCTTCCGACTTGTTATCAAGAGCCGAAGTCGCTTCATCCAAAATTACAATCGGTGCGTTTTTCAATATGGCACGGGCAATCGCCAGCCTTTGCCGCTGTCCGCCCGAAAGTGATGATCCCCGTTCGCCGATGTCGGTATCAAGTCCGTTTTCCTGCGCGTTAACGAAATCTTCCAAATATGCCATTTGCAAAGCTTTGTGTATTTCCTCTTCAGAGGCGTTTTCGTTGCCAAGCAAAATGTTTTCGCGAATGGTGCCGGAAAATAAAAAATTGTCCTGAAACACAACCGCAATATTATTGCGCAATGATTTAAGGCTGTAATCACGGATATTTACTCCGTCAATGCAGATTCTGCCCCTCTCCACATCATAAAAACGCGGCAGCAGATTTACAATCGTGGTTTTTCCGCCGCCCGAATTGCCGACCAATGCAATTGTAGTGCCGGCTTTGATGTTAAGGGATATGTTTTTTAAGACCTTACTTTCCGGAGAATACGAAAAATCAACATTTTCAAAGGATATGCCTTTTTTTATTTCGGTCAGCTCTTTTGCGGCGGGGGTATCTTTAATTGCCGGAGTTGATTCCAAAATTTCAACAATTCGCTCAATGGCAAGGAAAGAAACCTGCACATTGTTAAAGTTTTTGCCGATACCCTTAATCGGAGTGTAAAGCATAATAAGCGCGGTAATAAAAGAAACAAAATTACCGGAGGTGATTTGTCCGTTGACAATCAGATAACTGCCGTATCCGATAACACCGCCGACCCCGACAGATACGACAACGTGCATTAAAGGAGTCATCCAGCCGGTTTTTTTTACCATTTTCATCGTGAGTTTGAAAAGCGCGCGTAAAATATCGTGAAATTTCAAATACATTTTTTCCTGCAGGTTATATGAGGCAATAGTTTTGGAACCGGCGTAACACTCGTTGTAGTGGGTGAGTATGGTAGAGGATTCCTCAATGGTGTTTTTGATAATGCCTTTGATGCGCCGTCTGACCTGCGAAAGCGGCATTAAAGCACATAATAAAACAACAACGGCAATGATGGCCAACTGCCATGAATTGTAAATCAACACCGCAATCAACGAAAGAGAAGAAAAAAAGCGCGATACAAACAGTTTTAAATTGTCAAGCAAGCCGGTGCAGGCGGTGTCGGCATCGGTTGTAAAACGTTGAATTATGTATCCGGAAGCGTTTTGATCATAAAAGGAAGAATCAAAGCTCATCAATTTTTTGAAAAGCGCACGTTTCAAGTCGTGGTTGATTTTGGTTCCGACCCAAGTGTTGAGATAAGTTGCGGCATAGTTTAAGAATCCCTGTACGGTCGTAAAAGCGACAATCAACACCGGAATATATGCCGGAGAAGTCGCTGATTTGTCAACCAAAACATTGTCCATATATGGTTTAAGCGCAAGCGCAATAACCGAATCAAGCGCGCCGACCGGAATACAAATCAAAATCGCCAGCAATGCCCTTATCCAATACGGTTTGACAAAAGGCCACATTTCGCGATAGTGTTGGGTGAAGTTCAATTCTTTGCCGATAATCTCTTTATGTTTCATTGTTTAGCCTTAAATAAAGTTCATATATTTGAGAATCCCAAAAATCAAACCGAGTTCCAGAAACAATAATGCCCAGAAGAAAGCCTGAAAGCTCCGTTTTTTGTTTTTGTGATGAAAAAACACCTGCCCCAAAAGGGCTCCGCCCCATCCGCCCAAAAACTCAAGGCTGTGAAGCTGCATTTCCGGTATTCGCCACGCCCCTCTTTGAGCGGCGCGCTTGTCAACCCCGTAAGCGATAAAGGTGGTTAAATTGATAAAAGTCAAGTGCAGGACAATAAAAATCAACATTACACTTTTCCAGCCGGCAATAAAGTCGGCAATATCGGCTTGCGGAAAATAACGGTTTTCAATAAAATAAGCCGCCAAAGCGGTGAGACTTGCGTGAATTAAATAAAAATTATTGCGGCGCAGAGGCGCAATAATTGCCGGCAGTAAGAGCAAAATTGCCGCTATCATTAAAACCATATTTTATCCTTTGCCAAGCGTTAAATCACCGCCAATATAAAGCATAAAATTTTTTTTGGCAAGTCCCGTGTGCAAAAACGGCAATTTTAAACTTTTTGCTTGCTTTGCAATAAAACTTATGTTATATTGCTTTCTGAAGTGAGTGAAAAACCGCTTTGAGGTCTCTAAGCCTCATGATTACCGTTTGTATCAAGACGTAATTTGATGTATCCGATCTTTATGGTTGGAAGGTAGGGAAATAAGATTTATCAAATACCTTACACTACAGTAATCAGTAGTTTAGAGCTTCCAGCCACCTCTGGGGTTTAATGCCCGAAAGGTGGTTTTCTTTTTTAGACAAGAAACCATAAAAGGAAGTTTAGATGACAACAAACAAAACTTTTTTAATTCTTCTATTGGCAGGCGTTTCATACACCGCCTATAACGCCGTGGCAGTATCCGAAAATTTTGAGATTTCAACAACCATTGACCACGAAATAGTTTTAGGCGGTTTCAAATCAACAAGTACAGATGATGCAGATTTGCATTCCACCGGCGATATTAACCTTGGTACCATTACCGTTAATCTGGTATACAACAATGGTCAAGAAATGTCCGGATGTATTGTGTATAATCCCGATGGATCAGTGTCATCTGTGGACGGGGATATTATCAGTGCAACTTCTGCCGCTCTGGGGACATTTACTGCTAATATTCCCAATCCTTCCGCTTGCGATCAGGTTCCACATTGCGGGGGGTTAACTCTATATAGTCGAGGTCCTGTTACCGGTATTTTTAGCAACATTGATAGTTATCCTGATAATTGCGAATTTTTGATGACTTACACCGGCGGTAATGGTTTCAAAGTGTTTCCTGATAATTGTTGTTTAAACGGTGTTCCGGCAAGCTCAATAAACTCCGGTACACATACCAAAAACTTGACTATCTCTTATACCGCAAACTAAAAAGCAATTTAACCCCAATAGGGCAGAGTGAGGAATTTAAACCTCCTCCGCCCGAGATAAGAGTCGCTTGCTATGTAAAAGTTATACTTTAACATATAACCGAGAATGTTTCGCGCTTTTTTATATTGTAAGCTAAATTATTGTTGCGAACTAAAAAAAAATATTTTATAGTGCAGGTAATAAGTTTTAAGAATCGGGGGTGCGCCATGTCTTTGGATTTGAGACCTAATGAATATGTAAAAATTGAAGTTCACTTCAGCTACAAGGTGTTCGTATTTCCGATGCTTTTAATGTCTATCGGAATCCTGATGTTTTTGGCAGTATGGAGCGGGGTTGTCGGCAATACCAATGTTCATTGGATGGGGCAGGTTATTAAACTCTCCTCTTTGATTGTGCTTATAGGGTTGGGGCTGTTTATTCCTTATATTTACAAAAGGATTGATAACCGCCTGAAAATATATGCCGTTACCAATCAGAGAGTTTATATCCGAAGAGGTATTATCAATATTCACGAAAAAGATATTCCTTTAGGCAAAATTAACGACGTGCAGATTATGCAAAGCTTGGCACAGCGTATTTTTGCTGCCGGAAACGTGGTTATTCAGGTCGGAAACGATGAAAGCCGTATTTGTATTGAGGATGTCAACCGCCCGCGCGAGTTCCGCGATACTGTTCTTTCGGCGATTTATGAACTTCAACAGGAAGAGGATAATATCCGCCAAAGGGAATATCAGCAACAGCAACAACAAATGAATTATAACAATAACCAAAATTATAATCGCGGCTATGATAACCGCGGCAATTACGGTAATTATAATAATCAAGGCGGATATAATAATCCGGGTTATAATAATTACGGTAACTATAACAACCAAGGCGGATACAATAATCAAGGCTATAATCACCCGGGCGAATACGATGATTCCGAGGATTATAATAACCAAGGCGGATTTAATCAGAATCGTTATTAGTTTTCCGATTATAAAGAAACCCTTTTGCCCCTCGATTCCGTTAAGAATCGCCACGGGGGGCTTTTGACCTTAAGTCCCCGCTTGTCATGCTGAACTTGTTTCAGCATCTTTTTTTAGAGGTTACTCCTCTCTGTCACTCCTCGATTACGTCAGGAATCGTCAAGGGGTCTCCCGACCACAAGGAACGGAGCATAAATTTCAGGGGATGCCTTGACCACCGGCTTTACAGCCGGTGGAGGCATGACGTAGGGAGGGCGCATCCTTCCTCTCCTCGCCGCCCATCTCTTCGGTGTCCCCCCTTCTATGTCACGCCGCACTTGATGCGGCGTCCAGGTAAAACAATTTGCT
>JAFUYI010000091.1 GCA_017470585.1 Alphaproteobacteria bacterium | reverse complement strand
GGGAGTTTGCTTTTGCAGATTTTAGGCACACGGGAGTGTGCCGACGGCTTGCCGAAAAATCAAAAACGGCGTATATGATGAGCTTGGCTCAGCATTAGCCAGACTATCAACTCCCACCAACAAAGAACCGCCTCTGTTGAGGCGGTTTTTTGTTGGTTTGGGATTGACGGTGAGAACTCCCGAGGAAGGGAGTTTGCTTTTGCAGATTTTAGGCACACGGGAGTGTGCCGACGGCTTGCCGGAAAATCAAAAACGGCATATTTAAAACCGAGAGCAAGCGATGGAAAGCGCAAATTTCTACACTGATCACAGAGAACTGGAAAGGTGAGTAAATTATGCTTACCGGAATGTTAGTATTAAACAAATTTGTTAGTATTGCATTTATGGCAAGCTTATATAAAATCTTCGGAGAACTATTTTTTAGGGAGTAATCTATGGAACGAAGAGAATTTATCAAGGCGGCACTTGCAACTGTTGCAGTTGCAAGTTTACCCCAAACCGCTCGTTCTGGTTTATTGGAAGGAAATAATATGTCTAAAAAAATCGTTATTTTGAACGGAAGTCCGAGACAATCCGGAAATACCAAAGGTCTTATAAAAGCCTTCACCGAAGGGGCTGAAAGCAAAGGTCATCAGGTAACTTGTTTCGATATAGGGCAAATGAATATTCACGGTTGTTTAGGTTGCTTCGGCGGCGGAAAAGATAAAAACTCACCGTGCGTGCAAAAAGACGATATGTTAAAAATTTATCCTGAATATTCGGCAGCTGATATTGTTGTGCTGGCAAGTCCGATGTATTACTGGGGCTTTTCCGGACAATTAAAATGTGCGTTTGACCGTTTATTTGCCGTGGCTGAATGCAATATGTTTTATCGTAATCCGAAGAAGAAATGTATTATGCTGATGGCTTCCGAAGGCAACAGCGAAAGCAATTCCAAACCGGTTATTGACTATTATGAATCCCTCTTAAAGCATATAGGGTGGAAAAATCTCGGACACATTATTGCCGGAGGAGTTATGAAAGTCGGCGATATTAAAGGTCATAAAGCGTTAGATGAAGCGCGAGAGCTGGGGGCATCACTATAAAAATTAAGCCGGATAAATCTCCGGCTTTTTTATTGTTTTTTTCGTTGGTCATCACCCCATTGGCAAAGGTCAAACAATATCGGAATAAGCGATTTTCCTTTATCGGTCAGGCTGTATTCCACTTTCGGAGGTAATTGCGGATAAACTTTGCGGCTTATTAAACCGTCTTTCTCCAGTTCTTTTAAGGTTGCGCTTAACATCTTAAAGGAAATCTTGCCGATGAGCCGATGTAAAGCATTGTGCCGTAAAACCTCAAATTCCCCAAGCCAGTAAAGGATAATCATCTTATATTTGCCGCCAATCAGCGATAATGTGTAGCCAAATCCCGTATCTTCCAGTTTTGTATTAGGATTGATACATCTTTCCTGCATTTTACGCTCTCCTTTAGGTTAGTATTAAACAAATTTGTAAGTATTGATTTTATGTATCATATAATATTAAATAACTGTTAGCAAGATTATTTTAGGAGATACTTGTGCTAAAAAAGATACTTTTTATGCTGGCGATATTCGGTATGTTTGCAATGCCGGGTTATGCCGCAGATATTAACGCTAACAATGGAGAAAATGCAATGACGGAGACATCTGTTAAAGATTACGAGGCGGTAAAGGCTGCCCTAAATAAATATTTGGAAGCAGGAAAGCAAGGTAAAAGCGATATTATGAAGCCTGCGTTTCTTGAAAATGCAATAATGTACACTTCCGCCAAAGGTGAAGTCAGCGGCGGCGCAATTCAAGGTTTATATGATTATATTGATGCTAATCCTGCCGCACCTGAAATTGAAGCAGAAATCACAGCGATTGATATTGCAGGAACTGTTGCATACGCCAGAGTTGAATCAAATAATTGGCACGGTGCAAGATTTTCTGATATGTTCTTGCTCTTAAAAGATGGTAATGAATGGAAGATTTTAACTAAAGTTTATTACACACACTGATTTAGCAATATATTTTTACACCCCGATTGAGAAATCAGTCGGGGCGTTTTTTTGTTTTAAATATATGATAGTTTATAAATTTTTTTGCTTGACATATACCATTACACAGTATATGTATATAAACAGTAAAACAAAACAGAGGTTATGATGGAAAAAATCAAGGCTAAACACGCGGATAACCTGCCGAATTTGAATCGTATTGCCGGACAGATTGAAGGTGTTAAGAAGATGATTGAGGACGAACGTTACTGTATTGATATTATTCAACAGCTTAAAGCCGTTCGTTCGGCTGTGAAAACCGTGGAACGCAATATTGTGCGAAAACATTTGCAGCATTGTGTTAATGCGGCATTCCACTCGGAAAAGGAGCGGCAGCAAAAAATTGATGAATTGATAGCTTTATTTGATAAATCAGATTGTTAAAAGAAAGGAATTGCGTATGAAAAAAATATTTTATGCTTTGTTAACTTCATTGTTGTTTTTGAGTTTGAATGCCAAGGCCGAGAGTATAAAGGCAGGTAAAAAAATTACAATCAATGAAAATACTTCATTTGAATATAATTTTGTAGAACATCCGAAGGTCGGTGATGTGATTATGAAAGTTATTGTCAGTGATGAAAATGAGCGCAATGTTCAAGTATTTGCCGAATATGATATGCCCTCTATGCGCGGTCATCACGCCTCCGGTAAAGTGGAATTTAAGCGCAACCGTGCCGGAGATTATGTCCTGCCGATACACTTTGCTATGCCGGGTGATTGGGAAATTGTGCTGACATTTGAAGAAAATAACGAAGAATTATATCAAGGCAAGGTTGAATTAGAGATTTAAGAATGAAGAAATTTCTGCCGGCTGTTTTAGGAATGTTTTATATCGGTTCCGCTTATGCGGATAATACGCTGATATATTTTGAAACGCAAGGTATCGGCGGATATTCTTCCGGCGAACATAAAGCGGTATATCATTCTTTTGATAAACATGATGCTATGCAGAAAAATTCTTTAGGTGTGGATTTATTACATAAATTTTCCTCACACTCGGGTGATTGGGGCGCGGCTGCTTTGCAATTCCGCTTGGCTTATGACGACGATGACAAAGATTTAACACCGCAATTTTATAATGCGTATTTAAAATATAAAACTTCCATCGGCGATATTTGGGGCGGACATAATCGTATTGCCTACGGTTTATCGTCTTATTGGGATACACATTCGGATTTAATCGGCGATTTAACGATGCAGGGTGTCGGTTTTGACCGCGATTGGGGCATCGGCTGTAATTATGATTATGAAAAAGGAAATGTCAGCGCAAGTTTAACTTCCGGTACGGGTATGAATATTCGTGATTACGGTAATTGGCTGGCGGCAACGCGTGCTTCGTATGGGGTATTAAATTATGATAATTATACTTTCGGGGCATCTTTTATGTTCGGTAAAACGCTTGAGACCATGGGCTATGAAATTATGGATAAACATCCGAAAGATACTTGGCTTTTGGGAATAGATACCGCATATAATGTCAATAATTTTGAACATAAAGCAGAATTGGACGGAGGTGAGCTTAATCATCGCGCTTACTGGGCTGCGTTGTATCGTTTAAGTATAAAATTAGACAATGATGAACAATGGAAATGGGATATTCAGCCGACATACGTCTATGAAGAAAAAAATGAAGATTGGACATTTGCCAATGCCCTCAATTATCAGCTGACAGGTGATATAAAATTAAGTTTTATGCATCGCTATCAGCATCGAAACAATGATAATATGTATATCGGGCAGATTTATTTTTATAAACCGATATAAAATAAGGAGTTATTATGAAAAAAATTTTAAGTTTTCTGATTTGTTTATTATGGAGTGCCAATGTTTATGCCGCGGTCGGCTGTGATTTAAATGATCCTGACCGCGATGTCAAACGCTTTTTTCCAAACTCAACCGGCTATAAAACCGAATATTTGTCTGTTGAAAAAGCCGGAGGTAAAGAACTCTATAATCAAATGGAAAATGAACTCGGAGATAATTTCAGCGGAATTTATGAAAAAATAGATGTCCCCTATACACTTTACACGGTTTTAGATAATGAAACACCTGTCGGCTACATTCATGGGGTTAATCAAAAGGGTAAATACGGCGGAATGCAGGTATTTTTAACGACTGATACAAAGGGAATAATTACCAATTTTTATTTTCAGAAGCTGACCTCTAAAAATGCTAAAAGATTGCGTTCATCAGATTTCGGGAATCAATTTGTCGGATTATCACTTGCCGATTTTAAGGATTATGATGTTCAAACCGGACAAGCAAAAAATGGTTCTAAAATCAATGCCATCCGTAATCCAGCACCTGAAAGCTCGGATGATTTTTATGCCGCGTTGCGGGGTGTAAAGAAAAATTTGATTTTAATGCAGCATTTTATATTTGATAAACAGGAGCAAAAATGAATTTATTGACACTTGCTTACAAAAACCTCAAACGGCGCAAAATCCGCACCGGCTTTACGATTATCGGCATTGCTCTTTCTACTTGGGTTCTGGTAACACTGCTCGGTTTTAATAAAGGCTATGAGCAATCCTTAAATAAAGACATTGATGCGATGGGTTTCCAGATTGTTTTAACCGCCAAAGGCTGTCCGTATGAGGCCGCAACCTTGATGCTCAAAGGCGGCACCGGTTTGCGCTATATTACGGAAAGCCTTTTTGATGACATCAATAAAGATATGGAAGTATCGGCCGCAACACCGATGCTGATGCATGCCGAATTTGATCCGTACAAAGGTGAAAACGGCGGCACAATAGTTTATTTGGGTGTGGACAATAAAACTTATCCGCAGATGAAATCTTATTTTGAATTTTTAGCCGGAAATTGGTTTAAAAATGCCAATGCCCGTGAAGTTGTGTTAGGATATGAAGCGGCTGAACTTGAACAGCGGGAAATCGGCGATATGATGTTGCTGACGGGGAGCGAAGAAGAATTTACGGTGGTCGGTATCTTAAAGCGCACCGGCACACAAGATGACGGCATGATTTTTTTACCGCTCAAAACCTTGCAGGAAGTGTTTAAAAAGCAAAATCTGCTGACAATGGTTGGTATTCAATTACAAAAAGAGGTCAATGCAACGGCTTACGAAGATAAACTTTATGAAATTCCGGATATTCAGGTTGTGTCAATGGCTCAGGTTAAAAATACGATTATTTCCTTGGTAAAAAGTGCAAAAGTTATAGTTTTTTCGATAGCTTTTATCGCTTTTTTGATTGCGGTTTTCGGTGTTTTGAACACGGTTTTGATGTCTGTGTTTGAACGTTATCAGGAAATCGGTATTCTTAAAAGTATCGGTGCTTTACCAAAGCATATTTTTGCAATGATTTGGGGGGAGACAATTTTATTGTGTTCGGGCGGGAGTATTATCGGCATTGTATTTTCTTATCTTTTCGCCGATATATCAGAAAATTTGGCGCGGCTGTTTTTGCCTTTTGCCCCGAACGGCAGTTTAATTATGTTATCTCCGGAAATTATTATAACTGCGTTTACAGCCATAACTTTAACCGGAGTTTTGGGCGGTATTCTGCCGGCCATCCGCGCGGCACATATCCGTCCGCTTGAAGCTATAAGGAGTGATAACTGATGAGTTCTATTATTACTATAAAGAATTTATGCAAGGCTTATCAGCGCGGCTCGGAAACAGTCAATGCCGTCAATAATGTCAGCCTTGAAGTAGAGCAAGGAGATATTGTCGCGATAGTCGGACCGAGCGGTTCGGGAAAAACGACACTTGTTAATATATTAGGCTGTTTGGATAATCCGACTTCAGGTGAATTGTGGTTAAACGATAAAAAAATATTTGAAGCCGGTTTATCTTTATCCGAAAAAGAATTAACGCTTATTCGGCGGCAGTATTTCGGCTATATCTTCCAAAAATTTTTCTTGCTTCCGACTTTGACAATCAAAGAAAATATTATGTTGCCGGAAGTTTTCGGCATCAAAGCCGACATAAGCGAACAGCGAGCTGCAGAAATTATGGATTTGCTTGGTATCAGTCATCGCGCAGAGCATCTGCCGAGCGAGCTTTCAGGTGGTGAAATGCAGCGTGTTGCTATTGCCAGAGCTTTGATAACCAATCCAAAAGTTTTGATTGCTGATGAGCCGACCGGCAATTTAGATACCAAACGCACCGAAGAAATTAAAAATCTGCTGATTGACCTGAACCGAAAACAGGGCATTACCATTATTTTGGTGACACATAATCCGGAGCTTGCTCAAATTGCCGATAAAGTTCTATTTATGGAAGATGGAAAGATAAAAGAATGATTTTCGGCTTTAATTAAAGTCCGTATATCATTTAGTATTAACCGATGAACACAGCGGAATAAGCATTGCGCCTGCAATGTCGAAGACAGCCATTAACTCTCTGCCATCAAAGAAAATCCCCCTAAAGGGGGATTTTTTGTATTACGGAGAACATGGATGCAAATCCTGATGTGTTTTATTTATAAAACATATTCTATGGTAATATCTTGCTCGTAATCGCCTGGTGTTGGTATTGTGCCGCTTTTGTATTCAATATAATCATATAGAAACTTAAATTCATTACCGCTAACATAGTCCACATACGGATCAGAAAATTCGATACCGCCCATAGTTATTGCCGTGCTTGACACGGCATCCAGGTCTATAATCTAGCAAATTGTTTTAATCTGGACGCCGCATCAAGTGCGGCGTGACGTAGGGGAAGGACTCCGAATAGATGACTGCGTGACATAGGAGGGGAAGGACGCCGAATAGATGGACGGCGAGGATAGGAATCTCAAAAATAGATTCCGAAATAAGTTCGGAATTGATGACACTGGGAGAGTAAGGCAAACCCTGTTTTGTCATGCTGAACTTGTTTCAGCATCTATTTTTGAGGTCTTCCTCTCCTCGTCACCCCTCCGAGCGAGGTCATGGGGTCTCCCGATCACAAGGGGCAATGTGCGTAAATTTCGTGGGATGCCTTGACATTGCAACCCACGGTTGCAATGAGGAATGACAGCAGGAGGAAGGCAAAAAAGGGAAAAGCAAAAACTTTTAAATTTTTGCTTTACATTGGCAATTTTTTATGTTAGGTTAGTTTTGAAGTGAATGAAAAGTCACTTTGAGGTGTACGAACCTCTCTCAAATTGTCCGCAAAGACATAAAACTACTTCTAGCCGTTATTATGGTTGGAAGGCAGGGAAATAAGGTTTACCAAATACTCTGCACTGTTATTTGAGACAGTTCGTAACTTCCAATCACCTCGTCGGTATGTCGGGGTGATTTTCTTTGTTAACAATAGATAAGGAAGTTTTTAAGATGAACAAATATATTTTATTACTTGGCGTTGCCGCGGTTTCCATAAGCTCTTATGCCGCCTATGCGGCTAATTCCGCAACAATGAACGTTACCGCCACAATCGCTCATGATGTGAGCCTTGGCAATGTTACCGATTTAAATATCGGTACCATTACCATAAATCCGGCAGATACAGGAACAGATGGTTATATAAAATATAATTTAGACGGGACAGTCAGTTCATTTATAGAACCGATCACTGCCGCCACAGCTGCCACACCCGGAACATTTACCGCCAATATTGCCAATCCTTCCGCTTGTACCGGTGCAAGCAATCACTGCGGCGGTTTGAGTGTGCCGGAGCGACTATTTGATATTTTAGGAGGTACAGCAAATTATAATGACTGCATATTTGCAATAGTCCACGACGTCTCGAACAAATTTAAGGTTGTACCGACTTTGTGTGAGTTTCGTTGGTCATCTGATACCGTTGCCGGAACGCATACGAAAACAATCACTATCTCCTACACGGCAAGTTGATTTTGACATTTTATTAAAAAAAATCTATAAAAAAAATGTATTTAAAACAAAAAAAGAGGCGGGGTGCGAACACCCCGCCATAATCTTAATTACTGCTGTTGTAGGAATGTATCACATTCTTCTTCCGTGTTATCGAGATGTTTAAGCAACATTCCGATACCTTTAACCCATTGGGCATCTGAATTTAATCTTGCCGACAACTCAATCATAAAACGGCGGCACTCGTTAAGAATAATCTCGCCCTCACGGGAGGCTAACGCCTCCCGCAAAAACAAAAGCTGTGATTGTTTTTTCATATTCTTCCTCCGTTTTCAAAAGGCATAACTTCCGTGTCGGGAAGAAAATATTGCTCGGGATTTTCAAAATCGGCATTAAGCAACGCTTCTTTAACAATTTCCTTTTTATTAAGCCTTACTTGCGGATCATTCCAAACATTGCTCAAAATCTTGACAAGTTCCTGATTTTTCAGCATCTTTCTGGCTATTCCCGAGTTGTCGGTGTAACGATATATATATTTTCCCTGCCGAATAGCATCACCGATGGTTGTCAAGCCTTCGGAAGCATTATAAATAATCTCATCTCCGAACTTCATATTGGCATCAAGCTCGGCAACCTTTACTACCATCGGGACAATTCCGTTTTGTTTAATGGCATCAAGAGTTTTTGCCAAACGCGTGGTCTGTCCCTGAACCTTAATTCTGATTTCGGTTGCGGTGGCATCCCGTGTTTCATCCTGCCCCTGCATATTCGGGAAAATTCCCGACACGCCGGAAGCAACATTATCATAATATTCGATAATGCGTTCATTGGAAATAAGCGGAAACTGCATTTTGATAATAGCCCCAGGGTCGTCTAATCCAGGTTTATATTCAATCTGTTTTCCGGGGGTAAGCGTTATCTGCTTTTCCTTAAAAAAGCCCTCCGGAGCGTATGCCGGAGGATTGAGGTTTAAGGATTGGGCATCATTTTGCAGATTTACTTTCTTTTCCTGCTCTTTTGCCAACTCATAAATTGACCAAATCTCCGGAATACCGCGCTTGGAACGAATATCGCGGAAAATCGCCATATTGACAATCGGGTTTATTATCCAGCGGTTGGCCTCAAACATTGCCAAATATTTACGGGCAATCACTACAATATTCCAATTTTTTAAGGTGTGTCCGTCTTTTAAGGTATAATTGCCCCAATACTGCAAAACCTCAATCCGATTTTGCTCAACGATTTCATCAACTTTTTCGGTTGAAGGCGCATCTTTATCCTCATTTTGATTGTTGATAAGCAATCGTATTTCCTCCAAAGTTTCCGGACTTAATTTATAAAGTTTGTTGGCACAAATATTGTCATAGGTTTGCCATTCTTTGATAATCTTGCCGCAGGCATCCCATTTTTCTTCGTCTTCAGGTGATACTTTGGGATCAAAAACCAAATTTATCGGATCAATCGCCTCAACCGTCGGACCGTTATAAATCTCTTGATTGAATACCCCGAAGTTTTCACCGTGAAAAACGGGCGAAAGATTATCAGCAAGCTTTTCCAACGGACGGCGAATCTGCTTATAAGAAGTTTTCCATCCCACGAACAAACAAAATTCGCCGACTGTTCCCAAATATTCAATAGCACGGTCTAGTTTGCGCTGTATGCCGATTGCATTAAAAATATTAACCAGATTAGCCTTTTGAACGGCGGCATTACCGGCGGAAGCTTTATCTTTTCCCTCAACATCAAATAACTTATCCACGCTTGAATAAATATTATCCCAGATAAACGCTTGCTGCGTCTGCACCAAAGAATAAATTTTATTCAAATGAATGTCGGATTTCCAATTTTGGGGATCATTATTGCTATGACGTTCATCCAAATAAATTTCCGGACGCAGTTTATCGGCAATTTTTTTCTGTTTTTCTCTGGTGTTATCCCACTTCGCCCACAGCTCACCGATATTACGGGCAACATCAACAGCCTGTTCGGAGGAGAGCTTTCGGGGAAGTTCTTCTTGTTCAACTAAAAATTCAAAACTCATTTTTTTATTCCTTTACTATTGGTTTAAAATATTCGACCATATAACTTACGGCATCAAAAATATGCCCCAAATACAGCCTATCATCGTTTTCATCAAACTGTGAGGGAATACCGGCATCAATGATTGAACTTCCGGGCTTAAAACACAGTTTTTTCATATTAAAAATCAGCCATTTACAGCGTGAATGCACCAGTAAACGCCGATGTCCGTCATCACTTAAAACCTGTTTATTGAAAGCGTTAATCCGATGTTGAATCGGCGGATTGAAACGCCGCAAATTCAAGTTTGTGCGATAACCGTTGCGGTTAAGCGTATTAACAATAATCGCGTAATCGCTGTAGCGGCTTTGCGTTTTGCGGTAGTTACCGCTGGCATCGCCGCATATTTGCACCACTCCCCTGACCTTATCGGGCGGATAGCGGTTAATGAACTCATCAACCACATCTTGAGTAATGGCATTGTTTAACACAATCTCATCAAAAACAAAAAAGCTCCTGCCGTCATAATGCGCAAGAGTGGACATTGAAGGATTGACATTAAAATCAAGCGACCAGTAAATATCAAAATCCTCAACAAAATTGACATTGTCATTGATATTTTCCGCACTCCAATATTTTACCACTTTGGCAATATTGGCACCTTTGGGTTTGTTTAAGTAATCGCGTTCATATTCTTCGGGTTTATTTTGTTTGACCAATTCGGCGGTTTTTATAAAACGGTCGCTTAACAAACCTTTGGCGGCAAGTTCGGGGTAATTAACTTCGACAAAATAGGTTGAGGGCGGCGCGCTCATTTCCTCATAATTTAAAAATAAAGCACTTTCTACCGGTAATTCGGCATCAATACGATTGTAAATAACAATCAAGCGCGCTCCCTCTTTGCGGATGGTTTTTAACAATACGCTCCAAACATTGGAACTTACGGCTTGAGCTTCATCAATCAGCCAAATATCAACCTGCGCTAAACCTTTTATCGCCTCACGCGAATTTTCATTGCTGTCGCGAAGTCCCAAGAAAGTTATACTTGAACCGGTAAGTATATTGGAAACGCTTTCGGTATTATAAACAAATCCCCTGCCCTTAAATTCGGTATCAATCAATTCTTGAAATTCACTGATAAGGGATGCTTTTTGTGAGCTTTTGGTTTCTCTGAAACACACAACCCGCTTTTTTTCTTTCATCATCGCAAGCAGGACTGCGCGGCAAGCCGTTCCGGTTTTCATCGAACCGCGCCCTCCGGTCAAAACAAAAGTATCATAACGCGGATCCTCCATCGTCAAAAGAGGCGCGAATTTGTAATAACAAAACATGGGTATTATTTCCTTATAAAAAAATACGCCCCGATTGCAGGGAGCGTATTAAAATTGATTGAAAAATTAAGCTTATTCCGGATGATAGGTTATCGTAACATTTTCGCTGTAATGCCCCTCCTCCGGTACACCTCCGGAATATTCAATATTGGCATAAAGATAAAGACCTCTCGTCGATGTATAGTACAGATGAAGATATACATCAACTCCGCCAAAATGCAGCGGATTGGGCGAAAATGAAATCCGTGAATCATCTTCTGCGGGATTGGGGATGTTGGCACTGATTGTGCCGCGGGAGGTGTTTGACACGGAAACAACTCCGCCGTACCTGCCACTTAGCGGATCATACCCGCCGATATTTCTTACACCGCCGCTTTGTTGATTGGGGTCAACAACAATCGTTCCCATATCAAAATCCGCAGTAACTTTGAGATCGACATCCGATGAAGAACTGCGAAAGTTGCCCAGCACGACTTCATGGTCTATAGTGGTGGAAATCTCAAAATTCTCAGAAACGGCATAGGCGGCACACGATAGACCGGATAGTAACGAAATTAAAAAAAATTTGTTTATCATAACTTCCCCTTTAGAGTTTTCTTTTAGATTCAAAAGAAAACCACCTGTTGGTTTTTTAAACCGCGAGGTGGCTGGAAGCGCAAAACCGTTACAGATAACAGTGCCGGGTATTCTTTATATTCTCCGACCTTCCAGCCATAATCAGGCTGAAAGCAGTTTTATGTCTTGATAGGACAATCTGTAAGAGGTTTTGCGACCTCAAGACGGAATTTTTCTCATCTCAATTTGTATGTTAACAGATTTAAAATAAATGTCAATCTCTCAAAGAAAAAAATTATTTTATTATTTTAATTTCAAACGGGCTTTGATCAAACTTCTGCAATTCCACCTTGTCGCTCGGTTTTTCTCCGGCGGTATTGCGGACAATTTCAAAAGCTCGCGTATCCCCGTTTAGGGCCTTGCCGAGCTGGGCATAAAACAGAGCCACACGGTTGGAAATCTCACCTGTTTCAAGCTCCTGATAATTTTGCCGCAGTTGTTCCTCAATATTCCGCGGAGCCGGAAAATCAAGAACTTTTTTCGCCAAAATCCGAAAAGAATTATCCTCTTGTTCCTCAAACCCTCCGTTAAAATCAATGTTTAAGCTATCCATTTCATCTGCCCTTTATATAAAAAGCCGCGGAGAAGATGTCTTCCCCGCGGTATCCGTCCTAAAACAAAGAATTACCTAAACGCGCTCCGGTAAGTGCGCCGTCCGCACCGCCCCAATACGCGCCCAGACCTCCTCCGATCAATGTTCCGGCGATATTTGAGAAACGGTTATTGTCATTATTGCGCAAAGCCTGTGCATAAAGATTTTGCGAGTTATTGTTGATGGTGTTCATCATCGCATAGGGAATTTGATAATAATTCATCAACTGCCCCAACACGTTTGACACCCGCGAATCCTCATTGTCCATCAAATCAAGCTCGGCATCAGCCATTTTATTATTAAATTGGTTGCTCATCTGATTAACGCTTGAACCTCTGGTCAACCCGCGGGAAGCAAGGGGATTTATCACGTTATTTTCAAATGATTTCTGCGCTTGATTATTAAACTGCGCCAAGCGGTTTTGATAAGACGTGCTGTCATAAGTCGGGTTTATAAGCTGTTGCATATATCCCGGTATGGCAGCACTGCTTGCACCAACCAGCTGCCGTTCAAAATCCGTCGGATTATAATAAGTTCCCTTGTTTCCGGTGGTTGCACTTCCGTACAATCCGCCGGTATTATAAGTTTGTGATTTAGCTTTTTTTCCGCTACTCATTTTAATGTACTCCTTTAAAAAATTAAATTAAATTAAAAAAAAATCCGCTCTTTGTTAAAAGAACGGAACAAAAAACGTTTTTACTCTAAAGCGTAACAACGTTATAAGGATTTGCCAAAGCAAATTTCATACCCTTGGTTAAATACTGTGGGATTTTCCCCTCTT
>JAFUYI010000090.1 GCA_017470585.1 Alphaproteobacteria bacterium | reverse complement strand
TCCTTTTACTTGGATTTAATTAACAAGTAAAAGCGGATTTTTTTTAAGATAATAATTATCTTTATTATCATCCTCTTTCCTTTCAGTCCTTGCGGACGGTTGGAAAGAATTAAACCCGCCCCGTAAATTCAAAAATCAAAAAAAATGCTTGACTTTTGATAAAATACGGGCTATCTTTAACCTAGATAGAGTTAAAGAGTGGGTTTAACCCTTTCTGGTTAAAACAAGTCCGGTGCGGCAAACACCGGACTTAATTTTTATACAAGAACAAAAATAATTTGTCAAGGCTCCGGGAATCGGGGCTTTTTTTATGGAGAAATAAAAAATGATTGACATTAAAGAGGCGGTGCAACGTTTGTATGTTCACGAGGGTTGCCGCCTAAAACCCTATCGTGACACAAAGGGATATTTAACCATCGGTATTGGTCGGTGCTTGGATAAAAACCCGTTCACGGCGGAAGAAAAAAAGCTTGTCGGTTCTTGCTGGCAGTTAAAAGGCATAACCAAAGAGGCAGCTTTTATGTTGCTTCACTCCGACATTTTGCGGACAATTAAAGAGCTGGCTTATAAAATTCCTTTTTGGGATAATATCAGCGATGAGCGGCAGTACGCGCTTCTTGATATGGCGTTCCAAATGGGAGTAAACGGCGTTTTGAAGTTTAAAAAAATGCTGGCGGCAATCGGAAGCGGCGATTTTGAGACAGCGCGTAAAGAGTGCCTAAACTCCAAATATGCCCGCGAGTTTAAAACAAGAGCCACCCGCAACGCCGATTGTTTGGCAACAGGGAGATACGTTTTTTAAGAGGCAAAAATTATAAAAAAAGGCGGAGAAAATCCCCGCCTTATGATAATTTTATTGCGGAGTGTAACTGATGGTCAAAGTGCCGGAATGCGCTCCGGTGGTAACTTGGGATACATCATATATCTCACAGTAATTAGGATAAACCTTAAAACTATTTCCGCTTCCGCTATATTTAATATTAAAAGCGCAGCCATTATCTTCATTGATTCCGCCAAAGAGATTGTAAATAAAGTTATTATAATTTCCCGCGACATGAAGTCCTCCGCAAGAAGAACTTTCGGAATTGCAAGCGGACGGATTAGGGATATTGGCGGTGAAAGTACCACTACTGCCATTTGTTAAAGTTAAATCTCCCTCATTATCATTGAAAAATATTCCGGAGTCGTCATACCCCCAAGTTATATTCGTTCCGGTATAAGCCGGATTGATAGTGATTGTGCCAAGGTCTATATCTTGAGTAACGCTCAAACTCACGTCGTGAGCGATTGTTGCGGTAACGGTCATTGTAGCGGAGTTGCCTGCGTATGCGTGGTACGAGCCAAGGGCAACCGCAGCAACGCCAACCAATAAAATATATTTATTCATCATAAAAACTTCCTTTTTTAGTTTCTTTATAACTTAATAAAAGAAACCACCTTTCGGGCATTAAACCCTAGAGGTGGTTGGAAGTTGATAGCTGTCATACGAAACAGTGTCGGGTATTTGGCAAGCCTTATTCCCCAACCTTCCAACCATAATCAGGCTGAAAGCAATTTTATGTCTTGATAGACATCGTATGAGAGGCTATCACACCTCAAAGCGATTTTCATCTGCTTCAAGCTTAATATATCAGATAACTTATTTGATTGCAAGACAAAAAACACATTATTTTAAAAAAATTTAAGGAGATACATAAATGATCAATGATTTAAAAATACTTACGCTTTTAGCGGGAATGGCGATTTTATCAGCGATTGTCCGCGCTAAAAATTTTGCTCAAGCCTGCATAGATGCCGTATTGGGGTTTATTATGGGCTATTCGCTTTATTTGGTATTCGATATGTTTGACATTTCGGAACCGGCTAAATGCGGATGCGCTTGTGTGGTGGTAATTTTTGCCCGCCCTTTGTACGATACTCTCAATAATTTTATTGTCCTTCGTCTGTGTAATCTTATTACGGCAAGGATTGAAAAACATGAGTAAAGCATCGGGATTTTTAATTTTATTTTTGGGCGTTTTCGTGGCGGCTTTGTGGTTTTGGGGGAGTTTGTTGTCGCAACGACTTGAAGAACTTAAAAACCAAAATTCCGCCCTTATCGCCAATAACAATATTTTACTTAATCGCCTAACGAGGTCATATAATGATAAAATTGAACTTGAAAAACAAAATCGCGACTTGGAAGAACTGGCAAGAACTGATGCCGCTTTTGATTGGAACGCTGATATTTCTAACTCTGATGTTGTTATCAGGCTGCGCCAAAACGCAAATAAAATACGTTGAAACGCCGCGCGAACCGGTTGAGTGCGATAAATATATCAAAACTCCGCTTGATATGGCAAAATGTATCGCCGAGTTCCGGCAGAAATGGTAAAAATCCGGCGGAGTTTTTATTTTCCGCCGGATTTATGTTAATAGCAGCCGATGAACTTGCTTAATAATCTCACACCCCACGCGGTTGCCCCTTTGGGGGTTAAAGGATGCCCTTTGTCATCGCGGTCAACGCCGGCAATATCCAAATGCGCCCAAGCGTTTCGGGGTTTGATAAAACGTTGCAGGAAACAAGCGGCGGTTATTCCTCCGCCGTTGGCGGGACCGCAGTTTTTCATATCGGCAATATCGGAGTTAATCAATTTGTCGTATTCTTCGGTAAGCGGAAGCCGCCATAATTTTTCTCCGCTTTCCAGACCTTTTTTATAAAGATTATCGGCCATTTTATCGGTATTGCAGAAAAGTCCGGCATATTCAAAGCCGAATGTGCGCATAGTCGAGCCGGTTAGGGTGGCAACATCAATTATTACTTTAGAGTTATATTTTTGCTGCAGGTACCATAAGCAGTCGCCTAAAACCAGACGACCTTCGGCATCGGTATTGATTATTTCAACCGTTTGCCCCGACATTGATTTGACAATATCACCGGGGCGTGAGGCATGACCTGATGGCATATTTTCAACCAATCCCACGATAGCGGTTATATTTTGCTTAATATGGCATAAAGCGGCGGCTTTCATTGTGGCAACAACCACGGCAGCTCCTGTCATATCGCCTTTCATATCACCCATGCCGGAGGAGGGTTTTAACGATATTCCGCCCGAATCAAAAGTAACGCCCTTGCCTACAAGTCCCAATTCGGGAGCGGTTTTATTATCGGGATTTCCCTCCCAGCGTATAACGGCTACTTTTGGGTGATTGTGCGAGCCTTGGCTTACCGAAAGCAACATATTCATTCCCTCGGCTTTGATTTCGTCTTCGTTTAATATAACAACTTTAAGCCCCAAATATTCCAAGCGTTTAATATCCTCGGCGAATACATCGGGAGTTAAATAGTTTGCCGGTTCATTGCATAAATCGCGGGCATAGCGCACGGCAGAAGCTACGGCTTTTAAATTATCATAACGGATTTTTTTGATATTCTCATTGCAAGAAAAGATGGTAACTTTTTCAAGCTTGGGGTAATCTTTTTCTTTTTTGGTTGTGAAATATTTATCAAAGCGGTAACTTGCAAGTTCAATGCCGAAAGCGAGGTTTTCCGCGGTTGAAGCGGCTTCTTTTCCGCTTATAAAAATATCGGCGGTTTGATTTTGAGCAATTATTTGATATAATTTTGCTCCCAAAGTTTGTATTTTTACATCATCGGTTTTGGTGCCGCAACCTATGGCAATAAGGCGGTTTTGGCCATCATATAAATTTAAGACCTGAAACAGTTCGGCCTTAAAGTCATTTTGTTTGGCGGCGGATTTTAATGATTTTTGTTCTTCGGGTGAGCAAAAATCAAATGCCAATGATGAGCAGACAATAACTTTGAGTGCTGATTCAGGTGCTTTTTGAGCATATTTGAAACTAAATTCAACCATATTTTCCTCCATAATAAAACATATTTTAAATATAGTTGTTAAAGCTTAAATAAAAGTTTAGACATTTGCAAAAATATGATGTATAATAGGGCATGAAAAAATAAGGAGGGAACTTTGAGCGGAAAAAAGCACAAAGAAATAATTGATGAACGCCGCCGCATAGAGCGTACCGCAGGAATTTTGGATAAGGCTATGGTGCTTCTTAATACCATGCCGCATAATGAACAAAGGGAACGTCTTGTTAAAATGCTGCGGACTTATGTTATCAACAATAACTGTTCTTTGATTGTAACTCCGGAAAACCCGATTTCACCTGAACATAAGCTTTTAATCCGTGATGATTGCAACGGGAAAATCTCCAATATCGCCAAGGAATATATATCCGAAGAATATAACGAAGCTCTGTGTCGTAAAAGAACAGGCGGTGAGTACAGCACGGATGATTTAAGAAAAGCCCTCAAACGTTCGGTATATCAAAGGGAAATGGCGGAATTTCCGGTTTATAAAGCTGTTTCGTTTCCTCTTCTGAAAAATTTGGCGGAGCATGGGTTTGCGCCATCAACGATTGAAAGAATGAGAATTTCCGATTTCAGGGATTTTATCAAAGAATTTTGTTATGATGAATTTGTGAAATTCCGTGAGCGGCAGGGATTTGTTAAAGTTTTTATCCGTAATAACGAACAGAACTTTTATAATCTTTTGCACTCATCGGGCGTTCATCCCGCGTATATCGAAAAGCTGATTGCCAATATGTACGAAAAAGGTTCGGCAGATGAGTTTGTTTTGGAATATAAAGGGCAGAGAATCAATGGACCGGGATTTGATATTGATCATAAAAATCCGGTATATTGCCCCAATGATATAAAATCGTATATGGAAGTTAATCTGCCGCGCTCACTGGCGATTGTTGAGAAACACACACACCGAATGAAACATAAATTGGAGCGTAAAATAAATGTTGGCGACGGCGTGAGAATGTATGAAAAAATCTTACTTCCGCAGCACTGTTCGGCAATGCTTGATTTTGAACATTATATGGTTTTTGATTTTGAAAATCCCGAACGCCAAATATTACCGCCTCAACCGCATGCCGAGAACTTGATTTATCTGAACAAACTGGAAGAATTGGTATATTTGCTTTCATTTGAGCGCAATGCCAGAATTGTTGACAGCTATGTTGTCAGAAATATGCGCCGTAAATAAAAGGGTTTATGATGTCTGATATTTGCAAAGCAACAAAAAACAATATCAAACGGGCGGCAGAAATTATCCGCACCGGAGGATTGGTGGCCTTTCCGACCGAGACGGTTTACGGTTTGGGAGCCGATGTTTATAACGCCAAAGCGGTGGCGGGGATTTTTGCCGCCAAGGGCAGACCGGCTTTTAATCCGTTGATTTCGCATATTGCCGATATTGACTTTTTGAGTGAGTATGTACAAACCGATGAACGTTCTGTTGCGCTTGCCAAACGTTTTTGGCCGGGACCGTTTACGATGGTTTTGAAGAGAAAAGACCATAACGGAGCAATGGATTTGGCATGTGCCGGATTGCCGACGGCAACGGTTCGTATGCCCAATCATCCGGTGGCATTGGAACTTATCAGGGAGAGCGGTGTGCCGATTGTGGCACCTTCTGCCAACCGTTCGCAAACCATAAGTCCGACAACTGCCGAACACGTTGAAGAAAGTTTGGGCGGGCGGATTGATATGATTCTTGACGGCGGAGCTTGCAGCGTGGGAGTTGAATCAAGTATTGTCGATGTCAGTTCTTCGGATGTGGTATTGCTGCGAGCCGGAGGCATTGCCGTCGAGGAAATAGAGGATTTTTTGGGGCAAAAAGTTATAATTTCTCACGGCGAACCGGATCGCCCGTCGTCTCCGGGGCAGATGTTGCGTCATTACGCGCCGTCGCATAAGCTGCGGATTAACGTTGAAAAACCCGAGGAAGGGGAGTTTTATATCGGCTTTGGATGGCAGAATAATGCTGATTTGAATTTAAGTCCTGACGGTGATTTAAATGAAGCGGCGGCAAATTTGTTTGCCTATATGCGGTTAGCAGATGAGATGGCGGGAGACAAGGGAATAGCAATCGCGCCCATTCCGGAAACCGGTCTCGGGTTAGCTATAAACGACCGTATCCGCCGTGCTTCATACAATAAATAAAAAGTAATATAAAAAACGCTTATCGGGAGAGTTTATTCAACCAAGCATTGATTTTATTTGAAACCTGTGCTTGATATTTTTCATCAATATTGTTGAAGTTTTCACTCGGCAAGATTTGTGCATTTTTTGCCATTTCGGCAAAGTCCTTAAAAAACGAACCGAAGTTGCTGCCTTGGGTGGAAAAAGCCGCAACACGAGCATTTTCAAAATCCGTATTTTGAAGATAACTGTACAGAGCCGGAGCCATAGTGTACCACCAAACCGGCGCGCCGATAAAAACGGTATCATAAAGTTTGATATTCGGTAAATCATCTTTTTTGAGCTCGGGATATTGACCGGAGGATAGCTCTTTTTTGCTTTTCATATAAACAGAGGGGGAGGAATATGTTTCAACCGTTTGAATCTCGTATAAATCGGCACCGGTTTTATCGGCAATCTGACGGGCAATATCTTTGGTGTGTCCGGTCAACGAATAATAAATAACCAAAACTTTGCCCAAATCGGCATTGAGGTTGATTTCTTCTGTGAAAGATGCCATTTCGGTTTTGTTTTTGGTGTTGACTTTGTGTATGTGGTATAAGCTCGCACCGCCAATAATCACCGCTCCGGCAATCATAACCAATAAAACAATTTTCAACATTATTTTTTCTCCTCTGTGTTGTTTCATATATAAAACCGCCTCTTTTATCTGTCAATGTAAAAATTACAAAAATTGCTTGCCAAAATCAAAAAAAGGAGCATACTGTACGGAAAGTAGTTTATTGAATCGGAAGTTGAAAGTTGAATAATAAAGAGAACAAATTGGCGTACGCAAAGTTTGTATTTAGTGTTCTTTTTATGGTTGTGCTGGATTTTATGAACAGTTCTTTACATCTCAATTTATTTTTGAGTATTGTTTGCACCATTGTGATTTGCGTGATTATAGGGTTTCTTTGCTATATCATCGGAAAAAGCCGGATATTTAAGAGCTTAATTAAATTATGGCGCAGGCATATAGCTTTTTTGCTGAAATATAAAAAGAGAAGAAAAATAGTTATGCCGTTTAAAAATGCGTGCTTGCAACTGTTGTATTCGCTGTTTTATATAGCCTTATTTTTTTGTCTGTACTTGTTGATAGGGGTTGCATTGATAAGAAATCCGCGTCCGGTGATTGATTATATTTTTATAGTGGGTATGATATACCTTGTTGCCATGTTTTGGCATACATCGGCAATTATCGGCAGGACAAAAGAAGAACTGCAACAAGAATTGCCGCAAGAGCCGAGAAAAAGAAGAAAAAGACGCAGAAAAAGAAAGAAAAAAAAGAAGAAAAAGAATATAAATAAAAATTTTCCTTTGACATAGAAGATTTTTTGTGCTAGGGTAACTTTGAAACGGATAAAAAGCCGTTTTGAGGTGTAAGAACCTTTTAATCGCCGTTTGTATCAAGACGTAATTTGATATATCCGATTTTTATGGTCGGAAGGCTGGGGAATATCAAGAATACCCGCACTATTGCGATTAGTAGTTCTTAACTTCCGACCACCTCGCGGGGATTTGCTCCAAGAGGTGGTTTTTTATAACGTTAATAAAAAAAGGAAGTTTTTAAGATGAATAAATATATTTTAATGCTGGGCGTCGCCGCGGTTGCTCTTGCTTCATACTGTGCATACGCGAATAACTCTGCCACAATGAATGTAACCGCAACAATCGCACACGATGTAAGCTTAAACGTTACCCAAGATATAGAACTCGGAACCATCACCATTGATCCCAGCCGGAACACAGGGACCATTTTGTATTATAAAAGTATTAAGGGTATAACCAAACTTGATGGAGTAATTGCTGTCAATGGCTATACAGCCGGCAGATTTACCGCCAATATTGCCAATCCGACTGCTTGTAACGGTGCAAGAAATCCCTGTGGAGGATTGACGATAACTTATGATGGCGGTTTGACTGGATTTTCATGGAAT
>JAFUYI010000016.1 GCA_017470585.1 Alphaproteobacteria bacterium | reverse complement strand
TGAAGTGAGCGAAAAGCCGCTTTGAGGTCTCGAAGCCTCTCTTATGGTGTCTCTAAAGACATAAAACTTACTTTCAGCCGTATTATGGTTGGAAGGTCGGGGAATATAAAGAATACCCGGCACTGTTCCATAAGACAGTTTCGAGCTTCCAGCCACCTCGCGGGATACGTCCCAAAAGGTGGTTTTTTTATAACGTTAATAAAAAAAGGAAGTTTGAATATGAATAAATATATTTTAATGCTCGGCATTGCCGGTGTCGCTCTTTGCAGTTATGCCGCCTACGCCGCCAACTCGGCAACAATGACCGTTACCGCCACAATAGCCCGCGATGTGAACTTGATTGTTACTCACGAACTGGAACTTGGTACGATTACTGTTGATCCATCTTTTGAAAGTACAGGATGGTGGTATGATAATGAAGGCAATATTAATGATAAATTGAAGGGTTTTACTTCCGCTGATACACCGACTTTCGGTACTTTTACTGCCAATGTCCCCAATCCTTCGGCTTGCAATAATGACCTTTCTTGCGGAGGACTGACGTTTACGGGAGGAAAAAGTGCTGGCAAATTCGACAATATGTTTGGAACCGGCTCGGGAAGTTGTTATTTTAAAATTAAATATACCGGAACGGAAAATAATTTTATAGTATCTCCCTATGGGTGCAACATATCTGATATGTCTAAAGTAACGTTTAATGAAGTCAACAGCAAAACTATAACTATTGAGTACAACGCAAGCTAAAAAAAACAAAACAGCCCTTGGGATTATCCCAAGGGCTGTTATATTTTTTTTATTCATGCAATTTTTGCAGCAATTTAACAAAATATTGCAAACTTTCCCTTTTATCGGTGCTATGGGTACAAAGCACTATCTTGAATTTTTCCGGACAATCAAAAGTAATCCGCTTAAAACCGGTTGTGTCTTCATTAAAAAAATCCGGAGAGAGGCAAACAGCCTTTTGTGCTGCGACATAAGTTAAGGTTGTGTCATGGTCACTGCTGTTCAAATATTTAATTGTTTGTGTGCGTATCAATCGTTGCTGGAGTCTTTGTAACATCGGAGGAGATCCACCGCCGACAAGAAGTGTCCGCCCCTCAAGGTCTTGTTTTGTGATTTTTTCTTTTGATGATAAAATATCATCATCTCTCATGACCAGCGATATACCGCATTCATACAAACGGTGCTGCTTTACGTCGGGTATGTGTTTTAATTCAAAATCCATCGCCGCCAGAATATCTATCTGTCCGCTTAAAAAGGCTTCCGGTTTATAAAAGCCGATAAACCGCGGAACAATGGAAACATCGGGAAATTTAGAGGAAAATTCCATCATTGCCTGCGGTAGTCTTTTTAACATTGAACGTACCGGAATCCCGATGATTATGGAGCTGGAATATTGGGAGCTGAAATTCTGCCCTTGTTCTACGGCATTTTTTAATTCGGCGCGGATATTTTTCAAAGCGTGAGAAAACTGCATTCCTGCCGGAGTAAGCACCGCACCTTTACCCGAACGTTCAAAAATCTTAAAGCCTACTTCATTTTCCAATTCTTTAATTTCATAGGAAAGTGTCGGCTGGGAAACGCAAAGTTTTTCCGCGGCACGGTTAAAATTGAGAGTTTTTGCCAATTCCAAAACGGCATCTATTTGTTTTACATTCATTGTTTTAATAAAAATTTTCTATTAAGTATTATATCTTTCAATTAGACATTTATATTATCTTGTGTTATTTAATCTGTAAAGATAAAATTTTACAACGGAGGAATAAATGGAATATGTAAAACTGGGAAACAGCGGCGTTGATGTATCAAGAATCTGTTTGGGCTGTATGAGTTTCGGCAAACCCGGAAAGGAAAACGGCGTTTTCCCGTGGGCAAAAGATTATAATGAAGCCAAACCGATTTTCAAAAAAGCCGTTGACTTGGGTATCAATTATTTTGACACTGCCAATGTTTATCAGATGGGAACATCGGAAGAAATCACCGGTCGCTTGATTAAAGATTTGGGACTTAATCGTGATGAGATAGTTGTTGCTACAAAAGTTCATTTTGATATGCGCCCCGGTCGCCCTAACGGCGGCGGCTCCAGCCGTAAAAATATTATGGCGGAGATTGATCACAGCTTAAAACGTTTGGGACTTGATTATGTTGACTTATACCAAATCCATCGCCTTGACCATAATACTCCTTGGGAAGAAATTATGGAAGCATTGCACGATGTGGTAAAAGCCGGCAAAGCTCGCTATATCGGTGCAAGCACAATGTTTGCATGGGAGTTTGAACGTTTGCAGAACATCGCCGAAAAGCATAACTGGACCAAGTTTATTTCTATGCAAAATCAATATAATTTGATTTATCGTGAAGAAGAACGCGAAATGATGCCTTTATGTCAAGACCGCCATGTTGCGGTTGTGCCGTGGTCGCCGTTAGCGGGCGGACGATGCACACGTCCTTGGGGTGTTCAAACCGAACGTTCCAAAATTGACGATGTTTCCCCAATGGTATGGACAACGCCGGAGCAAGATAAAAAGGTGGTTGATGCTTTAGAGGAATTATCAAAGAAAAACGGTCATACTATGGCACAAAACGCCCTGGCATGGATGCTCTCCAAACCTTATGTTACCGCACCTATTGTCGGGACAACATCTGCTCAACACGTTGAAGAAGCCGTTAAAGCCTTGGAGATTAAACTATCCGATGAGGAAATAAAAGCCTTGGAAGCTCCTTATGTTCCCCACATAAAAAACGGTGCATTTTAGAAAAAAAAGGTTGACTTGGAGTGTACTCTAATAATTACACTTTTTTGATAGTTTAACATCAGGGGAAAAAAATGAAAAAGATATTATCTTCAATTTTAATGGGATTGACACTTTTAACCGGATTTAATGCAAAAGCTGAAAGGATTGATATGACGAATAAAAAAATTTTGGTGGTTTATTTTTCAAAAACCGGAGAACAGTACAGTGTCGGCAACATCACCGAGGGCAATACAGCCGTCATTGCCAAAATGATTGCCGAACAAACAAAGGCGGATTTGTTTGAAATTAAACTCAAAAACGATACTTACCCTACCGCTTATAAAGCTTTGACCGAGGTTGCTTTAACAGAAAAGAAAGCTAATGCCAGACCGGAAATTGCAGGAAATGTTGCAAATTTTGCGGATTATGATGTCATTTTTATCGGAACTCCCAATTGGTGGGCAGATATGCCGATGGCTTTATATACATTTATTGAAGCAAACGATTGGAGCGGCAAAACGATTATCCCGTTTGTAACCCATGAGGGAAGCGGTTTGTCTTCAATTCCCGGCAAAATTAAATCGGCAACCGGTGCAAATGTTGCAGAGGGATTGGCGGTTTACGGTCATATTGCCCAAAACGACCGCAAACAAGCGAAAGTTGATGTTGTAAATTGGCTCAAAAAGCTTGGTTTTTAAGGAGATAATAAATGAAAGTATTACTTGTTAACGGCTCACCTCATAAAAACGGTTGTACAAATGTTGCTCTGAAAGAAATTGCCGAAACATTAAAAGAAGAAGGAATTGAATCTGAAATTTATCATATCGGAGTTAAGCCGATTTCGGGATGTATCGGTTGCAGGGCTTGTGTTAAATTGGGACATTGCTGCATCAATGACAATGTCAACGAATTTGTAGAAAAAGCCAAAGATTTTGACGGTTTTATTTTCGGCTCACCCGTACACTATGCCGCCGCAAGCGGTGCTTTGACCTCTTTTATGGATAGAGTATTTTTCTCGGCTTTTTGTTCGGGACACGGTGAAACATTTTTGCACAAACCGGCTGCTGCCGTGGTCAGTGCCAGACGTTCGGGAACAACCGCCGCACTTGATCAAATAAACAAATATTTTACCATTACACAAATGCCCGTAATATCCGGACGCTATTGGAATATGGTACACGGTGCCGTGCCGCAGGAAGTAGAACAAGACTTGGAAGGTCTGCAAAATATGCGCATTTTAGCCCGCAATATGGCTTGGCATTTGAAATGTCAGGAAGCAGGCAAAAAAGCCGGTGTTAAAATGCCGAAAGAAGAAGAAACCGTGTTTACGAACTTTATCAGATAAGGAAATTAAAATGAAAGATATTGTTGTTCTTTTAGGAGCCGGTTCAATCGGTGTGGCAATTGCCCGTCGGGTTTCTTACGGAAAACATCTGGTAGTTGCAGACCTGAAACTTGAACACGCACAAAACATAGCCAAAGATTTATATAATGCCGGTTTTGAAACTTCCGCAATCGCAACGGATTTATCTTCTCGTGAATCAATTTTGAAATTGATTGAACACGCTTTACAGTTCGGAAAAATTACCAATGTAATCAACGCCGCCGGTGTATCACCGAGCCAAGCCCCGATAGAAAAGGTACTTCAGGTGGATTTATACGGCACCGCTGTTTTAATGGAAGAGTTCGGTAAAGTAATATCCGAAGGCGGTTCGGCAATTATGATTTCTTCACAATCAGGACATCGTTTGGGTGCGTTAACACAAGAAGAAAACGAGTTGCTTGCCTTAACACCGACCGAAGAATTGCTGAATTTGGATATGTTAAAGAACATTTCCAACACTTTGGAAGCCTATCAATATTCTAAACGCTGTAATGTTTTGCGTGTGGCTTCCGAATCTGTCAAATGGGGTAAGAAAAACGCCCGTATTAACTCTATTTCGCCGGGGATTATCATTACTCCTTTGGCAAACGATGAATTAAACGGACCTCGCGGTGCAAATTATAAGAAAATGATTGATTTATGCCCCGCACACCGTGCCGGAACACCTGATGAAGTCGGAGATTTAGCTGCCTTTTTGATGAGCGATAAAGCGGGTTTTATCAGCGGTGCGGATTTCTTAATTGACGGCGGAACTACGGCATCTTATTGGTACGGCGATTTGCAGTATATGCGCAAAACTATGGGAAAATAAGTATGAAAAAAATTATTTCTGCCGTAATTTTTATAGCGGCTGTTTTTACAGGAGGACAAGCTATGTCTCAATCATTGAATATCAAACAGCAAGCCCTTGCCGAAGCCTCATCTTATGCGGCGCGCGGTAATCAAGCGGGACTGAAAAACGCTTTGGTTAAAGGACTTGACAACGGTGTAACCGTTAACGAATTTAAGGAAATCTTGGTGCAAGTTTACGCTTACTGCGGATTTCCGCGAAGCCTCAACGCTTTGAATACCTTAATGCAAACCGTTGAAGAACGAGGCAACAAAGATGAATTGGGTAAACTTCCCAACCCTATGCCTAAAGGCAATGCCGTTGAATACGGCACCAAAAATCAGACCAAACTGGTAGGCAGTGAGGTTAAAGGTGCTTTGTTTGAGTTTGCTCCGGCAATTGATACCTACTTGAAATCTCATTTATTCGGAGATATTTTTGCCCGTGATAATGTTGATTGGCAAACAAGAGAATTGGCAACCGTTGCCATGCTCGCTTCACGCAAAGGGGTGGAAAATCAGTTGAATGCGCATATTGCTATTGCCAAACATAACGGTTTGACCGATGAGCAAATCGATGAAATTTTAGAAATTGCCTCCCATACCGGCAATGATGATTTGCTTTTCGGCTTCGGGAAAGAAAATACCGCCTACGCCAAATATTTTACCGGAAAAAGTTATCTGCAGCCGATTACCGCAACAAACGGTGTTCCGATGTTTAATGTAACTTTTGAACCCAAATGCCGCAATAATTGGCATATTCATCATAAAGGCGGGCAGATTTTGCTTGTAACCCAAGGGCGCGGCTGGTATCAGGAGTGGGGGAAAGAGCCTCGCGAATTAAAACCCGGAGATGTGGTGAATATTCCCGCCGAAACCAAACATTGGCACGGTGCCGCTAAAGATTCGTGGTTTACTCATATTGCTGTAGAAGTTCCATCTGACGGTGGTTCTACCGAATGGCTGGAAGCTGTTGCGGATGAAGAATACAATAAGTTAAAATAAATATTCAAGCAATATCAAAAATCCCGCTTTCGCGGGATTTTTTTTGCTCCGTAAAAGAGTTTTTTAAAGATAGTATTCAATGGTGATATTTTTGCTGTAATCACCCTCCGCCGGTACATTTCCTATGTAAGAGATATTTCGATAATGCACTCTAAACTGATTTCCGGAAACATAGGTTACATAAGGAAGTGTAACATTTAAATGACGGTCAAAGGATAAAGATTCGGTAACCATAAAACACGGATGTGTTGCCTGACTGTCTGGTAACAAACCGCTTACTTTACACGAATCGGGGACATTGGCGGTAAAAGTCCCTGCTGTAAATCCGGTTAGTGACATTATACCATCTTGCGGAGTGCCGACGACTCCGGCTTCGCTTATTGGTATGCTGCCATGGTTAATACTGGGGTTTATAGTGATTGTTCCCAAATTGATTGGATCGCCGACTGTCAAACTCATATCGTAAGCTATTGTGGCAGTGACGGTCATTGTTGCCGAGTTGCCTGCGTATGCGGCGTAAGAGCCTAATGCGACACTTGCAACACCAAGTAGTAAAATATATTTATTCATAATCAAACTCCCTTTTTTAGTTTCTTTATAACTTTAATAAAAGAAACCACCTGTTGGCTCTTTAGAGCCGCGAGGTGGTTGGAAGTTGTCAACTATTTATTGCAATAGTGTAAGGTATTCTTTATATTTCCTTACCTTCCAACCATAAAAAGTCGGACATACTAAATCACGTTTTAGTATAAACGGCAATAAAGAGGTTGACACACCTCAAAGTGACTTTTCATTCACTTCAAATTAACCCTATCATAAAAAATCAGTAATGTAAAGCAAAATTTTGCACTTTTTGCTTTTCCCTTTTTTGCCCCTCTCTCCGTCAATTGTCGGGCTTGACTTTGGCATCAGGTTTATAATTTGGCAAATTGTTTCACCTGGACGCCGCATTAAGTGCGGCGTGACATAGCGGGGAGGACACCGAAGAAATATGCGGCGTGACGTAGGAGAGTAAGGCTATATACCGGTTTTGTCGTCCTGAACACCCCAAATTGTCGTCCTAAACTCCCCAATTGTCAATTGCCGGTACTTATATCAGAAATTTCACCGCACGCCGGAAAATTCCCCTTCTAATCCACGCGGTAAACATAAACATTTTTGAACATCAAAAATCTTCCGGTGGTTATTTCTTCCGAAAGTTTGAGATTGGGAATCTTAAACGAATTAGAAAAAATAATCTGCGGCTTTTTATGATCTTTTTTTACTTTTTCCCCGAATTTTTCCATTAACGGATCCATCAAAAAACACACAATCACATCCGCATTGCCGAAGTCATAATTGAACATATCACAGCATAAAATCTCTGTGTTTTTCAGTCCGGAAGTCCTGATTTTGGCGATGCCGTACGCCATTTTGCCCCACTCTACCCCGATGAATTTATGCTCGGGAAACTCTTTGGCCAGTTTAACGATTAAACTGCCGCTGCCGCACCCGGGGTCTAAAACCGTTAAACTCCGAGTTGATTTTTTTAATATCTCCTTTACCCGCGAGATAATAATTTTTTTCTCCATTCCGAAACTCGGAACATACGGAGGACATTCGCGGTAATGCTTATCCAAAAAAAGCCTGATAATTGCCGCCCAAATCCAAATAAGCGCGGCAATGCAGACCACATCGGTAATAAGTAAAACATAAAAGCCTAACATTTTTTATCTCCGCTTTTTGATAAAAAATAGTGAAATTTATCTAAATATTGGTTAATTTTTGCCTTGCACGATGCACAAAAATGTATTAAAACCGATTTTATAATTTTTTTTAAGGTTTGATGTAATGCAAAATCAGTATGATGTTATAGTGGTGGGCGGCGGTCATGCCGGATGCGAAGCTTGTGCGGCCTCGGCACGGATGGGAGCAAAAACTTTGCTTGTTACCCATAAAATATCTTCAATCGGGGAAATGTCCTGCAATCCCGCCATCGGAGGCTTGGGCAAAGGGCATTTTGTCCGTGAAATTGACGCGCTTGACGGACTTATGGGACGTGTTATTGATAAAGCCGGTATTCAGTTCAGAATGCTTAATATGTCCAAAGGTCCGGCGGTAAGAGGTCCGCGCGCTCAAGCCGACCGCGAACTTTACAAAAAATATATGCTGGAGTTTTTGCAAAACCAAGATAATTTGACCATAAAAGAAGGTGCTGTTGAGGGATTGATTTTTGATGAAGATAAAATCATCGGCGTAACCCTCTCCGATAATGAAAGCATTTATGCTAAATCGGTAGTTTTAACCACCGGAACTTTCCTAAACGGCGTTATGTTTGTGGGACATCAAACTTCAATCGGCGGCAGAATAGGCGATGTCAGCTGTCAGGGTATAACACCGTATTTAAAGGCTAAAGGCTTGAAAATCGGACGGCTCAAAACCGGAACACCGGCTCGTTTGGCGGCAAGCTCAATTAACTTTGCTATTTTGGAAAAACAATCCGGTGATGAAAACCCGAAACCTTTTTCCTATCTGACAAAAAAAATCACTAATCCGCAGATAAACTGCTATATTACCCATACAAACGAAAATACTCATAAAATAATCCGCGATAATATGTCAAAATGCGCTCTGTTCTCGGGGTTGATTAAAGGTGTCGGACCGCGTTACTGCCCGAGTATTGAAGACAAACTGGTAAAATTTGCCGACCGCACATCGCATCAGGTTTTCTTGGAACCGGAAGGGCTGAACTCTGATGTCATTTATCCCAACGGACTTTCAACTTCTCTTCCCGCCGATGTTCAAGATGAGTTTCTGCATACCTTAAAAGGCTTGGAAAATGTTAAAATTCTCCGTTATGCCTATGCGATTGAATACGATTATGTTGATCCGCAGGAATTAGACCATTGCTTAAAGGTTAAAAAATTGCAAAACCTCTATTTGGCAGGACAGATAAACGGCACTACCGGATATGAAGAGGCTGCCGCGCAAGGTGTTTTAGCCGGTATAAATGCGGCTCTGAACGCTGTTTTTAAAGGTCAAGAATTTTTTATTGACCGTTCACAAGGTTATATCGGCGTTATGGTAGATGATTTAATTACCAAAGGAGTCGATGAGCCTTACAGAATGTTTACCTCCCGAGCGGAATACCGCCTTCATCTGCGCGCGGACAATGCTGACCTGCGTTTAACCGAGATGGGGTATAATATCGGCTGTGTAAGCGAAGAACGTTATAAAATTTTTGCCGCCAAAAAGCAAAAAATCACCGATTTGCGCCGCCTTGCCGGTGAGTTGACGGTATCCGTAAAAGAGATGGAGCAATACGGTATTAAAAAAGATTCACGCCGCAGTGCGTTTAATTTGATGTCGTATGATGATATTTCACGCGCAACCGTTTGCGAAATTTTTCCGTCGATTAAAGAATTTTCAAGCGATGTTTATGATGAAGTTGAAACCGATGCCCGCTATGAAGGATATATCAAGCGGCAAATGGCGGATATTGAGATTTTCAAAAAAGATGAAAAGTTGCAAATTCCCGCTGATATTGATTATCATAAAATCGGGGGGCTTTCTAACGAGGTTATTTCCAAATTAAGCAGATTAAGACCATCTACAATCGGTGAAGCTTCAAGAATATCCGGTATCACTCCGGCGGCAATCACGGCGATTTTAGGATATATGAAAAAATGATAAAAGGTTATCCTGACAGACAAGAAGCATTTAAAATTTGGGAGGACGGCATTGCTTTCCGCCGTGATTCTCAATACGGCTTCGATTATGAAAACGAGTATCGTTTTCACACATTGGGAGTTGCTAAGGCCGCCTCTAAAATAGCCTCCCGTATTCCCGGAATGGATGAGGAAGAAGCTTATATTTTAGGTCTTTTGCATGATTACGGCAAAAAAATCAACGAGAAAAAAGAGGGCATTTTTCACGGTCGGGTCGGTTATGAAGAATTGCTTAAAATGGGTTATGGCGAGGCGGCGCAGATTTGCCTTACACATACCTTTCCCATCAAAAACTTTGATGACAGCGAATATTCCTACCCTCAAGATTGGAAAGATTGGCTGCATAAAGCCTTGGCCTTGATAGAATACAGCGATTATGATTATTTGATTGCACTTTGCGATAAGTTTTTTGAGGGGCTTTCGATGGTTTCGATTGAAAAACGCGTTGCCGGCATAAAAAAACGTTATAATCTTGACGATAAGCAAGCTGAAACCCTTTTAGATGAATCTTTACGGCTCAAGGATTATTTTGATAAAAAAACAGGATGCGATATATATGATATTTTGGGAATAAAGGATTAAATAATGCAAAAATTCAGTTATCATACGCACACCGATTTTTCGGACGGTAAAAACACCATAGAAGAAATGCTTGAACAAGCCTGCCTTTTAGGATGGCATGAAATCGGTATCAGCGACCATCTGATTATTCATAAAAACATTATGAAAAGTCCCTCTTGGGAAATTCGTTGGCAAAACGAACCGCATATTTATAACCATGATTTTAAAACGGTTTACGAGAATTTTGCCCGCCATGTCGAGCATATCAGAAAGGTTGCCGAAAACTATCCGCTTAAAGTCCGTATCGGCGCGGAGGTTGATTTTTTCCCTTATTCGCAATGGCTGGATGAATTTGCCTTATTCCGCGAGAAATTGCCGCTTGACTATTATATATCAGGCAATCATTATCTTTTTTTGGATGAAAAAGCCGAAAATATTATTGATATGAAAGATGCTGAAATTTTTCCCTTGAACGAACAGGAAATAATGATAAAACGCCATTTTAAGACCTTGGGACAAGCGGCGGAAAGCAAGATTTTTGCTTTTATCGCCCACCTTGATTATGTGCGTAAAGTTGATTTATTCTTGCAAAACGATTTTAGGGAGGAAAAACAGAATTTGGCAAAAATTTTATCACAAAGCCATACCGCGACTGAATTAAGCACTAAAGGTCTGCGTCGCAGTAATGATTTTTATCCCGACCGCGATTTTTTAAACTTATTGATTAAGAACGGTGTTCAATTTGTTATAAGTGATGATGCCCACCGTATAAATGAGTTGGGTTATCACTTTGATGAGGCGGAAAAACAGCTTTCTGATTTTAATTGCCGCAACCGCTGGAATTATCAGGAATAAAAACGTCTGAAATAAAAACTCGGGCGGAGAGTTTTTATTTTCTCCCCGCCCGATTTGGTTTCAAATTACGACTTGTTTTTTAACTTGCGGTGTAAGAGATGGTAAGCGTTCCTTCGTGCGCCCCGGTAGTAACTTCGGACATATCGTTTATAAAACAATCTGATGGATAGACATTGAAAGTATTTCCGCTTCCGCTGTATTTAATCCAAAATTGGCAGGCATTATTACCATCATTTCCACCAAAAATATTCTCAACAAAAGAAGTTCTCAAACTTCCGCAAACATCATTTGTTCCATCGCAAGCGGATGGATTGGGAATATTAGCGGTAAAAGTGCCGACAGTTATCGGTGAGGTTGCTGCGGTAATTGCTCCTTGTTCCCAGTAAGTTATTATGCCAGAATCGCTATAAGCCCAATCCGGAGATTCCCCAAGGGGGTTGATTGTGATAGTGCCAAGGTTTATATCTTGAGTTACACTCAAGCTCACATCGTGGGCAATGGTCGCAGTAACTTGCATTGTGGCGGAGTTGCCCGCGTATGCGCAATACGATCCTATTGAAACTGCGGCAATACCTAGCATTAAAATATATTTATTCATAGTTAAACGTCCTTTTCATATTAAAATTTAAGATGAAAAGCTGCACCAATGAAACTCAAGAGGTGCAGCCGGATGTTCATCACTATCTTTATAATAGTCCCGCATATTAAGCTTCAACAGCGTATTCTGCGGGCATCCGGCTGCATAAAGCCAGACTGCCGATTTACGTTTCGGCGCAAACGATAAAGAGAGGTGATGAAACCCCAAAACGAGAATCACTCGTTTCAAAATTAAGTTAACATACCGTTTGTTTTGAATCAAGCAAAATTTTGCACTTTTTGCTCCTCCCTTTTTTCCGTCCCCCCCCGCCGTCATTCCTCATTGCAACCGTACGGTTGCTTTCGTCAAGGAATCCCCCGAAATTTACGCTCAATTTCCATTACGTCAATTACTTGGCTTGCCCCGATTATCCATTCCCCTCACAGATGTCAATTGCCGGACTTGAGCTGATTATCCATTCCCCTCACTGATGTCATTGCCGGACTTGATCCGGCAATCCAGGTTTAAAATCGGCTTATTTTTTTACCTGGACGCCGCATCAAGTGCGGCGTGACATAGTAGGGGAAGGATGCCGAAGAAATATGCGGCGTGACATAGTAGGGGAGTACGCCGAAACAAGTTCGGCTTTGACATTGCAAGTGGTTGCTTCATTCAAGGGACGACGGGATAACGAAAGCAAAAAGAAGCAAAAAACTTTTAAATTTCTTCTTTACATTGGCAATTTTTTATGCTAGGGTGAAAATCGAAGCAGGGAAAATTCTGCTTTGAGGTGTTCCAACCTCTTGTAAGGTGTCCGAACAAGACATAAAACTTGCTTCTAACCGTACTATGGTTGGAAGGTCGGGAAATATAAAGAATACTCGGCACTGTTCCTTACAGCAGTTGGAAACTTCCAGCCACCTCGCGGCTCTAAAGAGCCAAAAGGTGGTTTCTTTATGACGTTAATAAAAAAAGGAAGTTTAGATATGAAAAATTATATTTTAATGCTCGGCATTGCCGGCGTAGCTTTAGGCAGTTATGCTGCATACGCTGGCAATTCCGCCACAATGACCGTTACCGCCACAATCGCCCACGATGTGAGCTTGGTTGCGACATCGCCCCTTAATATTGGAACTCTAACCATTGATCCGTCTTATACAGAAGGAGGACAAATAGCAATAGGCGATGACGACATTATATACATACAGTCAGGCGGCATTATATCCTTAACCGGATTTTCGGCAGGAACTTTCACCGCCAATGTCCCCGATTCGTGCAAGGTTGGCGGCTTTCCAGATTCTGCTGCCGGAGATGGAGCTCATCCCTGCTTCAGAATGGAAAATCAACCGGAGTTTGGAAATACATTTTTTGTGGAACCTTATGTAGAATATATTTCCGGCAATACTTTTAAATTCCGATATGATTATTGGATGTATAATGAAGAAGAAGTTCCGACATCGGGAGATTATTCCGGCTCGGTTACTATAAAATATATTTTATAAAAAACTTCGGGCGGGGAGCTAAATAAACACCCCGCCCAAAGTTTTTTAAGAACACTGTTCTTTTATTTACGGACAAAATCCAGAAAAACCGGTCTTCTGCCCTCACGGATGGCTTTGCGTTGATATTTTGTCGGCTCCCAATCACTCGGTTCAAATTTCCAATCCTTACCGCAAGCCGCAGTCCAGCGGAAATCCGGACTTTCGTGCAGTTGGCGCAATGTCCAGATTTTGTATATTATATGGTCGGTAGCAACTCGCAAAACGCCGCCCGGCTTTAATATCCGCGCCAAAATTTTTAAGTTGCCGGGGTTAATGAAACGCCTTGCCTCATGGCGTTTCTTCGGCCACGGATCGGGAAAAAGCAAAAACACCCTGTCAATGCTGTTATCCTTTATCAACGGAAACAACAGCCTGATGTCATCATCCCAAATCCGCACATTGTCAGTCCGTTCGGGCAATAGTTTTATATCATCCGTAACCTCATCGTTTTGCTTGATTCCGGTGATTAAACTTAATAAATTAGCGATTCCGTTCTTAAAAACTTCCGCGCCGATATAGCAAATATCCCTATGTTTTGCCGAATGTCCCGCCAAATGATCACCATCGCCGAAACCGATTTCCAAATAAACTTTGGAATGTTCAATCGGAAAGCTCAAAGGGTTTTGCGGGTCAAGTTTGACCTGCGGCAAAAAATTCTCCATCAACGCGGCCTTGGCTTTACGCAGACGGCGACCGCTGCGCCGACCGTAAAAATGAGGCTTTTCTTCTTGTTCGTTCATAAAAATAAATCCTTGGCTAAATCAAGTTTTTCCCAAGAAAAACAACCGTTTATCTCGCTTTTCCGCCCGAAATGCCCATAAGCTGCCGTTGGCAGATATATGGGTTTTCGCAGTCCCAAACGTTCAATAATTCCTTTCGGGGTCAAATCAACGTTGTTTCTGATGATCTCAGAGATTTTCCGCTCGCTTAATCGGGATGAGCCGAAGCAATTAACATACAAAGACAACGGCTCGGCTTTGCCTATGGCGTATGATATTTGCAACAGGCATTGTTTAGCCACACCTTGTGCCACAATGTTTTTTGCCAGCCAACGAAGCATATAAGCAGCCGAACGATCGACCTTGCTCGGATCCTTGCCCGAAAAGGCTCCTCCGCCGTGCGGGGCATATCCGCCGTAAGTGTCAACAACAATCTTTCTTCCCGTCAATCCGGTATCTCCGTCCGGTCCTCCGATAACAAAATTACCGGCAGGATTGATGATAAGTTCGGCTTTTTGCGGTTCCAATTCGGCGGGGATTGTTTCGATAATCACCGGACGAACGATATTGCGGACATCTTCAACGCTTAAAGACCTGCAATGCTGGGTTGACAGAACAACCTTTCTGACACGAACCGGAATATTGTTGTCATCATATTCCAATGTAACTTGGCTTTTGGCATCAGGTTGCAATCCTGAAATCTGCTTTAACCGAAGCTCTTGCAACAGCTTATTTGCCAAAAATGCGGCCATGGGCATATACTGGGTGTCAAACCCTTCTTCATTTTTGGCATATCCGAACATAATGCCTTGATCTCCGGCTCCGAAATCCTTGATTCCCTCGGCAATATCGGCGGATTGGCGATGCAAAAAGTTCTCGATTTTTAAGGTTTTCCAATCAAACTCCTCTTGTTCGTAACCGATGTCGGCAACGGTTTTGCGCACGGTATTTTCTATCTCTGATGAGCTGATTTCGGCTTTGCTTAAAACTTCACCCGCCAAAATCACGCGGTTTGTAGTGGCTAAAGTCTCAACCGCTGTATGTGCGAAGGGATCGGCTTTTAAGTAAAGATCCAAAATTGCATCGGAAATTTGATCGCAAACCTTATCCGGATGACCGCAGGATACGGCCTCGCTTGTAAATGTATAAGCCATAATTTTTCTCTTGCCGACGTTTTTATTTTTTGTCTTCTTCGTCTTTGAACATATTATTGGTTTTGGCAATTATCATTATCAAATCACGCAAGACATGAGCGGTTTTGCGGTTTTTGATTTTGTAATAAGCCTTAACCAGTTCATAGGTTTCATCTCTTTCCATAGGATCGGTTTGCGCTGAGAAAGAAGTTGCTTTCAAAGGCGGAACGGCGGTTTGATCGGAGGCAAAAACACGCGGACTTTGGGAGGCAACATCTTTGCCCATATCCTCAAAAAAGAAGTTAATATCAGTATTCATAACATTGCCAAAGTCCCAAAGACGACTGGCACTTACACGGTTGTGTCCGCGTTCGTATTTCTGGACTTGCTGGAAAGTCAAACCGAGCATACTGGCAAGTTTATCCTGGCTCCAACCTAAAGTTGTGCGGCGCAGGCGGATTCGGTTACCGACATGAACGTCAATAGGGTTGGGTTGTCCGCTCGGAGTGCGCCCGCGACAGGCTTTTTTGGATTTTGTTGTAGTCATTTTAAAGTTCTCCTAAATAAAATATAATGTATTTTTATACTATTTTTACCGGTATGTGTCAATATTTTTTTAATAAAAGAATATAATTAAACTTATAGTTGTGCTGAAAATCAAATATTTTTCATTGATTTTACATCCTCCGATACTTTGCAGATTGTCCTGAACAACCAAACTGTTGTTCTGAATTTCATTAAAAGACCTCCGGTTTCTCTCCTCTCATAAATCGCTGTGCTTGACACATATCATCAATAATTGGGAAAAAGCCCCGCCAATCCCCTCTCATACCATCAAGTACGGCATAAGAGGAGCCGCTCCCCCATCGTTACCACTATTTTTTGCCTTTCTCGTCACCCGTTGTGCGGAGCAACCTTTTCATTGTCTTGCTGAACTTGTTTCAGCATCTATTTTTTTGAGGTATCCCTTCTCGTAACCCTGCCCACCTATTCGGTGTTGTCCCCTTCTATGTCACCCCTCGCATCTATTTGGCGTTCTTTCCCTCTATGTCACACACCCATCTATTCGGTGTCCTTTCCCTCTTATGTCACACCTCCCATTTCTTCGGCATCCTCCCCCTATGTCACGCCGCACTTGATGCGGCGTCCATGTTAAAGATCCTGAAACAAGTTCAGGATGACAAAACTGGTGTACGACCTTACTCTCCCTTGTCATTCCGAACTTGTTTCGGAATCTTTTTTGCCTCTATTCTCCCATCTCTTCGGTGTTCCTCCCCTCCTATGTCACGCACCCATCTCTTCGGCGTTCCTCCCCTCCTATGTCACGCCGCACTTGATGCGGCGTCTATTTTAGAGATCCTGAAACGAGTTCAGGATGACAAAACCAGTGTGCAACCCTACTCTCTCTTGTCATCAATTCCAAACTTATTTCGGAATCTTTTTTGCCTCTATTCTCCCATCTCTTCGG
>JAFUYI010000089.1 GCA_017470585.1 Alphaproteobacteria bacterium | reverse complement strand
GCTTGCGATGGCTCAAGCTTTACTTGCGGTGGTTTAAGTGTGCCGGAGCGTGTGATAGATATTTTAGGTGAGAGTAGGGGCTATAATTCTTGCGTTTTTGTAATAAAACACGACAGTTCAAACAAATTTAAGGTTGTGCCGGTCCGTTGTGACTTTCGCTCTCCCTCTGATACAGTTGCCGGAACACATACGAAAACCATCACTATCTCCTACACGGCAAGCTGATATTCAAACAAAAACAGCGGAGAAAAATTCTCCGCTGTTTTAATCTTATAAAAAAACTATTTTGCCAAGGCATCTTTAAGGTTATTAAGGCTGTCCTGCGCTTCATCCAAAGCTTTGATTTTGGCGTTGATATTCTCTTTTGCCTCTGTTGCCTCATTGATGGCATCATTTTCCAAAGCTTTGACATTCTCGAGAGAATCCTCTAATTCTGCCTTTTGACGCGATGCTTCATTTTGGATACTCTCCAATTTGGCATTCAATTCGGCTTTGGATTCTTCTTTAGCCTTTTCTACCTTTGCTTCGATTTCCGCACGCAAAGCCTTTGCTCTTTCAAGAGCCTCTGTATCCAAAGGGGCTGCTTCTTCATTTTCGGTTTTAATTATATTGCCGATATTATCGGCCTTGGCTTGAAATGCACCAAAGCAGGCAGCCATTGCAACAAAAGCAAGAAACTTTTTCATCTCCGATTCTCCTTGAATAAAAATAAAATATGGAGCGAGTAACGGGAATCGAACCCGCATTTAAAGCTTGGGAAGCTCTCATTCTACCATTGAATTATACTCGCATTGCCTCTCTTTATATAGACATTATAAAAAAAATCAACATTTTTTTGCATTTTGCAACAATATTTGTTGAAAAAAAAGTTTATTCGTTTATAACTAAATAAGTTTTTTTCTAAAGAGGTTATAACAAAAATGAAAAAGAGATATATTGTTTTGGCTGCCGTTGCCGGAATTGTTGCCGGCGGAGTTTATTGGGTTAATCAAAATCTTGAAGGATTGGTCAAGTCGGCCGTTAATAAATACGGTTCGCAAATTACCGGAACAGAGGTGAAACTTCAAGGATTTGATATATCGCCGCTTCAAGGTTCGGTTCGCTTAAAAGGTTTGAGTGTCGCCAATCCCAAAGGCTATTCCCAACCGGAAATTATCAACCTCGGTGAGGTTTTTGTTAAAGTTGATATGAAATCCCTCACCTCCCCGTTGATCGTAGTTAAGGAAGTTTTGGTAAGCAATCCTCAGGTTACTTACGAATTGAAAAATGTAACTTCCAACAATGTTTCCGAATTGTTGGCAAATATTAACAAAAACACATCTTCCGATTCCTCCCCCGCGAAAAGTACGTCAAAAACCGAAAGCTCCTCTTCTTCCAAGAAGGTGGCTGTTGATTTGGTTAAAGTTGAGGACGGAAAAATCAACATTGCCGCCTCCATCGCCGGCGAAGGTGCGGCAGCGGGAATTGCCCTTCCGTCTATTGAGATCAAAGACATTGGCAGAGAGAAAAACTCTTCCGGAAAAGGAATTGTTGAAACAACCGCTGTTATCTTAAAGAAGATTCTCAATGCCTCTTATCAGACAGTTGTAAATCAGGGGTTGGGTAATCTTAAAAATGTTGCAACTGATGGGATAAAAGCTCTCAAAGACAATGCCGAATCCACAAAAGAAAATGCCAAAGGCTTGTTTAAGAGCTTTTTCTAGCCCGTTTGAACGCGCCGCTTAAAAAAACGGCGGCGCGTTTTTTTTATAATATTGACAGCTTGGACATTTTTTGCTAGAAATAAGAATATTTTAAGTTCCTGCAAAGAAAGTTTTTAGATGAATACTACGCAGATACAAGAAAATTACTCTCACGATGAGGCGTATTCGCTCAAAATCGGATTTTATACGCTTTTGATCTTGGCAATACTTGCCGGTTTTTATATAAATGAGAGAAGACAAGCCCTCCATAACGAAGAGGATTCTCATTACTCTTTGCAAGCTCGTTTCGGACGCACGGACGGTCTTGCGATAGGAAGCGATGTGCGGATGGCGGGATTAAATATCGGAAAAGTGATAGATGCAAGAATTGATGAGCATTATAAGGCGATTTTGACTTTTGAGATTAAGGAGGGAATAAATATCCCCGATGACAGTTCCGCATCTATCGTCAGCGACGGTATTTTGGGTTCCAAGTATATTGAAGTGGAACCGGGAGGAAGTGAGGATTTCATTGCCCCGGGGGGAGAATTTTCCTATACTCAGGATGCTATGGTTTTAGAAGAACTTTTGTATAGAATTATCGGTATCGGCAAAGCTAATCGGCAAAAACAAAAAACAGACTTCAAAGGAGCAGACAATGAATAAAAGACCGGTTGAAACAATTATGGGAATTGTAGTTCTGTTAATTGCGGGACTGTTTTTATATTTTGCTTATTCGGTTGCCGACTTGCAAGCGGTTAAGGGATACAATTTAAGTGCGCGTTTTTTGAAAGTCGGCGGTTTGAATATCGGAGCCGATGTTATGATTAACGGAATTAAAATCGGAACCGTTATCGGACAGAGCCTTGATAATGAAAACTATGAAGCCAAAATAAAATTGAGTATCGCAGAAGATGTAAAATTGCCCAAAGACAGTGTTGCCATGATTTCAAGCAACGGTTTGATGGGCAATAAATTCATCAAAATTGAACCCGGAAAATCAAGCGAAATCTTGAAAAACAATGATGAAATAACCCGCACCAAAGATTTTAAGACCATAGAAGATATGGTCGGCGAAGTAATATTTATGGTTACAGGCAATGATGAAAAAGACAGTTAAAATATCGGCTTTGGCGTTATCGTTAATTGCCGTCCCGCAAATATCATCGGCAGCGGAGATTGCTACCAATACCGCGGTTATGCAGGCTATGGATAAAATTACCGGACAGGTCAGTTTGATTGAAGTTCCGGTGAATACTGCCGTTGAGTTCGGTACATTTTCCATTGTGGTCAGGGAGTGCAAAACCCGCACGCCGGAAGAGGCCCCGGAAAACTTTGCTTTTGTTGATGTGGTTGACAAAAACACCCCCGAAGGCGATGTCAATATTTTTAAGGGCTGGATGATTTCTTCATCTCCCGCACTTAATCCCGTTGCGCATCCGGTGTATGATATTTGGCTCCTGAAATGTGCCAACAAACTCCAAGTTCCGCAATCACCGATGAGCGCGGAAGAATTAAAGCAGCGTGACAATATGGCGATGAACCGCAAAAAGGCCAAGACTGCTCCTATCACCGTTATATCCTCTGATTTTGAGGAAGATAATTTAAGCGGAGAACCCATAAATCTCATACCTGCCGATGTGGAAGCAAAAAGCGCGGCGGAAAAGGCGCAAAGCGAGGTTATAAGCCTTAATCCCAATCCGGAAAACAATGCCGCGGAAGATAATATTTCCGCAGCCGACGGGGGAGAAAAAAACATTGCGGAAGAAAAAATCCAAGAGGTTAAACCGCAGTTTGTTGAGGAAGAAAATGTAATTATCGCCCCGATTGAAAAACAGGCTTTTAAACCGGTTTCCAAAGAACAAACATTAGAAATCCCCCCTCAAAATATTGCGCCAAACGAATCGGAGCAAGCTATTGTTGATGTTCCGGAGGCTCCTAAAATCGCCGATATGCCGGTACAGCAAGCCGATTTTGAAGTTATTGAAGATGCGCCCAAATCAGATACGGTCAGTGTTTCCGACAGTAAATCACCGGCGGTTGCTGCTATCGATAAGACTACCGAAAACGGGGAAACAAAGGAAAACGAAGCCCCTGTTGCAGATAAAACCCCTCAAACAGAGAGCGAATCAAGTGTCGATCTTTCTGTAAGCGAGCGGGTAATTTGGGAGCTGGAACAGGAATTGTCCTTAAAAGCAATCAACGAACAGGTGGAATAATATGAGCGAAGATGAAATTGATGTAAGTTTTGTTATGACGGTGTATAATAAGGAATATTATCTGCCGTCGGTGTTAAAAGCTTTGCTCAATCAAACGGGGTTGAAAAATCCCGAATATATTTTTGTTGATGATAAGTCAAGCGATAAAAGCGTTGCTATTATCAAGGAAATGACAAAAGGCGTTAAAAACGTAGTCATTGTTGAAAACGAAACTAACCGCGGTATCAGTGCGCGCATCAATCAAGGCATTGCTTTAGCCCGAGGAAAATGGTGCAGAATGCTTGATTCTGATGATATTTTTCCGCTCGATTCAACCGCAAAAATGTTGGAGTTGGCTCTTAAATTGCCTGCCGATATGGTTTACGGCTGTTTTAAGAAAACCGGAAAAGCTCCGCAGGAACTTGAAAACTCCCATCTGGAAGATTTTACTTACACATACTCGGCAAATGCTTTAATGGGGGTGTTGAAGGGACGTTTTACCCGTATGGGGCAGATTATTAAAACTTCGGTTTTGAAAAAAAGCGGCGGAGCCGATGAGAGGGCTTTTATTCAAGATGAATCCATTCCTCTGCGGGCGGCGATTTATGCTAACGGCATTGCTAAAATGAGTGCAAATGTAGTTTTGGTGCCTCAAGAAATCGGCAATTTTTCCGGCAATAAAATTCAGCTTGATCACGACCGTTTTATGACGTATTACTGGGCAATCAAGGATAACACCCAGCTTTCGGAAAAAAATATGCACTTGATGTATATGCGCGCCCTCTCGGCATATTGGAAATTCTGCAAGAAAACAGTTAAAAATCCTTACTTTACGGCAATTTTTTGGCGGTATTTAGGGTGTAAAATATTTAACACTCAACCGGACATTGAATACTTGGACAAGATTTATAAAGTCTTTGCCGCCCGTGATGATGTAAGACGTATTAAACCGCAATAAAAATCGGCATCCCATTTAAAAGAAAATTTTTGCTTTTTAACCTGCCTTTTTGCATTATTGCCAAAATATCGTCCTTGTTTTTCAATTTGCTTTTTACCGATTACAAAAAAAGCGGAGAGTTTTTTAACTCCCCGCTTTTTTGGGATTTTAACCCGGATTATAATTGATGGTGATTGTTGCACTGCGATTGCCTTCGGTGATGGCAGAAGGTGTTTCTATATAGCAAGCATATGCATACAACTTGAAACTGTTTCCGCTGTCGTGTTTTATTTCATAATAACAGCGGTTAATATCAGCATCGCTTCCACCAAGCCAGTTTCTAGACATAAGATCACTTACAATCAATCCTCCGCAAATATCATTTGGGCTATCGCAATCGGATGGATTGGGAATATTGGCGGTGAAAGTGCCGACTGTTTGGTTTGATAGCGAAACAATACCTTTCCCGGCCTCAATACTGGGAATGCCGGAGTCGCTATATGACCATTCTGTATCAGAGTCCATGTATCCCGGATTTATGGTAATGGTACCAAGACTTATATTGCCGGTTCCGGTTAGGCTCACATCGTGGGCGATTGTGGCTGTTACGGTCATTGTGGCGGAATTGCCTGCGTATGCGCAATAACTGCCAAGCGCAACACCGGCAATACCAAGTAGTAAAATATAATTTTTCATCTTAAAAACTTCCTTATCTATTGTTAACAAAGAAAACCACCCCGACAAACGGACGAGGTGGTTGGAAGTTGCGAACTACTAATCGATGCAGTGTAGGGTATTTGATAAATCTTATTTCCCTACCTTCCAACCAAAAAGTCGGATACATCAAGTTACGTCTTGGGTAAACGTCGATTACGAGGTTCGCACACCTCAAAACAAGACTTTTCTCATTTCGATTTCCACCCTAGCATAAAAAATCTTCTATGTCAAAGAAAAAAAAATCTCTTTTATAAAAAAAAAGCGGCCTTGCAAACAAGACCGCTTTTTTGATTTAGACCTTGGCAGATATTACCACGAGTAATTGACTCCAAGTCCGAAAGCACCGGATTTATACGAAGAACCGAAAGTATAATTGCTCCACAAATATCCGGATATGGCATCGGTAAATCCATAACGACCGCCGACTTCAAAACGGGCGAGGGTTTGATCATGGTAAGTGTCAAGCTTATTTAATCCGCTGATGCTAACCCTGTCATTACTACTCAAAGTTTGAATTATGGCAGGCTTAACATATAAGCCGGCTTCTTCAAACTGTTTGGTTAATTTTGCCCCCAGTTCGGCCTCTATATGGCTAATGTCAGACCATTTATAGTCTTTATCGAGATTATCCTTTGCGCTGTCAAAATTTACTTGCGTATAACGGATTCCCACAGACGGCTCAATGGTCAAATCTTCTTGCAGAGCAAATGTATGACCGACCTCAATGCCGCCGCCGAACTCTATACCGTCAGTATCGAATTTGACACTTGAATCATCGGATTTAATATCCGCGCGCTGTATTCCGCCGTATAAAGCCGCAAATACATAGCTGTTATTCTTATCAAAGCGGTAGTATAATCCACCGGCGAAGCTGTCTATATCAATATCGGATCCGATAATCGCATAGCCTTTCGAAGATTTACCGTTCAAATCATACTTACCGTCACGGTATGATGCAAATACACCCAGAGTGTTATGAACATCGCTCTGAATATCAAAACCGCCTTCAACGCCTTTAATCTTGGCTTTCATATCAACGGTTTTGTCAATATCGGCATATTCGCCTTGCGCCAATACCCATACATTACGCAAAGGTCTGCCGTTCCATTCATCGGAATATACTCCGCAATGCGGACAATATCCGCGGCCTGAAGCAATTTTGTTTTTAACGTTGTCAAAGATGCTTCTTGTCTGCTCAATCGCAGCTTCATGCAATCCTGCGCCGGCAATAACTTCGGGACGCAACAGCGGATTTTTGTTATCATCATTTGCGAGATTTAAATACCATGTTGAACCCGAAGTTTCACCGTTGATATTACGATCTGCAAACCATTGATACGGGCTGTTTTTAACGATTACATCAAAGCTTTCGTCATCAGGATTGGTATCGTTTTCGGCAGATAAGAATTTTACAACGGCATTTGAATTATCCGCCAACATATATTGGTTAAGAGAATTAACAACAACATTGTAGTTGCCGCTTAATTCTCCGCGGACATTGATATTACCGATTTTAACGGAATTTCCGTTTCGGTCAACTTCAACATCTAACTTTAAGGTAGGACGGTCTGTCAGTGCTTGTGCTGTAATCAGATTGCCGGACACAGCTTTCATCTCACCGACATCTATTCCCGCTTCGGTTCCGATATGAGTAACGGAATTTGCCGACAGCCCTAACTTTCCGTCCGTAGAGAGTTTGGAATTGATGACAACCTCACTTGAACCATCACCGGAGATATTTATATCTCCTCCGATGGAAGTAACATTGTCATTAAGAACTATTTTGCCCCCGTTAACGGTTGTCAAATTCAAATCTGCTCCGGTTACAAGCAAGGCATTTCCAGCCCTATTGCCGGCAAAAACAGATTCATAATTATCAGCACTTATATTCAATGTGCCGTGACTTTCTATTCCGCCGTTTCCGGAGAGCAGGCTGACATTGTTAAGATTGATTCTTGCCCCGGATACCGTGGATCTTATTGCCCATTCTCCGGCATTTTTGATAACAATATCATTTAAGTTTAAGACGGAATTAGCATCAGCCAATTCGAATCCGGAGTGGGAATCAAGATCAATAACTTCCTGACTTTCACCTGAAGTATCGCCGTTGATGTTTAATGTTGCCTTGGTATTGCCCAGGTTCTCGGTAACTTTGTAAATATCTCCGTCGGAGGTAGCATTAAAGTTCTTAACCGCATTGATTGTGTCTTGGTTTACAAGCTTTAACGTATCACCCAAGGAAGAATGAGTAGTAGAACCACCTTCAACTCTTGTTTGGTGAACGCTCAATCCCAGTTCATCATCACTAACCCCGAGTTTGCCGTAGGTAGTGGAAGAAGAAGTAATATGTTGTTTATATAAATCCTTTGTCCAAGAGGAAGTTGCTTGAATAGCATCTTGAGTTTGCGAAGCATCACCGCGGTCAATGATATATTCTTTAGCATCCAAAGCGGAAGCGACTTCATCAGACAAAGCAAGTTGAATAATATTGCCGGTATTATCGCCAAGGTTAAACAAATCAACCTTAAAGTTTTTATCCAACTCGTTAACACTCGGATCAAGGATATTAACACCGGTCAAGGTAACGGCAACGGAAGCAGAATCGGTTAGATTTATCTTATCGGCTTTAGCTTGAGATAAATTCAAGTCAATCGCCATATTACCGGTACCGGCAAGAGAGCCGATATTATGCTCGGTAATTAAACCCTCGGAAAGAGTTAAAGATGAATTATTGAGATTTAACTTACCGTCAATAGCCGCGCCGTCATTTAAGGTCAAAGCGGAGTTAATCTGGGTTTCCCCGTTACCGGCGATAGTCTTGGCTAAAGTACCGCTTAACTTCAATACGGAAGAGTTGGTTAAATCGGAAGAAGAGATATTCTCTGCGGTAGTGGTTAAAGTACCGGTATTGGAAATATCGGCATTTTTAACCTCGCCTTTGAACTCACTTGTACCGGAAGTACTCATAGCAAAGCGAGAAGAAGCATCAATACCGCCGTCTAAAGTAACATCTTTAATATTTAATTTAGCACCGCTGTTAGAAACATTTACCAAAGTAGAATTTCCGGTTAACTTAATATCATTTAAGTTCAGGACGGAATTAGCATCAGCCAATTCGAATCCGGAATGGGAATCAAGATCAATAACTTCTTGACTTTCACCTGAGGTATCGCCGTTGATGTTTAATGTTGCCTTGGTATTGCCCAAGTTCTCGGTAACTTTGTAAATATCCCCGTCGGAGGTAGCGTTAAAGTTCTTAACCGCATTGATTGTGTCTTGGTTTACAAGCTTTAACGTATCACCCATAGATGCATCATTTACCGTATCAACCGAGGTTACCGCAATTCCGATACTATCGTTTAGGGTGTCGGTAGTGGTCAATCCCATTTTGCCGGTTCGAACAGAGGTTGTTTGGTGTGATTGATATGTATCATTCCAAGCGGTTGATGCTTTGATTTCATCGTATGTCTTTTCGCCGACCTGAGTTCCCAAATCATAAACCTTGTTTCCGAGCTGAGATTTAACGGTATCCGATAAGGCAAGTTGCAAGGTTTCATCTTCTTTTTGAAGTTTTAAGATTTGAACCTTAAAGTCGGTATCGGTAATGTTGGCAAAAGAACCGGAGGTTATATTAAGACTATCCAAGGTAAGGAAGCCGGAGGAGGTATTGTATTTATTGTCATCGGTCTGGATTTGGGTAGTAATAGTGTCGGCGGTTGCAGTATTGCCGTTAATGGAAACATCAATAATCCACTTTGTGCCGGCATTGGAAATCAAAGAGCCGATGGTATAATCCATAATATTTCCGTTTGCCAAATTGATGGTAACCGGAGATGAAGTGGTTATATTGGAATTACCCACGGTTTCATAAAAATTGATTCTTCCGGTCGCATCACCGGTAATTCCCATATTAAAACCGGCACTGCCTCTGATTTTATCATAAAAAGTGATGGTGCCGTTGTTGCGGGCATCCAAGGTAAATACCGGTTTGACTCCGGAATTTACCGATATGTGTACGCCTGCGCTTTGAAAATCTTCACTGGAGGAAGAATAATAGCCGTTGCCTTGAAATAATGTAATGCCGTTATCGGCTTTAATATTCAATGTAGGAGCAGCGGCAGATGAGCCTACAGCCATAACTGCGCCGGCAGCGGATGTTCCGCCATTTGCAATATTGTTGGTAAAAGTCGAATTGGTGATTGTGGCTGTGCCGCTTTGAGTGGTAATAGCGGAACCTCCGGCTTGCTTGTTAACCGAAGTGACGGCATTATTTTTGAATGTTGAATTATTTATGTTGAGTGTTCCACTCCCTGCCGGATTAAATATAGCTCCGCCAAAAGCCGAATTTTCTCCGCTATTGGTAACATAATTGCCGTCAAAAGCAGAATTGCTGATTGTGAGGTTTCCTTTGCTATATATAGCTCCGCCATAGCATTGCGAAGTGCCGGAGCATAAAATATAGTTGCGGTTGAAATTAACTCCGCTAATCGTGCTGGCACCGGAAGTAATCAAAGCCAAAGCTCCGCCGTATGAATTATTGTTTGACTCGGTGTGGTTATTGGTAAAGCTGCCGCCGGAAATGTTTAACTTTGCTTTTGAAGCAACTGCGCCACCCACAGCCAGACCGGAATTTTTGACATAGTTATCGCTGAAAATATTGTTGGTTAAATTTGCAGTATATCCCCCTTCAGAGCCAAAGTTTATGGCTCCGGCGGCTGCAGAAGCTGTTGCATTACCCTCAACCGTGTTGCCCGAAAAAGTTGAAGAAATAATGTTACGAATCACACCGCTGATGGTAGCTGTAATTGCGCCGCCGCCTGTCAGACCGAAATTGCCTCCGCCCATTCCTTTTACCGAATTGTTGATAAAACGCGTGTTTTTTATGGTATCAATTGCAGCCCTATTACCGACCATAATGGCACCTCCGACAATGCTATCAACACCGATTGCTTTGTTTCCTTGAAATAAATAATCTTCAATAAGTGTAATATAATCTTGAGTCGTTGAGCTCTCTTTGTCTCCTATAATTGCCAAGGCTCCGCCGCCGGTACCCACTGTATGGGAAGGACTGTCAGGATCAGGATCTGTACTGGGATCTATATATGCACCTTGAGCAGTATTGTTTAAAAACTGCGTGTTTTTGATGTTTTTTATAAAAGAATAGGATAAAGCAATTGCGCCTCCATTTGCAGTTTGGTATGTACTTTCATCGGTATGAATTGTATTGTTTTGGAATACTGCACCGTCAAAACCCTCATGCGTACTTTCATAGAGCATAATTGCACCGCCTCGTTCCGTACTTGTATTGTCCGCGGGTTCATAGGAAATATCCTTATAGATGTCAGATGAAACTTCGCTTACAGTAGTGTTGCGTAACTTCTGTCGGGTGGTAATCTCGGCTGACATTGCCGGAGACGTTGCAATAAATAATCCCATATTGATAAGAAAGCATTTTTTTAATACACTGCGGTATTGTCTGGTCAAAAAAGTAATAGCGGTTCTTGAGTAGCGCATGGTGATAATCCTTAATAGTTAAGCTGTTGCATTTAAACCAACATTTAAATACAACGGTTTTCCGTTTGAAACTTTTTTGCAGGAAATCGCGATTTTTATTTGACTTTTAGTTTTAAAAAGGATAAGTAACTAATATGGCATTTAAATGTTGGTTTAAATTCAACACAAAATGCACCTTGTATGCTTACGCAGAGAACCATTTTGTTTTATCATAAAAAGCTTATCAGAGATTGTTTGCCCGTTTTAGGGTTAACCCGACTTTAGTTTTATTTTCCAAGGTACCCGCTTGATGACGGCGTTCCTCGGTAATTACAGCCGCAGGAGATTTGTCAATAAATGCCGGATTGTTTAATTTTTTTGCATTGCCCTCTAAATTCTTAATCAATACGTCTAGTTCTTTTTGCAGGTCTTCTTTCTCCGCCTTGAAATCAACAACGCTCTTGGGCATAATAAGAATCGTCAAAACAAAAAAAGCGTTTGCCGAAAGGGTAAACGCTTTTTGAATAGTATTGCCTATTGCTTGGCAATCTGCTTCAGGATTTCTTCGTAGGTCTTGCGGTCAATGCGCCCGACTCGGAGGAGTTCCTTTGCCATCTTGCGAGCGGCTCTCTTCTGACCTTTGGTCAGCTTGCCGCCCCCGTTCTTCACCAGGTTTTCCATGAACTCTGCACCTTTCTCTGCTGCAGTTTTAGCATCGAGATTACTGGTGGCACCGATAACAACATCTTCTTTCATAGTTGTATGATTTTAAGAGGTTTATAATATAAGAATAATCACTGAAAGTATCTTCTTTATAGACTAAAAAATTTTTTTTGTCAATATTTTTTTACACGTTTTTATAAAAAAAAGAGCCGTTTTAGCGGCTCTTTTTGTATAGTACATTGAATATACTATGAAAATTCTTTTTTGAGATCACGCTCAAAGATAGAACGAATAGTTGATTTTATATCTGCTTTTTCGTAAATCACCTTATAAAGAGCCTGACAAATCGGCATATCAATATTTTCCCGATCGGATATGACTTTCACGGCCTGTAATGTCGGCACGCCCTCGGCTAACTTTTCGAAACTCTTGCCGCGGGCAAAATCCTCGCCGAACATCCGGTTGTGGCTATGCTTGGAAAACAGTGTTGCCTCATAATCGCCCAGATGTGCCAAACCGTATGCCGACATCGGATTACCTCCGAAGTGCTTAATAAGTCTTCCTACTTCAATCGGAGCTCTTGCCATTAAGGCACCTTTTAAGCCGTACCACTCAAGACCGTCCAAAATTCCCGCGGCTAAACCGATAACATTTTTCAATGCGGCCCCGATTTGATCGCCGATTAAATCGTTGCCGTAATAAAAACGAATAAGCTCACTTTGCAACAGCTTTATCAAATAATCCTGCGTGGCAGGTTCAAGGCTGTCAATAACTGCGGCAGACGGAACATTGCGCATATAATCTTGAACGTGTCCGGGACCTGAAAGGGTGGCTATGTGGATATTTTGCTTGATTTCCTCTTTGAAAACGTCGTGCATAATCTTGGCACTCGGAGCCTCTAACCCCTTCATTGCCAATAAAAAAGTTTTGCCGTCCAAGGGATAGCGGTTCAACTCTTTGGCAAGTTCCCGCAAGTGTTGACAGCCGATTGAAATAATCACGGTATCGTTTGAGAGAATTTCTGGCAAATTCTCATGCAGGCTCATATTATCCGAAAGGCTTAAATACTCATTTTTGCGAGTATCGCGCAGTTCAATAAAATTCGGTGAAGTCTTCAAATCATACATTAAAACATTGCCGATGTTTTTTTTGCAGCGATTCGCGGCATACCATCCGAGGAAAGTCCCCCAACGTCCGCAGCCTATAACGGAAATATCCTTCATAAAAACCTCTCTAAAATATAATACACACTTTTATTCGGCGGCAAAAGCCTTTTTGTTGCGTTGCCGCTCAATAATCGCGTTGACATGATCAAAAGCCTGAAACGAGCGATACGCCTCATCAAAACTATGTTTGTCGTAGTTGTAAAAAATTTTGTTTGCCAGAGTTTTGATAACGTTGTCGATTTTTTCAAAAGCCTCATTATAGTCGGCACTGAAATTATTTTTTATTTTTTTCTTTACGACATCGTGATAAGCGTTAATAACCTTTAGCGTTTCATCAGCGGAATTGGCATAGCCCTTGCTCTCAAAATCACGCATAATTTGAGCGGTGGTCTGATAAAAGTATTTGTTTGTCAAGATACTTTTTTGTTTAGCGTTGCTACTATCGATAATCATATTCCATATCCAAAGTTACAAACTGATTGCGCATTTTATCACAAAAAATATAAAAATCAACAAAATTTACCTATTGCATTTAAAATTTTTTGTGATAAGATGATTATGTTTTCCTTTATTATTAACTAAATTTTTTTAATTATGAAAAAGTTATTTATTGCGGCGATTTTCGCTTGCGTGTGTGTGATGATGGCTTCCTGCAATTATGTACCGAAGATTACGCCTATTGAGGGAAGCGGGTATGCAACATTTACGGACAAGGTTGACGGTCAGGAACTTCTGGGTGTTCAGACCACGGATGGTGCCAAGATCATCAAGGCTGTCTATGCCGATATTCGTTACGAGGGCGGCTATTTCATAGCTCAACTTCCGAACTACGGCGACTACGCTTTGTTTGATGCCGACGGCAACGAGGTGATGAGCGATGTCAAGAAGTCTGTCTGCGCCTATTCCGCCAATGTTACCGATTCGCTCGGGCATTTCATCTTCGGCACCCTGGAGGGCGACGCGGCCGGGATCTATTGGCTTTTCCCAACCGGTGAGAAGATTGTCGGTCCCCGCTCCGATATGCACCTCTATCCGCTGGAGCAGGTTATAGTTTACAAGCAAGACGGCAAGTTCGGCGTTTTGAGCTACGGCAACCAAGAATTGTCCCCGCTGGGCGAACAGCTCTGCTTTGCGACAAGAACGGATGTCGTTCGCCAGAAAGGCAAACGCGAAAAGGTTGAAACTCCGGTAATCTATGTTTCCGATAAGGGCAAGGATAACTGGCAGAAATTCTCCCGTTTGAGCGGTGCGCCCTTGGGCAAGCTTGATGCACAGGACATTGACCTTATCAACAAGTCTGCAGAGACTATGCTCGATGATGTCTATGCCGTTCGCCCGAAGAAGTAAACTCTTTCAATCAGGCTTCTTATCCCGCGAGGATAAGAAGCCTTTTTTTAAATTATTTTTAACCGTTAAGATGTAAAATCTTCCTCAAAGAGAAAAGAGGATAAATGAGCAATATAAAAACATTGAAAGCCTTGGGAATAGCTGTTTCAACCGCAAATGACGGGGTGGAAATAGCCGAAATCCTAACCGATGGGGTGGATGTTAAAGAAATTCATAAGGCTTATAATGTGCCTTTGGATGAAGATTTGCGGGAAAAATTAAGCTTGATTTTACACGGTGGGGAAATATCTCCCGATCAATTTTCTTCTCTTGATAATGAGTTCAGTGATTTTTGCGCCGGATTGATAACAAATTTCCTCAAAGAAAATGAAAGTAAAATTGATGTTATCGGCATAGACGGATATACCGTTTATCACGATACGGCCGCTCATCGTACCAAACAGTTGGGGAGCGGACGTATTCTTTCTCAAATTCTTAAAATCCCTGCGGTGAGCAATTTGGCCGGTGCCGATATGCTGAACGGAGGGCAGGGGTATCCCTTATCTCCGGTCTATTTTGAAGCGTTGCTTAATAATCACCCCCGCCCGTTAGCGGTGGTGGAAATCAGCGGTTTGAGTGAAATTGTGTTTTTGGGCGCAAGCGGTGAAATGACCGCATTTGTCAGCGGTCCCGGTAATGCGGTTATCAATGATTGGGTTGCAAAACACGGAGGACTTCATACCGATTATAACGGACGTTTGGCGATTTTGGGCAAAATTAACGATAAAATCCTTTTAAGCCTTATGCACCATAAGTATTTGGCTAAAATTCCGCCGAAGGCATGTGATAAAACGGAGTTTAACCATAAAACCGAACATTTGGAAGGTTTGAGTTTGGAAGATGGCACCGCAACCGTAACCGCATTCGTTGCCGAGGCAATCGCCTACTCAATGGCTTTGTACCTGCCGGAAGTTATAAAAGATGTGTATGTTTGCGGAGCAGGAGCGAAAAACCCGACCTTAATGCGTTTTTTACGACAGAGATTGCCCAATGCCGAACTGCAAATTCTTAAAAACCCGGAAAATGTCGCGGCGCAAACAGCAGCTTTCTTGGCAGCAAGGCGGATTAACTTGCTGCCTTCAAGTTTTCCGTTCACAACCGGAGTGCCGGTTCCGTGTATATGCGGCGAGCTGTTCCTGCCTGATTAGATTTTCTCCTGTATTTGTGATTTGATTTATAATTCGGATTTAACTTTCCGGCGCATAGCTTATAGTAATATTTTTATTGTGTGTGCCGATTACAAGATCAGAAGCTCTTACCGCAATGCAAGAATCAGGTTGCATTATAAATTGGGATCCCGCGCCTGAATATTTTATTCTGACAGTGCAGTCTGTGTTAGTGTTTCCCATCATACCGGGGATTATACATCCACCGCCATTTATGAAGGAACATTCCAAAATACTCAAACCACCACAGGGAAGCGTATTTCCATTACAAGCTGAAGGATTAGGAATATTGGCTGAAAAATAACCGTTTTGAGGAGAATCCGCTTCTACAATAACATCACCATAAATGATTGGTCTACCATTTTCGTAATCTACTTCAACATAGCCGTTTTTGGTTGAATCTATAACAATAGTGCCAAAATCTACACCAAGGCTTACATTCACTCCTACATCGCTTGCAGATGATTTGAAGTTGCCTAAAACTATTTCGTGGTCGATAATGGTGGAAATTGCAAAATTTTCGGATACTGCCGCGGCGTTATAGGCAGTGTAACTTACGCCAAGCAAGAGTGAGGTCAAAAAAATTTTATTCATGGGTATTAACTCCTTTTTTTATACCAAAACAGACACCTCGAGCGAGGTGTCCGGGAGTTCAACAATCATATTCTCTTAAATGACTCTTATAGCCTTTCAAGGCGAACCTATTGGACATACACTATAAGCTCCCGGGCATAATACCCAGATAACTGTCAGTATGGCAATCTTGCCCACAGACTAACGACGT
>JAFUYI010000088.1 GCA_017470585.1 Alphaproteobacteria bacterium | reverse complement strand
TAGTCATTGTCCAGCTGATATTCCTTGTTACATTTAAACTCACATCATGGGCTATGGTCGCGGTTACTGTCATAGTTGCCGAGTTTCCGGCGTAAGCGCAATAAGAGCCTAAAGCAACTCCGGCAACGCCAAATAATAAAATATAGTTTTTCATATTCAAACTTCCTTATCTATTGTTAACAAAGAAAACCCCCTCGGCAAATAAACGAGGGGGTTGGAAGTTCTCAACTGTCACAAATAACAGTGCAGGGTATTTGGTAAACCTTATTTCCCTGCCTTCCAACCATAATACGGTTAGAAGTAGTTTTATGTCTTTACGGACAATTTGTGAGAGGTTGAGACACCCCAAAGTAGCTTTTCGCTCACTTCAAATTCAAGCTATCATACTTTTTATTGCAAATCAAGCTGTTTTTTCCTGATATTAAAAAAAATCCTGATGAAATGAAAAAAATGTTGCATATTTTTTTTTATAGGTTATACTGCCCATACTTCCGAGAATGCGGATGCTATGCATCCCGTTTTAGCTTGCAGTCTTTTTACCCTGAAAGCTAAAAACTATCGGGACAATAAACTAAAACAAATATAATAGGATATATCTTATGAAAAGTATTGTAAAAGCTAAAAAGAAAACCAATCGCAGCCTGCATGCCAATCTGTGGGGCGATCCGAAGAGTCCTTTCGTAAAACGCGAATACGGTCCCGGTCAGCATGGTGCCAGAAGAAAGAAATTAACCGACTACGGCACACAATTACAGGCTAAACAAAGATTAAAGACATACTACGGCAACGTTTCCGAAAAACAGTTTGCCAAATATTATGCCGAAGCTATTCGCCGCCGCGGTGACGCTGCCGAAAACTTAATCGGTATTTTGGAGTCGCGCTTGGATAACTTGGTATATAAATCAAAGTTTGTTCCGACAATCTTTGCTTCGCGTCAATTTATTAACCATGGTCATATCTTGGTTAACGGCAAAAAAGTTAATATCCCTTCTTATATGGTTAAAGTCGGCGATGTTATCTCGGTCGTTGAACGTGCCAAGCAGATGAATATGGTTGTTGCCGCTATCGAATCCACTCTTCATGAAGTTCCGGCTTATCTTGAAGTGGATAATAAGAAGATGGAAGCTAAATATACTTTCGTTCCGAAATTTGAAGATGTTCCTTATGCTTCAATTATGGAACCGAATATGGTTATCGAGTTTTACTCAAGATAATAACCTTATTTATCAAAAAAAAGACCTCAAGATTGTGCAATCTTGGGGTTTTTTGCTTTAAAAGTCTGTTTATTTTGTTATACTCCCTAAAAAAAGTGATAATATTAAAAAAACAAAAGGCAAAAAAATGAATTACTTTGAACGCAAAGAACCGGGGTTTGATCATGAGGCGGACGATTACCGCGATCCTATTGCTGCTTCCTCACCGCAGAAAAAATATAAACGCCGTAAATTCAAATCACATCCGTTTTTGAATTATTGGCTGAATTTATTGTTTTTTGCCGTTATCGGATTTTCCCTGTTGGGCATAAATTTTACACTTTATGTTTCCTCGGCAGCCGGTAATATTTTTGAATCTTTTCCGGTATTAAAATCGGAAGTCTTTTCTTCGCTTGCGGTGATCGGCGTAATTACATTTGTCGTTTATTTCTGTCTTTCCGGTTTTACGGTTATGCTCTCGCTTTTGAGTGCCGGTATCGTATATTTGTTTTGCGCGGCAATGTTTGCCCAGTTTGCCAATTTCAATACGTTAACGCTTGCCGCTGCCGGACATTCAAGCACTTATGCCTGCCTTGCGGGCGGGGTGATAGCTTTCTGTTTGTTGTTTTTCAGCAATAAAAAAATACGTTTTTTCTTCGCTGTTTCGGCACTTTTTGCCTTCGGAGCCGTTTTATATCATCAAAATTACGAAAAACCGGAGTTCAAAATTGATTCTCCAAACCTTAAAACTATTCCTTCCGATGCCCAAAAGGGTAAGAAATTCATTGATATTATGCTGCCCAATTTCCCCTCTTACGGATATATTGCCGGACTTGAGGACAGCGAGGCTAATAAAATCTACCGAGAGGAACTGCGCGAAATTATGCTGGGATTTTATGCTAAATACGGTTTTAAGCTTTTCCCGAATGCTTATGTCAGCACCGGTAATCCTTATCTGAACGCGGCCAATGCTCTCAATTACAAAGTGCCGGAAAATCAATATGATAATTTACAAACACAGGTAATGAAAGAGAGTTATTGGCAGTTTAAGAATCGCAATGATTTTGAAGCTTATATCAAAAATTCGCAGATGTTTGATGAACTTAAATCCAAAGGTTATGCCATCAACTCTTATCAGTCACACGGGATTAACCTCTGCCGCCAAAATAATCAGAATATTGCCTCTCGTTGCACTACGAGAATAATCAATCCGATAATGATTCAGTCTTCTTCATATTCAACTTTTGAAAAGGCGGAAATTCTTTTGGTGCAATGGCTTGAAAGTACCGAATGGCTTAACGGTTTGAGCAAAATCATTTACGAACGGCTAAAAACTTTTTATAATCCCGAAACAACGCCCGTTTTCGGAATGTCTTACAAAAATCTTTATGTCGTTGATTCGCTTAAAACACTTGATAAGGTTTTGGAAGATATTATGCGCGACAGCGGCGATAATGCCTATTTCATATATCTTGATATGCCATCGGAATTGTTCGTTTATGACGATGTTTGCCGCTTGAAAGATATGGATTCGTGGTTGCCGAAGAATAACCGTCCTTGGGTGGGGCGCAATAATGTTTTGGAAAAACGCAGCAGCTATTTTAACCAAACAATGTGTCTGTACGGTAAGTTAAGCCAGTTTATGCAGAGCCTTCAAAAAGCCGATGAACTCAATGATACTACGATTATAATTCAAGGTTTAAATGGTATGGATGACCTTTTGGGTGATAAAAATGCAGGACTTGCGGACAATTTCCTTAACCGTCAGACCGCAGGCCTTGCGATATTTTCCTCCGATAATCATAAGTTTACCGTCAATAAATCGGTTTGTTCGGTGCCGGATATTTTGAATCAATATTTCAATAATATAAAATGTGTTGATTTTAACGAAACCGGACTTTCCAAAACGACCAAGCAAGCCGTTATGAAAAAACTTGACTCCGTTATCTATAACAATGATGTGGCTTCGAAATCGTTCCGCCGCTATAACGAATGGTTGCGCAAATGGAACCAGATTAACTATCGGACTTTAGGCGAACCGTCTCTTATAAGCAAACTATCCGAAGATAAAAATGCCGCCTCTGCGGAGGAAAATCCTGCCCCGGAGGGCAAAAAAGAACCCTCATTGCTGCCCTTGGAAGAAAAAAAGCTTGAGAAACAAACGATTATGCAAGGACAAGTCAATGTTGCACCGGAGGCAAAAGTTAAATCGTTAAACGATACGGGAGCCGCAGACGTTGCACAGCAATAACCGAGAAAATAAGTTTAAATCCAATAAAAGAGCCTATTGGTCGGCGATTGTCTTTGCCGTTGTGATGGTTGTAAGTTTTTTGGCGGAATTTATTGCCAATGACAGTCCGATAGTCGTTTCTTATAAAAATAAGCTTTATTTTCCGATATTCAAAACTTATACCGATGCAGATTTTGGAGGAGATTTTCCGACTCCTGCCGATTATAAGGACGAGTTTATCGTTGAAAATATTAATAAAAACGGTTGGATGATTATGCCGATAATTCCTTTTTCTTTTAATACGGTTGATTTTCGGATGCAAAGTCCGACACCTGCGGCACCGGATAAAAGACATTGGCTCGGAACCGATGATGAGGGCAGGGATATTCTTTCCCGTATTCTGTATGGGATTCGTTTGTCGGTTGTTTTTGCTTTTATTTTAATTTTTGCCTCCTCCGTAATCGGTATTTTAACCGGAGCTGTGCAGGGCTACTTCGGCGGTAAGACCGATATTATAATGCAGCGTTTTATTGAAATTTGGGATTCAATGCCGCAGTTATTTATTTTGATAATTGTTTCCAGTATTTTAGCTCCTGATTTTTGGACATTACTCATTATTTTGCTGTTCTTTTCGTGGACATCACTGACGGGTATGGTAAGAGCTGAATTTATGAGGACAAGAAATTTTGAATTTGTGAAAGCGGCACGAGTTATGGGAGTGAGTAATTGGCGCATTATCTACCGCCACATTCTGCCTAATGCGGTTGTGGCAACGGTTACCTTTATTCCTTTTTTGATTTCCGAGGCGATTGTTTCCTTAACGGCATTGGATTTTCTGGGATTAGGTTTGTCGCAGGATTATCCGTCATTGGGGGACTTGGTACGCCAAGGCAAAGATAATCTGCAGGCTCCGTGGATAGGCATTTCTATTTTTACGGTGTTGGCGGTATTGCTCACATTGTTGATTTTTATCGGAGAGGGAGTTCGTGATGCTTTAGACACACGAAAGACAAAACAATGAGCCTGTTGGAAGTAAAAAACTTGAGTATTGTTGCCGGCTCTCGCAAGGTCGTTGATAATATCAGCTTTAACTTGGAGCGCGGCGAGGTTTTGGGAGTAGTCGGGGAATCCGGTTCCGGCAAATCATTAAGTGCGTTATCTCTATTGGGATTGTTTCCATGCTCAAATGAAAGTTCCGTTAAGCTCTCATCCCAAGAACTGGTCGGCGCAGATAATAAGACCTTGCAAAATATCCGCGGCAATAAAATCGGTTTTATTTTTCAAGAACCGATGTCGTCCCTAAATCCACTGCATAAAATCGGTTATCAAATTGCCGAAACAATTATGTTGCACAAAAAAATTTCCCTGAACAAGGCACTTTCCGAGGCAGTAAAATTGTTGCGGATGGTTGAAATCCCTGATCCCGAAGAACGCATATCTTCTTATCCGTTTGAGCTTTCCGGCGGACAGCGGCAAAGAGTTATGATTGCTATGGCCATAGCTAATAATCCCGAAATTTTAATTGCCGATGAACCGACAACCGCACTGGATGTTACGGTTCAAGAACAGATAATTAAGTTATTGATAAGCCTGAAAAATAAACTTAATATGTCGATTATTTTTATCAGCCATGATTTAGCGGTGATTCGCAAGATTGCCGATAGGGTCTTGGTTATGAAAGACGGACATATTGTGGAGAGCGGTTTGGTCAGAGAAATATTTGAACGCCCGCAAAATGATTACACTAAAACTCTAATATCATCGCATAATATATTAAGATCAGATAATAAAAAATACGATGAGACTATACTTGAAGCACAAAACATCAAGGTTTGTTTTCCGTTAAAAAAGAATTTTTGGGGCAAAGTTACGCAGCAAATTGATGCTGTAAATGATATATCATTCAAATTAAAAAGAGCGCAAACATTAGGGATTGTCGGCGAATCCGGCTCCGGCAAGAGTACTTTAGGTCTGGCATTAGTGGGATTGAATAAGTACCACGGAAATTTTATATATGAAAATACTCTTATTACACCGCAAAATCGTCGAGATTTTTGTTCAAAAATTCAAATTGTTTTTCAAGATCCATATAATTCCTTGAATCCACGAATGAATATCGGGCAAATTGTCGGGGAGGGGTTGCTTTTTAACCATCCGAAATTATCAAAAAAAGATATATATAAAAAAATACTGTCATCTCTCCTTGAAGTTGGACTTCAGGAAGAGGATATGCAGAAATATCCGCATCAATTTTCCGGCGGACAGCGGCAAAGAATAGCCATAGCTCGAGCATTGGTTTTGGAACCGAAATTATTGATTTTGGACGAGCCGACTTCGGCATTGGATGTAACTATTCAAGCACAAGTTTTGAAATTGCTGCAAAAAATCCAAGATAAACATAATATGAGTTATATTTTTATATCTCACGATATGAATGCTGTGCGGGCAATGTCGGATGAAATTATGGTAATGAAAAACGGCAAAATCGTTGAGTACGGCGGAGCCGAAGAAATTTTTAATAATCCCACACAGGACTATACCAAACAACTCATCTCCGCCGCTTTATAAGCAATCAGCTGTATAATGTCCGCTAAGATCTTTCACTTAACTGGGCGTATAGGAGATGGTAAGCATTCCCTCGTGCTCTCCGGGGGTAACAGAAGACACTTCTCCTAATGTACAATACATAGGAATTACCTTAAAAATGTTTCCTGTACCGCTGTATTTGATATAAAGATCACAGTGATTTTCACCATTATCGCCCCCAAAGAAGTTGTCTTGTATATCATTATGATTCCTAAACTGCAATCCCCCGCAAGCAGAAGTTTCATTACTGCAGGCTTCAGGATTAGGAATATTGGCGGTAAAAGTGCCGACTGTGGCATTAGGAGCCGAAACAATAGCACCTTGATTACGATAACTTATTACACCCGAATCGTTATAATCCCAAAAAGTCATTGTTCCCGTATAAGCTGGGTTAATGGTGATAGTGCCAAGGCTGATGTCGCCGGTTTTGGTAAGGCTTACATCGTGGGCAATCGTTGCGGTAACGGTCATTGTTGCCGAATTAGTAGCGCATGCGGCGTAACTACTAAGTGCGACACCTGCAACGCCGAGCATTAAAATATAATTTTTCATATTCTTTACTTCCTTTTCTCAAAGTTTTCTTTTATGTTAACATTAAAAGAAAATCACCCCGACTAGCAGACGAGGTGATTGGAAGTTAGCAACTGTTGAACAGAACAGTGTAGGGTATTTGGCAAGCCTTATTTCCCTACCTTCCAACCATAGTAAGGCTGAAAGCAATTTTATGTCTTGTTGGACACTGTTCAAGAGGTTGCTACACCCCAAAACGACTTCTCGTACGTTTCAAGAAAAAGTATAACATAAGTTTTATTGTAAAACAAGCAAAAAGTTTTAAAACTGCAAAATTTTTTGCTTGACACACTTAAAAAAACGATGTATTGCAAATACGATTTCAATGTTTGTTCATTGTAATTTTATCACTCTGCGGAGTGCCGTCAGTCAGCGAGGGTTCGCACACTGGCGTGTAGTTTTTTATATGAGGGACGATGTTTGATAATTTGACTGACAAACTGGGCGCGCTATTCGCCAAAATAACTTCTCGCGGTGTCTTGACCGAAAAAGACATCGACGATGCTATGCGCGAAATCCGTGTTGCTTTGCTGGAGGCGGATGTTGCGCTTCCGGTAGTCAAAGAGTTTATTTCAAAAGTCAAAGAACAAGCTTTGGGTGAGAAAATCGTTCGTTCGATTCGTCCCGGACAGATGGTTGTCAAAATTGTTCACGATGAGCTGATAAAAGTTTTAGGCGACGACGAAAGCGCACTTAAATTCAATACCAACCCGCCGACCGTGATTTTAATGGCGGGACTTCAAGGCTCGGGCAAAACCACAACTTCTGCCAAATTGGCAAGGATATTGGCTAAAAAACGTAAGGTTTTGTTGGCATCACTGGATGTTTATCGCCCGGCGGCACAAATTCAGCTCGAACAGCTTGCCGCTAAAATCAATGTGCAATCTCTGCCGATTGTGGAAGGGCAAAAACCTGTTGATATTGCCAAAAGGGCGATTGATGCCGCCAGAAGAGGGGCTTTTGATGTCGTGATTTTGGATTCGGCAGGCAGACTCCATATTGACAGTGAACTTATGAACGAGCTGATTGAAGTTAAAAAAACTGTTGCCCCGATCGAAACTTTGCTGGTTGCCGATGCTTTGATGGGACAAGATGCTTGTAACGTTGCCAAAGAGTTTAACGAAAAACTCGGTGTTACCGGTATCGTGCTGACCCGTATTGATGGCTCATCGCGCGCCGGCGCGGCATTGTCTATGCGAATGGTTGCCGAAGTTCCGGTTAAATTTTTGGGAACGGGCGAAAAAGTTGATGAGTTTGAAGAGTTTCATCCCGATCGCATTGCCGGCAGGATTTTAGGGCAGGGCGATGTTGTCACATTGGTTGAAACGGCGATTGAAAAAATTGACCGCGAGGAAGCGGATAAAACTGCGCGTCGGATGATGAAAGGCCGTTTTGATCTTAACGATTTATTGGCGCAGTTAAGACAGATTCAAAAAATGGGCAGTCTCGGCGGGATTATGTCAATGCTTCCGGGGTTATCCCAATTTAAAAACAAGATTGAAGAAGCCGGAATCGGCGATAAGCTGATAAAACGGCAAGAAGCTATTATCCTCTCAATGACATTGGAGGAGCGAACAAATCCCGACATTATTAAGGCATCGCGCAAAAAACGCATTGCCCGAGGTGCCGGAGTGGAAGTTCATGAAGTCAATAAACTCTTGAAACAATATGAGCAGATGGCTTTAATGATGAAAAAAATCGGCAAAGGCGGAATTTCGTCTATGATGTCGATGATGAAAGGTTTCCCCTATAAAGGGGGAATGGGAGGTAAGTTCCCGCTTTAAGCCATTAGAGCGAGAACTTGAATTTTAATTTAGAAAAGAAAGGAATATAAAATGGCAGTTCGTATCAGATTATCTCGGGGAGGTTCCAAAAAACGTCCGTTTTACCGTATTGTAGCGGCCGATTCCAGAGCTCCTCGTGATGGTAGATTTATTGAAAAATTGGGTACTTACAACCCGATGCTTCCTCAAGATCACGAGCAAAGAGTAGTTGTCAACGATGAAAGAGTAAAATATTGGCTCGGTGTCGGCGCACAGCCTACCGACAGATTGGTAAAAATCTTTGCCAACCTTGGTTTGGTAAAAGCTCCGGCAACCCGCGAACAGCCGAAGAAATCAGCTCCGAAAGCCAAAGCCGTTGAAAGAATGAAAGCCAAAGAAGAGGCCGCCAAAGCCGCTGCCGAGGCCGCTAATTCTGCTGAATAATTTTTTTTATAGAGCTTTAGTTATGAGTAACCCGTCCAAAATTTGTTTAGGTGCGATTGTCGGTGTTCACGGCATCAAAGGCGAAGTAAAGGTTAAAAGCTTTACCGAGCGAGATCGTGATATTGACAAATACTCTCCTCTTGAAGATGAAAACGGGCAATCTCTCACGATTAAAGTTGTCGGTCATTCAAAAGAATTACTGCGAGTTAAAATAGAAGGTGTCAATGATAGAAATCTTGCTATGACTTTTATCGGCAAACAGCTTTTTACCGATAGAAAGTCACTGCCCCCTCTTACCAAAGACGAGGAATACTACCAGACAGATTTGGTCGGTCTAGCGGTCCGCGAATTATCCTCGGGCAATGTGGCAGGCAAGGTTGAAGGAGTGTATAACTTTGGTGCGGGCGATATTCTGGAAATCAAAGTTAAATCAAGCGGCAAGCTTGAAATGATACCTTTTAACCGCGAGTATGTACCGACGGTCAATATTGAAGATGGTTATATTATTGTAAATGCGGTTTCAATGCAGTTTGCCCCGGATGATGAGGATGAAAAAAGCCATGAAAGCTAAAATTTTCACTATTTTTCCGGAGCTTTTTCCCGGCTTTTTAGGCTCTTCTTTGACCGGAAAAGCTCTTGCCGAGGGAATTTGGAGCTTGGAGACCGTAAATATCAGAGATTATGCTTTTGATAAACACGGATCGGTTGATGATACGCCTTGCGGCGGCGGTGCGGGAATGGTTATGCGTGCCGATGTCTTGGGCAGTGCCTTAAAAGCGAATTATAAAGGCGGCAAGATTATTGCCATGAGTCCTAAAGGAAAGACTTTAACCCAAGATTTGGTTAAAGAATATGCCGGATATGATGAGCTTAACATTGTCTGCGGCCGATTTGAGGGAATAGATGAGCGGGTTTTGGAAGCTTTTGAAATTGAAGAGATAAGCATAGGCGACTATGTTCTAACCGGAGGTGAACAGGCAGCACAGATTTTGCTGGATGCTCTTATTCGACTCCTGCCGGGAGTATTGGGAAATGCCTCTTCCATTGTATCCGAGAGCTTTGAAGATTATCTTTTGGAATACCCGCAGTATACCCGCCCCATAGATTGGGAAGGGCGCACGGTTCCCGAAATTCTGCTTTGCGGTCATCATCAAAAAATTGCCGATTGGCGCAAAGAACAATCAATAAAAACCACTCAAGAAAGAAGACCGGACTTATGGAAAAAATATCTTGACTCAAAAAGGGTTTAAGCATAAAAATTAACAAACATTTTAAGAAAAGGTAACAAGTTATGAACATTTTAAAAGAAGTTGAAAAAGAGCAGATTGCCAAGCTCAGCGAGGGAAAAAATTTCCCCGAGTTCAAAGCCGGCGACACTTTGAAAGTTCACACCAAAGTTAAAGAAGGCGATCGTGAACGTATTCAGGTTTATGAAGGCGTTTGTATTGCCCGCAAAAATGACGGTCTGAACTCTTCGTTTACCGTTCGCAAAATTTCTTTCGGTGAGGGTGTTGAACGCGTATTCCCGCTGTACTCTCCGAATATTGCCAAGATTGAAGTTGCCCGTATCGGTAAAGTTCGCCGTGCCAAACTTTATTTCTTGCGTGCTTTGCGCGGTCGTTCGGCTCGTATTGCCGACGATTTGACGGCAACCGCAAAAGCTAAAGAAGCTGAATAAATTTTGAGCTGTATCTAAAAAAAAGTCCTTGCTTCTTGACAAGGACTTTTTTCGTTAATTCAGCTTGCCGTATAGGAGATGGTAATCGTTCCTTCGTGTGCACCTGGAGTGACAGAAGAAATTTTGCCTTTCCCTATTGAGCAAATACCTATACCTAAATTAAAAATATTTTCTGTTCCGCTGTATGATAACATCGTAGCGCACATATTGCTATTATCATTTCCGCCGAAGATATTGTCAATGGAATCATTAAGGATCAATCCTCCGCAGGAGTGGTAGATTCCTTCACAATCGGAAGGATTTGGGATATTAGCAGTAAAAATGCCCACAGTTTCATCGTCTGCCGAAACAATACCATCGCCATAGTTAAGACTGTATTTGCCGGAAGTGAAGTAGTCCCACTCCGTATATTCTGTAGCCGCTGGGTTGACGGTAATTGTTCCTAGGTTTATATTTCGGATTGTGGTCAAGCTCACATCGTGGGCGATTGTGGCGGTAACGGTCATTGTCGCCGAGTTGCTTGCATATGCGGCATAACTGCCTAAAGCAACGCCTGCAACGCCGAGCATTAAAATATATTTATTCATCATCTAAACTTCCTTTTTTAGTTTTTTATAACTTTAATAAAAGAAACCACCCCTTGGCATTAAAACCTTAGAGGTGGTTGGAAGTTGAGAACTGTTGAACAGAACAGTGCAGAGTATTTGGTCAAACCTTATTTCCCTGCCTTCCAACCATAAAAAGGTTGAAAGCAATTTTATGTCTTGTTTGGACACTGTTCAAGAGGTTCTCACACCTCAAAGCAGAATTTTCCCTGCTTCATTTTGTAAGCTAACACAAAAATTTACCAATGTAAAGCAAAAATTTAAAAGTTTTTGCTTTTCCCTTTTTTTATGTTCTCTCCCCTTTACGTCATCTATTCAGTATCCTCCCCTTCTATGTCACGCCGCACTTGATGCGGCGTCCAGGTAAAACAATTTGCTTATTTATAGACATGGATTGCCGGGTCAAGCACGGCGTAAAGAAGGGACGTCCCGTTTGTCTTGCTGAACTTGTTTCAGCATCTTTTTTTAGAGATCCTGAAACGAGTTCAGGATTGATGACATCAGTGAGGGGAATGGATAATCGGGGCAAGCACGGCATAAAAAGGAAATGGGGTCGAACTTGTTTTGAAATCTTGAGGTCCTGAAACAAGTTCAGGACGACAATTGGGGGAGTTTAGCTTCCTCTCCTACGTCACGCCGCACTTGATGCGGCGTCCAGGTTAAAAAATAAGCCGATTTTAAACCTGGATTGCCGGGTCAAGCCCGACAATGACATCAGTGAGGGGAATGGATAATCGGATCAAGTCCGGCAATTGACATAAAAAGGAAAGGGTGCCGAATTTGTTTCGGCATCTTGAGGTCCTGAAACAAGTTCAGGACGACAATTGGTGGCATGACGGAGAGAGGGGTAAAAAAAGGAAAAGCAAAAAGTGTAAAATTTTTGCTTGATTCAAACCAAACGATATGTTAATTTAATCTTGAAATGAGTGATTCTCGTTTTGGGGTATGAGAGCCTCTTAAGAGTCGTTTGTATCAAAACGTAATTTGGTATAGCATTTATTATGCGGCCGGAAGCCTGTGAAATATGCCGTTAAGGTTAATACACAGGACTATTGCTCTTAATAGTTCTCATCTTCCGGTCGCGCCTTTGAGTTTTCATAAGCGCGGCTTTTCATCTTAAATTTTAATATGAAAAGGAAGTGAAAATTATGAAAAATTATATTTTATTACTTGGTGTTGCGGGTGTTGCCCTTGGCTCTTATTGTGCCTACGCGGGCAATTCCGCCACAATGACCGTTACTGCCACAATTGCCCACGATGTGAGCTTGAATGTAACAAGAAATATCAGCTGGACTATGACTATTGATCCGAGTAAAACTTTGGGTGATGTTGATTGCTTTAACACTGTTGACAGATGTGAAATAGAAGACAGTGAAGGTGTTATTTCCGGTTCTATGACAGCGGGACGATTTACTGCTAATATTCCTAGTACAAACAACTGGTTGAATGTTCTGTCATTTGAGGAAAATGATTCTTCGTATGGTTTAATTATCGATAGCAATGAGTATGGTAATAAATTTTATGTCAATATCCAAATTGAACATGTAAGCGGATATGAATTTGCGGTAACAGGTCTGGCGGCGTATAATGATGTTGTTCCTGCTCCTAAAGTTTATGACTTCGGCAGCGTAACTATCCAATACACACCAGAGTCGTAATTAAAATAATCCGAATAAATCACCCTGCGGAATTTTAATCCGATTCCGCAGGGTTTTGTTTTTTGGGAGGCATTGTGCTTAAATTTCAGGGGATGCCTTGACGAAAGCAACCATACGGTTGCTTTCGAGGCATGACGTAAAAAAGAGGCAAAAAATAGGCATTGATGACAGCGGGAGGGGCAGCATCCCGTTTGTCTTGCTGAACTTGTTTCAGCATCTTTTTTTAGAGATCCTGAAACGAGTTCAGGATTGATGACATCAGTGAGGGGAATGGATAATCGGGGCAAGCACGGCATAAAAAGGAAATGGGGTCGAACTTGTTT
>JAFUYI010000087.1 GCA_017470585.1 Alphaproteobacteria bacterium | reverse complement strand
TGACGTAGAGGGATGGACGCCGCATCAAGTGCGGCGTGACATAAGGGAAGGAAGGATGCCGATTAAAAAACTTAAAAACCCGCAGATTATTTTCTGCGGGTTTCTATTTTTTTGCTTTACATTATTGATTTTTTATGTTAGGGTAAAAATCGAAGTGAGCGAAAAGCCACTTTGAGGCCTGCAAGCCTCTCTATTGGCGTTAAAGAAAAACGTAAGATTTTCTTCCTGCTTTTTATGGTTGGAAGGTGGAGAAATAAGGTTTTGCCGAATACTTCACGCTGAACCAATAGTCAGTTTGCAGCTTCCAGCCACCTCTAGGGTTTTGTACCCAATAGGTGGTTTCTTTTTTTAAGATAAGAAACCGTAAAGGAAGTTTAGATGACAAATAAAACTTTTTTAGCTTTACTTTTACTCGGTGTTTCATACACTGCCTACAATGCCGTAGCCGTTTCCGAAAATTTTGCAATCTCCACCACCATCGACCACGAAATAACTTTAGGAAACTTTCACGCCGCAAACACGGAGATCGATGTTAGCAAAACCGGCGACATGAATTTCGGCACAATCGTTCTTAATCCGGCGGCAACAGAAGCCACATATTGGAGGTATGCTCTCACTGGAGAGTTTATGCTTAAATCCGGCGATGCCATTATATCGGCAGATAATGCAAGGCTTGGAACATTTACCGCCAATATCCCCAATCCTCGAGTTTGTTATACTCCGGCTGTATCCTGTGAAGGGTTATCAATTACAGGGAATTTCAGCAGATTTCTTGACAATTTTTTTGGTGGAAGCGGCTCAAGCAACGGATGCGGATTCGGGATTCAATATATAGATAATTCTGTTTTTAGGGTGTATTGTGATTGGTGTCATATAGATGATGTGTCAAAAGTTAATGCCGGAATTAAAACCGGAACTTTAACTATTAACTACACTCCGAGCTGAAATATAAGCAATGGCAAACAGAGGGGAATAAATCCCCTCTGTTCATCTTTATAGTTCCGAATGGTATGTTATGGTAATATCATCGAAAGTATAATCATCCTCCGCCGGCGCACCGTTGCTGTGAGATAATCGCGCATCAACATCATAATCATTGCCGCCGTTTCCTGTCAATATAGCAAAATGACTGATAGTTATATTTCCCAAGGTAAGGCTTGTCGGTGATATGCTGAAATAATCGTTGTTATGATCCGGAGCATTGGCAGTAAATATCCCTTGATCACAATATCTTTCCATCACTCCTCCTGCCATTTCGATTGTTAAACTGGCACAAAAAGCTCTTAATGTTAAAGAAAATTTAAAAAAATCCCCCGCCGTACAAAAATGCGGCGGGGGTGTTAAAAAGTTATTCTTCGCCGACATACATTCCGCAAGCTCGCGCCGCTTTCACATAATCGCTGTGCGGATTGAGCAGAGTCGTTCCTTCTTTTACCACATCGTCAATATCATAATCAGCAATATGATTGTTTTTCCAAACAACCATACGATTGGTCAGACCGGCATCAAGAAGTTCTATCGCCTTGGCTCCGAACATAGTGGCTAAAATGCGGTCAAAAGCCAAAGGATGTCCGGAACGTTGAACGTGTCCCAAAGTTGTAACTCTGGTTTGAAATTCTTTGTAACGTTTGTTTAATTCGGCACTCAAATATTGCCCGATTCCGCCGTAAACCGTCTCGCCGATTTTGTTGGTTGAGGCGGAGACGTGTTCGCCGTCCTCGCGCTTCACGCCCTCGGAGACAACTATTAACGCATGATTGCGCCCCGAGGCTTTAATTGCTTTTAATTTGGCAATAATCGAATCGATTTTATAGGGAATCTCCGGAACCAGACAAACATCCGCCATACCGGCAAGAGCCGAGTGCATTGCCAAGTGTCCTGCATCTCGTCCCATGACCTCAAGAATAAGAGCGCGATTGTGAGAGCGGGCAGTCAGAATAAGGCTGTCCAATGCCTCGCAACAGACTTGTGCGGCTGTGGCAAAACCAACCGAAGAATCGGTAATCGGAGTGTCATTGTCAATCGTCTTTGGAATACCGACCATTTTAATTCCGGCTTTGTGGCAGTAATTACTTACGATATTCATTGAGCCGTCGCCGCCGATAACCACCAACGCTTCCAGTTCCAATTCTCTTGCTCCCTCGCCGAATCGTTTTGACAATTCTTCCATGGATTCCAATTTAACTCCGCTGTTAAGCGAACCGAGATAGGAACCGCTCAACCGCGGCCACGGAGAATCGGAAAAATTTTCCGGAGTAAGAATTTCATATTGCAACGGTCGATTGGTCAAGCCGTCAGTTCCGAATTTTATGCCGTAAACCTCCCAACCCTTTAGGGAAGCCGCATTGACAACGGAGCGGATAACGGCGTTAAGTCCGGCGCAATCACCGCCGCTGGTTAAAATACCGATTCTTTTCTTATTGCTCATCTTAATTTCCTGCAAATGTTTAAAATTATTGTTGCTTTATTACCATAAATGTGTTATATTTCAACATAAATTTTACAAAAGTAGAATTTTTGTGAAGAAAATAACTTAAACTACGGAGATGGACGGAATATGATTAAAGGTGATAATATCATGAAACTTCAACAGCAGCTTTGTGAATTGCGGTTGGAGGAAAGACGGGTTTGTGCCGACATAAGACATCTGGTGGCTCGCAATAATATGATTGATTTCACCCAAGCCAAACAGCTCAACGCTTTGCGTAGCGGTGTTAAAAAGAAAATCGCCCGCGTTGAAGCTAAAATCACTCCGAATATTATTGCCTAAATTCTGCCGTAAGGCTTAAAATAAGGGCTTGTATATTGTAAAAATATGTTTTTAAGAAAGAGGATTTACTGCCAATAATTCACAGCGCAAAAGAAGAACAGACAGTATTTTTTTGGTACAAACGGCTTGTTTTTGCATAGAATTTTAAAAAAAATATGATTTTTATAAAAAAATACTTGCCATATATATTTTTTTAGTGTAAATAAACGATGTCTGCAGATTCTGCAGCTTGCCTTAATGATTGGAGTGTCGCCAAGTGGTAAGGCATCGGCTTTTGGTGCCGACATTCGTAGGTTCGAATCCTGCCACTCCAGCCAAAATTGATTAAAGCCCCCTGAGAGGATAATCTCAAGAGGCTTTCTTATTGAAAATAAAGGATTTTTTCTATTCATTCGCATGTTCGAAAAAATCAATTTTAAAATCTTGCGTTTTTCATCCAAATTCGAACTCTTATAAATTTCAGGAAGCCTAGACATCAACAATACTAAGTCTTTCAGGCTGATTAAGCTCTTATGA
>JAFUYI010000086.1 GCA_017470585.1 Alphaproteobacteria bacterium | reverse complement strand
CATCATCATACACCTTTCCTTAAATCAAGCTTATTTATCGCTTTTCCACTTTATTTTTTGCTTCCTTATTTCTTATCTTCGTTTTTTGAGCTCCTTTATTGGAGTTCAGTACGACAATTGGGGGTGAGTTCAGCACATAAGGAGGGGGAGGAATGGACGACAAAAACTGGCGTTTATCCTCACTTTTCCAGTGTTATCCAAACTTGTTTCGGCATCTTTTTTTGCCTCCGTTCTCCCATCTCTTCGGCATCTTTCCCCCTATGTCACGCCGCATATTTCTTCGGCGTACTCCCTTTCTATGTCACGCCGGACTTGATCCGGCGTCCAGGTAAAACAATTTGCTAAATTATAGACCTGGATTGCCGGGTCAAGTCCGGCAATTGACATAAAAAGAAAAGGGAGCTGAACTTGTTTCAGCGTCTTTTTTTTGAGGTCCTGAAACAAGTTCAGGACGATAAAGTGGGAGTTCAGGGAATAATAAAAAACTATAAAATTCTTCATTTTTTTAATTTTTGCTTGATTCAAAACAAACGGTATGTTAACTTAATTTTAGAGCGGGTGATTCTCGCTTTGGGGTTTAGAAGCCTCTAATACACTGTTTATGCCGGAACATAAATCGGCAGTCTGGTTTTATGCAGCCGGATGCCCGCAGAATATGCTGTCCAAGCTTAATATGCGGGACTATTGTGTATTATAGTTTCTAACATCCGGCTGCGCCTCTTGAGTTTCATTGGTGCAGCTTTTCATCTTAAATTTTAATATGAAAAGGACGTTAAACTATGAAAAATTATATTTTAATGTTAGGCGTTGCGGGCGTCGCCCTTGGCAGTTATTGCGCATACGCCGGAAACTCGGCAACTATGACCGTTACTGCCACAATTGCCCATGATGTGAGTCTATCTGTTACTCAAGATTTAAGCCTTGGTACAATCACCATTAACCCTGCTTATATAGGATATGACACAGAATGGGGGTATAGCGATTCGGGAATAATCAGTTTTAATAATCAAGGAGCGATTGTTTCAGCACCTAATGCTGCTGTTGGCATTTTTACTGCAAATATACCTAATCCATCTGCTTGTGATAAGGTGAATTCTCAATGCGGCGGATTGCAAATTGTCGGCAATAGTAGCTGTGAAGTTTTTGATTTCTTTGGTGGAGGTGGCGATGATAACTATTGTGATTTTGCTTTTAAATACAGTGGAAGTTCAAACACTTTTAAAGTATTTCCCGAACAGTGCGGAATTGGCACTATTTCTCAAGTTACCTACGGAACTCATATCCATACTTTAACGATCGATTACTATCCGGAATAAAAAAACTTTGGGCGGGGTGTTAATCCCCGCCCGTTATATTCAGTCTTCTTCGCCTTTATACATCGGACGCGGTGTATAATGCGTATGGAGCAGATGATGCGCCTTTTCGCCGTTCGGCTCGCCGATATATTCCTCATACAAGGTTTGAATTTCCTTGTTATGATGCGATAAGCGGTTAGCGGCATTTTCATCTTCATCAAACAAGCCGCGGGCGCGTAGTTCGCGGATTTTATCGGTTATGCCGTAAGGTTTAGCGTATTCACCGCCGATAACTCTAGGCTGTCCGCCACCGGCGACACAACCGCCGCGGCACGCCATAACTTCAACAAAATGATACGGCAATTCTTCACCTTTTTCTTTAGCTTCACGAATGCAATCTAAAATCTTTTCCACATTGCCGACACCGTGAGCAACAGCAATACGAACCTCGGCTCCATCGATGGTAACTTTGGTTTCTTTTACGCCCTCAAGACCTTCAATATCCTTAAATTCTGGTTTTGCCAACTCTTGTCCGGTAATATAGAAATAAGCCGTGCGCAAAGCCGCAGTCATAACGCCGCCGGTAGCTCCGAAAATAGTGGCGGCTCCGGAGTATTCACCCAGAGGATTATCGGCTTGCTCGTCTGCAATATTGCGGAAGTCAATACCAGCCTGTTTAATCATTTTGGCAAGCTCTCTGGTGGTGATTGAAACATCAACATCCTGATAACCGGAAGATTTCATATCTTCACTGCGGGAAATTTCCCACTTTTTGGCGGTACAAGGCATAACCGAGACAACGCGGATTTTAGCCGGATCGATTCCCGCCTTATCGGCAAAATAGGTTTTTGCCATTGCCCCGACCATTTCGTGCGGAGATTTGCAGGTTGAGAAGTTAGGGATCATATCGGCATTGAATTTTTCCAACATATCAACCCATGCCGGACAGCATGATGTAAACATCGGCAGACTTTCCGGAGCTTTGGTGAAACGGCGGACAAACTCGGTTGCTTCTTCAATTATGGTCAAATCGGCACCGAAATTGGTGTCAAAAACCTTATCAAAGCCCATACGGCGAAGTGCGGCATAGGTTTTTCCGGTTAAATTTTTGCCAAATTCAAAACCGAATTCCTCACCGATGGCAACTCTTACTGCCGGAGCAATCTGAACAACCGTATATAAATCGGGATTGCGCAGCATTTCCCAAACTTTAGCGGTGTCATCATATTCAACAATGGCTCCGGTCGGGCAATGCGCTGAACACTGCCCGCACTTGATGCAGGGACTGTCGGCAAGGTTAATACCGTTAGCGGGCATAATCCGTGTTGCAAGACCGCGGTTTAGGAAGCTCAACGCCCAGATATTTTGCTGATTTTGGCAAACCTCAACACAGCGGCCGCATAAAATGCACTTTGAATTATCCAAAACAACCGCTTTGGTTGAATCATCAATGTCATAACGCTTGGTAAGATTGGGCAGCGGGGCATCAACAATATTAAAAGTGTTGGCCATTTCCTGTAATTCGCAGGCTCCCGATCTTACGCAGGAGAGGCAGGAATTAGGGTGATTGCTCAAGATAAGTTTCAAGACCATACGACGGGTTTCAAAAAGTTCGGCATCGGTGGTGATAACCTCCATATTCTCGGCAACCGGAGTGCAACAGGAACGCATAATGCGTCCGTTGATTTTGACAATACACATTCCGCAACCGGCCGAAGGATTAACATCGGGATGATTGCAAAGTGTGGGAATTTCAATTTGCACACTGCGGGCCGCGTCCAAAACAGAGGTGCCGGCAGGAACTTCAACTTCTTGATTATCAATTTTTAATTTTACCATATCTTTAGCTCCTCTATTTTATTTTTTGGCAACTTTGGCTTCATACTCATCGCCGAAAAAGCGCAAGGTTGAAAGCACCGGATTGGGTGCTGTCTGACCAAGTCCGCAAAGAGATGCTTTCTGCATAGCTCCGGCGATTTCCTGCAGTTGGTTAATATCTTCTTTTGAGGCTTTGCCTTTACTGATTTTTTCCAAAAGCAACAGCATCTGTTTGCCGCCGATTCGACACGGTGCGCATTTTCCGCACGACTCATCAACCGTAAAGTCAAGATAGAACTTTGCCAAATCGACCATATCGGAGCTTTCATCAATAACAATCATACCGCCAGAACCCATAATAGAACCGACTTTCTTTAATTCTTCATAGCAAAGCGGAAGATTGATATACTCAACAGGAATTACACCGCCCGAAGGACCTCCGGTTTGAACGGCTTTAAGTTTCTTGCCGTTTGGAACACCGCCGCCGATTTCATTGACTATTTCGTTGATGGTGGTACCCATCGGAACTTCAATCAAACCGGAGTGTTCAACCTGTCCGGTCAAAGCAAAAACTTTCGTGCCTTTTGAGGTTGCCGTACCGAACGAGGAGAACCAATCGGCACCCTTTAAGATGATTGAGGAAATATTGGCAAGTGTTTCAACATTGTTGATACAGCTCGGTTTTCCCCATAAACCTTTATCGGTAGGATACGGAGGTCTTGGGCGCGGTGTGCCTCGTTTGCCCTCGATAGAGTGGATAAGCGCGGTTTCCTCTCCGCAGACAAAAGCTCCGGCACCTAATCTGATGTCAATATTAAAACTAAAATCCGTTCCCATAATATTGTTGCCGAGAAGACGTGTTTTTTTGCATGCCTTGATGGCTTTTTCAACACGCTCAACCGCCAAAGGATATTCGGCGCGGATATAAAACCACCCCTCGGTTGCGCCTATGGCGTAAGCGGCAATCATCATTCCCTCAATAACCGAGTGCGGATTGGATTCCAGAATACTTCTGTCCATATAGGCTCCGGGGTCGCCCTCATCGCCGTTACAGATAATAAATTTATCATCTTCGGCCTTAACGCGTGAGGCAAATTCCCATTTCATACCGGTAGAGAATCCGGCACCGCCTCTGCCGCGCAGCCCTGATTTTTTGATTTCTTCAATTACTTGCTGCGGGGTCATGGTTTTCAAAACTTTTTCCAAAGCCAGATAGCCTCCGCTTGCAATGTATTCCTGAATATCCTCGGGATCGAGATGCCCCGCCATTTTCAAAACGACTTTTTCCTGTTTTTGGAAAAAGGGCAATTCCAAAGACAAAATGTATTTTTGCAAAAAGTCCGGCAAAACAAATTCTTGCCCTTCCTCAAGTTTTAATGCCGGAATAACGTGTTCGGTTATGATAATACGCGAGATCAGCGGTTCCACGCGTTTATATAAAACGTCTTTCTGCCCTTTGATTTCAACCCTGATTAACGGCCCTTGGGCGCAAAGTCCCATACAGCCGGTGGCAACAATGCGGACTTTTCCTTGCAGGTCATGTTCTTCAAGAGCTTTTTGCATTAAATCCAAAATGTCATCACTGCCCGAAGATTTGCATCCTGTTGAATGGCAACAATAAATTGTACATTGGTAGCGATCTAAATCCTGATTTTTATTCTTGGCGATTTCGTGGATGTCAAATCTTTTTTCAATTTCGCTCATATCAGCCATATTGCTTACTCCTCTTCTTCAAATTTTTTGCGCCATTCGGCAATGATGTTGGAGACATCGCCGGTTGTGACACGTCCGTATGTCTTGCCGTTGACAACACATACCGGAGCCAGACCGCAGCATCCGACACAACGCACGCACTGCAAGTGAAACATACGATCGGGCGTGCTTTCGCCTTCGCTGATGCCGAGTTGTTTTTTAAACTCTTCCAATGTCTTGTCATTGCCTTTCAAATAGCAGGCCGTTCCGGTGCATACCGAAATAACAGCCTTACCGGGAGCATCAAGTTTGAAGAAGTTATAAAAGGTCAAAACTTCATAAATCCTTGCCAAGGGGATATTCATAGCCTGCGCCAATTCGAGAGCGTCATTCCACGGTACATATCCCTTAATATCCTGAAGTTCGTGCAAAGCCATAATCAAAGAGCCGCGTTTTTTACGCCACTTGGCGGCGATCTGCGCGGCAACACTAGCATCACTCATGGTATCTCCTCATTTAATTGAAAATAATCAATATCTGTACAATAACGGCAAAACAATGTCTTTACAAGTAAAAAAAACAAGTTTTCAAGTCTTAAATATGTCCGGTCTTAAATAATCTGTAATACTTGCTTATACTGCCGTTTTCCACATTCCAGCCAAAGTCTTTGTGCATGGCTTGCAAGCGCATACGGACAATTTTTTCATGATGCCAATAAAAAGTTTTCAAGGCGTTTCTCAAGGTTTCCGTATAGGCATTAACATTATTTTTCAATCGCTGTGCGCTCAAATTATCCCCATAAACCCGACGTTTGCTCGGTGAAAAGAAAACTTTTGTTCTGAATCCGTCCTCGCCGTCAATGATGGTGTCAACAAGTCCTCCGGTTGACATGGCAACCGGCAACGCGCCTTTGGCCATTGCTTCCATTTGTGTCAATCCGCAAGGCTCAAAGCGGCAAGGCATCATATAAAAATCGGAGGCTAGCTGAATACTGTAAGCAAAATCATCCTGATAACCTCTGAAAACAAAAATCCGCTTGCCGATTTTTGGGTGCGTTGCCTGAATTTTATCTTTGAGATTGGTTAAATGCGCGAAATAATCACTGCTTCCCGCACCGCCTAAAATGAAAATCGGCGGCTCGATATTTTTTAACTCGCTGAATCTGTTTGCCAAATCAATAATTGATTGAGCGGCAATATCATAGCCTTTTTGTTCAACCAAGCGGCTGGTGGCGCAAATTATCGGAGTTTTGACGATTCTTTCTTCTCTTATTTTTATTTCGTCAAATTTATAAATATCAACAAGAGGGATAACTTTGTTCTTAAATTCATCATCGTTGGCAAGCCTTGACAAGAGCTTGATAAGTTCCTGTTTGTTTTTGAGCTTGCCTTGGAGATCATTTTCATCATAAAAAGCAAACTTAAAGGGAGCAAAAACATCGTTTAAGTGTTCAATCTTGCGCAAATTCGGCGCGATGAGTTTCTTTTCATAACCGTTGACAATGCCGAAAAAATTGCGGTGATCCTTACGGATTTTTAAGATGTCACGGAAATCAAGACCGAAATCAAGTTCTTTCGAGACTTCCTCCATATAGTTTTTCGATACCGTAACCACACGGTCGGCAAGATGAAAATTACACGATGACTGGTTATAGCAATCATATACTATCAAAGTATTGAGTGCGCGAGGATTGCTGTTTTTTATAGCTTTGGCATTCTTAAAAATCGGGGCGGCAAATTCTCCGTATAACGAATTGAGAATACGGGCGGTGTTTTCATAATCCCATCCCTGATACCCCAAGTGATGCGCCAAATGAATAACCGGAATATTTTTTATGGTTTCGGCTGCTTTAAGGTCAATTATTCCGGCCTTTGCACGCAGCGGCGAGAGATATTTGGTAAGTCCCGATAAGGCTCCGCTGTGCCAATCATTTGCTACCAATACATTGGGAGTTGGAATTTTTTTATTGCTTTTTATGTTAAGTTCGCAAATAAGCTCATAAACCGCCTTGGAAAAAAATGCAAATCTTTCAACTTCGTTGATATTGTGTTCATTTAAGACATAACAACCGTCTTGCGCCGGATTATTTTTTACACCGGGGGTTATAGAAAAAAAGCGTTCATTATAAAGAAAAATGTAATCTGTACCGTTTAAAAAGGCAGTATAAACGGCAACATTATGGTTTTTGATTGTTTCACCGTCTCCGGCAAAGGAAACTTTGAGCGTCATAATTTTATTAACATTGACTTCTTTCTTTTCGGCTCCGTGATAAACATTACCATCCAAAAAGGCTTTTTTCTTGCCGGTGTCGCCGATATACATCGGGGTAACAATCGCGATACTCTCCCCGTTTGCCGAAAAGCGGGAATTAAAAGCTTCAGGCATCTCGGAAGCAACCATTCCCAGCCCGCCCCACTTCATAAATGTGGCGGTTTCAGCACTTATCATCCATGCCTTAATCTTATCAATTTGGTGCCACTCCTGCCGGCCGAGGCACTGTTTCCGTCCCAATGATTGAATTTCCGAGAGAAGCGGGTTGTTAACAGCTCCGAAAGAAACAAAATTTTTCTTTTTGTTAAAATCTTTGGGCAGCGTTTTGCACAAAATGTCTTTTAATCCTGCGGCAGTATCGGAGTTCATAGCGTTAATCTCTCTTTACGACAAAATAATCAAGATCAGGTTACGGTTATAGTTTTAACAATTGATTAAGAACATCCTCAAATCTGCTCTTGACTTGTTATTTTTTAGTCACTACATTACTAATTAAGTAAAATATATAAGCTTTTGTCAAGAACTTAAAGAGGAAAAAATGAAAAAGCACAAAAATAATGCGAATTTTCACAAAACGGTAAACATTGATGAAGAAAAACAGGAAAATCCTGATATTGAAATTGAAAATGAAAAACTGATTCAAGATGAGGCGGAAGATAACGCCAAAGATGAGAAAATCGCGCGGCTTGAAAAGGATATTATGAGCTTACGCGATGAGTATCTGCGTGCCTGCGCCGAACTTGAAAACACCAAAAGAAGATGTGCGCAAGAGTTGGAGAAAAACTCTAAATATGCCGTTTCTTCATTTGCCAAGGAATTGTTAGGCGTTGCCGATAATCTGCATCGCGCTTTGGAGGCGGCTGCAAGCGATAATATTGAGCAAATGGAGCAATTCAAAAAAGGTGTGGAATTAACAGAGCAGGAGTTAATGAAGGTATTAAACAAATTCGGTATTACCAAAATTGACTCAATGGGTAAGATTTTTGATCCTGCCGTCCATCAGGTCGTGCAAAAGGTTGAAGATGCCACAAAAGAAAAAGGCACTATTATTGCCGAATTGCAAACCGGATATATGATTAACGGTCGTCTTCTGCGCGAAGCTATGGTTGTGGTTGCGGGATAATTGCCCCAAAGGCTTTCCCTGCGGAATCGGATTAAGATTCCGCAGGGTTAGATAGTCGGATTATTTTAATTACGACTCGGGTGTATATTGGATAGTCAATGTGCCGGAATGCTCACCGGGGGTAACGGAGGATACATCGCCTATAAGGCAAGCACCAGGAAACACCTTAAAACTGTTTTTGGTTCCGCTGTATAAAATATAAAATCCACAGCCATTTATATCACTATTAGATGCGCCAAAAAGATCGGCAATACCTTCTCCTTTATTTCCTTCAACACTCAACCCTTCGCAATAATCAATTGGCGCATCGCAAGTATCAGGATGGTGAATGTTGGCGGTGAAAGTGCCGACTGTGGCATTGGGTGCCGAAACAATTGCACCTTGGTTGGTGTAACTGATTACCCCCGAGTCGCTATACTCCCATCTTGTTGTATCTCCCGTATAAGCCGGGTTGATGGTAATTGTGCCGAGATTTATATCACCGGTTTTGGTTAAGCTGACATCGTGAGCTATTGTGGCAGTAACGGTCGTTGTTGCCGAGTTGGAGGCATAGGCGCAGTACGAACCCAAAGCAACTCCGGCAACAGCAGTCAATAAAATATATTTATTCATATCTAAACTTCCTTT
>JAFUYI010000085.1 GCA_017470585.1 Alphaproteobacteria bacterium | reverse complement strand
CAGAGGCACTGTTTTAATGCAGTGCCTCTGTTTTGCAAAATATGAAAGAGGCTCGAACTCCTTTCAGGAGTTCATCTTGCTCCGTAAGCTCGAGCTTGAAGCTCTTGCTAACTGCGCATCGGTCAAGCCGATTGTAAGCGCGCTTTGTTGCCTGTCGGCAAGTCGCTTGCTAACAATCGCTATCGCTCTCGGCAAAAACAATCCTTGAGGATTGTTTTTGCTCTGCGAGCCCTCCTTAGCTCCACCAATTTATAGCAGAGGCACTGTTTTAATGCAGTGCCTCTGTTTTGCAAAATATGAAAGAGGCTCGAACTCCTTTCAGGAGTTCATCTTGCTCCGTAAGCTCGAGCTTGAAGCTCTTGCTAACTGCGCGGCGGATTTTAACAACAGCGATTTTTGCTCTCCCGGTTTACGCATTTGATTGCCGTATAATATTGTGGCAAAAGTTGCCTATGGTGTGGCACTCCGCCATAATAAATATGATGAAGATCACGGCGGCGATTGGAACTTTGAATTGAGTTTTTCCCCGGATTTTAATAAATTTTTTGAATAAAATTAAAAAATATCTCCCGACAGTCTATCGGGAGATATTTGCTGGATTTATCTAACTTGCGGTGTAGTTAATAATAAATGTCTGCTCGTACTCACCGGTGGTGACTTTAGACACATCTTTTATCGTACAAGCCTTAGGAGAAACAATAAAGATGTTTTCACTCCCACTATATTTCAAAAAAAAGGCGCAAGCAGTGTTCTTGTCACTTCCGCCAAAGACGTTGAAAATAAGGCCAAGATTTGGAAGTGATAGTCCTCCGCACTTCGAACTCTTTCCATTACAAGCAGTTGGGTTGGGAATATTGGCAGTAAAAGTACCTGCCGTTGCGTTGGATGCGGAAACAGTTGCCCCTTTAGAAGAATCTATTGTCCCCGAATCACTGTAATTCCACATTGTATCCGTTCCGGTATAAGCCGGATTGATAGTGATTGTGCCAAGGTCTATATCTTGAGTAACACTCAAGCTCACATCATGGGCTATGGTCGCGGTAACGGTCATTGTGGCGGAGTTACTGGCGTATGCGGCGTAACTGCCTATGGACACCGCGGCAATGCCGAGCATTAAAATATAATTTTTCATATCTAAACTTCCTTATCTATTGTTAACAAAGAAAACCACCCCGATGAACAGACGAGGTGGCTGGAAGTTAGCTACTGTTGCGAGGAACAGTGCAGGGTATTCTTTATATTTCCCTGCCTTCCAACCATAAACGGCTAGAAGTAATTTTGTGTCTTGTTGGACACCCCGCAAGAGGTAGCTACACCTCAAAGTGATTTTTCGTTCACTTCAAAGTCAACCTAGCACAAAAAATCGGCAATGTAAAGCAAAAATTTATTTGAATAAGCAAATTTTTAACTTTATTGCTATATTTTTTGTCAAGCTTATTGACAAAAAACAGATTCGGGTTATAATCAATGCGGTTGATTAAAATAATAACAGAGAAATAATATGCCAGAAATACCTGAAGTCTTCAGAGAAGAACGCCGAGCTTTCAAGTGGTTAAAAGCAATTTGGTATGATATTAAAGCTTCCAAGCTCTTTACGGCTTTTCGCCGTTCAAGGCTCAATCCTTATCATACCAACTTAAAAGAAATCAAAGCCGCAAGCTATGAGGAGGCAAAACAAAAGGCGCGCCTTACGGCGATTGCCGCCCGCAAAAGGGGAGAGCCTGCCGAAGTGGAATTTTTATATAACGGTACTCGTTGCTATGCCGAAAGACGTTGTCCGGTCAATCAGGAATATGAAGAGGACGGCGTGGTTTTACGCGGAAGGGGTGATGTTTCAGAGCGCATTCCTCGCAATTCGGAAGGAAAACTTGATTTGCTGGCGGAAGAACCGATTGTTATTTCCATTATTCCGATTGAGGGACCGGCACTGGTGGGGCATGTTTGTATGCAGTATAAAGATCAGGTCGTAAACCGCCTTCTCCCCTCGATTCACACCGACCCGTTATACAACAAATATAAAAAGTTTTCGGAATACTATTTTGTATATCCGAGCAGACTTAAAATCAATCCGCAGAAAATCATCCGCGAGATGATAAGACACAATATTAAATACGGCGATAAAAAATATAATTTTATCACTAATAATTGCGCCCGTAATGTCGGTGAGGTGTTAAAACGGTGCGGAGTGCGGGATTTGGACTTTATCGGTCCCGATAAACTGGGCGTTGTTTTCACCAACCCCGGCAACAATCCTTTCAATACCGGCATTAAGGCGTGGTGTTTCAAACACGGTGTTCATGTTCATGATGATGAAATGGCGGAGTTCCACCGTCGGCACGATTTTTCGTCGGAGGTCGCAGATCGCCGTGCCGCAATGAAAAAAGTCCGCACACGTTACCGCGATTATGTTAAAAACTATAAAGACAATATCTATTACTCAAGATAAAAGGACAAAGGCTTTCTTTAAAAAATTCTCAAAGAAAGCCTTTAGTTTTAAGTCTAATTGCGCGAATAAAACAGCATATTGTTTTCGCCTTGAGTTTGCGCACGTTGCAAGGCAATCACGGCTTGTTCAACCAAACCTTTGGCTTTAATATCCTCCCCGTCATAAAAACTTACTCCGATGCTTGTTAATGCACGTTCGTTGTTTTTGAGGGGCGTGCGGAAAATAGTGCGGATTTTGCCCAGTTCGATATCTATTTCTTCAAAAGAAGAAAGAGAGGGCATCATCACCCAAAAAGTATAGCGTATGCCGCGGGCAATCGTATAGTTAAGCGGAAAATAAATTTTCATCCGTGCCGCCATTTCGCGTATAATCATTTCCGGCTCATCAAAATAACTGATATTGTCAATATTTATGCAGACAACAACAATTTTGCTTCGTTTAATGCGGATGTCTTTATGTGTTTCATAGTTGAGGGCAGTTTGTAATCTGTCCTCAAAGAGATAATAGCTGATAAGACCGGTCATATCGTCATACATACAAGCGGTGTCGTGGTAATCAGGTTCGCGGAGTTCGTTGGAAATTCCGCGGCGGCGGTTGTTGGTTTGAGGCATTGTTTTCTCCTTTCATTTTAGGATATTGGAGCAAAACAACAAAAAACAACCTCAACTTATTGCATAATTTGATTGCGGATTTTGCGGATGGAATTTAGTTCTATCTGCCGGACACGCTCTTTGGAAATGGCATAATATTTGCTCAAATCGTCCAAAGTTATTGATTTTTCGCTCAATCGCCGTTTAAATAAAATATCCTTTTCGCGTTGATTTAAGCACTCAAGAGCCTTGACAAATTGCTTGCGGCGTTGCTTCATAATTTCGCTGCGGCTCAAAACTTCTTCCTGATTGGGTTTTGAATCGGCAATAAAATCCAAAAGCTCACTGCCGGTGTCGGAATTGCTGTCAATCGTAATATTGAGCGAACCGTCATGAGCTTTCAACCTTGTATTCATATCGGTAACTTCCTGAACACTGACATCCAAGGTCAAAGCGATATTTTTTAAAATATCTTCCGATAATTCACGATCATCGGTTAAATTAAGGCGGTTTTTCATCTTTCTCAAGTTAAAAAAGAGTTTTTTTTGAGCGGCGGTGGTGCCGATTTTAACCAACGACCAAGAGTTTAGAACATATTTCTGCACGGCGGCTCGTATCCACCATAAAGCATAGGTTGAAAAACGAAAACCTTTGTCGGGGTCAAATTTATCAATAGCATATAAAAGTCCGATATTGCCTTCGGAAATCATCTCGGCGGCAGGCAGTCCGTAACCTTTGAATTTGGAAACGACTTTAACCACCAAACGCAAATGCGAAGTGATAAGTTTGTGGGCAATTTTTTTGTCTTTGGTTTTGGTGTATTGCTTGGCAAGTTCATATTCTTCTTCCGGCGATAAAATCGGAAAGCGGCGGATGTTTTGCAGATAACGGGTTAAATTGACTTCGGGGGAAAAATCGTCGTTTCCGATGTATGCTAAATTCTTCATAATAAAAACAGCTCCTCTTTATCAACTGATGAGGAACATATTATAAAGTATTCAACTTATAGGCTAGATTATATTTTAAGTTCGCAGTGTTCTAAAATTTCTTGCATATCGGCGGGAATATCCGATGAAAACTGCATTTTCTGTCCGCTTCTCGGATGTATGAATCCCAAAGAGGCAGCGTGCAGAGCTTGTCTTGGAAAATTGTTGATAAGCGTTTTTAATTCCAAAGGCAACCCTTTTATCTGCGTTTTGCCGGATTTTTCATAAACCTTGTCGCCGATAAGGTTGCACCCGATTGAGGATAAATGAACTCTGATTTGGTGAGTGCGTCCGGTTTCAAGATTGCATTTTATCAAACTTACTGCCCCGCCGTGAGAAGACAGCGTTTGATAATGGGTTACGGCGTGTTTGCCTCCGTTGGTAACGATTGCCATTTTTTTGCGGTCAAAACGGCTGCGGGCAATATCTGCCCGAATAACGCCGCAACAAGGATTGGGAATCCCGTAAACAATCGCATAATAAGTGCGTTCAATGCTGTGAACAAAAAACTGCTCGGATAATCCATGGTGAGTAAAATCATTTTTGGCAACCACCAAAAGACCGCTGGTGTCTTTATCAATGCGATGCACAATTCCCGGTCTTTTAACCCCGCCGATGCCCGATAAATTATTCCGGCAATGAAACAAAAGCGCATTTACAAGCGTTCCCGTTTTGTTGCCGGGGGCGGGGTGGACGGTCATTCCGGCGGGCTTGTTGACAACAATTAAATCATCGTCTTCAAAAACGACATCAAGGGCAATATCCTCCGCTATCGGGTCGGCATCATCGGGTTCGGGAATAATTACGCTGAAAGTATCTTCTTGGCGGACTTTGAAATCCTTATCCATAATGATATTTTCATCACAGCTTACATTGCCGGAGGCGATAAGCTTTTGCGCCGCCGAGCGTGAGAGGGACTCCAAAACCGAACTTAAAAACTTATCAATCCGGAGTCCTGATTGCTCTTTTTCGACCGGCGGAGTAAATAATATGTCGTTTGCGTTATTTGACATCTGATTTTCATATTTTATAAATAAATTTATGCCTATAATAAAAGGTAATATTTAAAAATGCAAGGGATTAAAGCGATGAATCAGCTGCGAATGATAAAAATAATTGTCTTAATCTTTACTTTTCTTTTGATTTTCGGTAGTATTGTGCTAATAATGAATGTATATAAGCGTGTCAACTCCGGTGCCGATGAGGCGGTTAAAAACGTCAGATTATCCCAGCCGGAAGGCTCAAATATCGTTAGTATCAACGCCGATGAGGGATTTTTATATATCCGCATTACGGGCGGAGGTGCGGCAGATAGAATTATTGTTTTTAATCCCGCCAAAAATAAAGTTACGGCCAATATTACCATGGATTGAGGTTTTAAGATGAGTGAAAGCGATGATATTATCAGTAAATTAACCGACGATGTGCCGAGCGGCAATGTCGATATTGCGGGGAAAGATGATTTCAATGCCCTGCTGGACGATTTTATTCAATCGGAACTTGCCAACATCGAGGAGGAAAAAGAAACAACCCGTGTTATGCTGGAAGAACCCGAGCCAAGTCCGATTAAACCCAACGCCAGTGATAAAGAAGTTGCGGATTCGCTTGATTTGTCCGAGCAGAAACTCTACACTGCTTACCGCAATTATGTTGAGGCAATTGCTATGATTGCCGATGATCACAACCTTAAAACGCCTACTTTCCATATCAAAGCGCAAGTGCTTTATCCTCGTTATACTCCGGGGTTGGGCAATCTGATAAGTATTGACGTTCTGCAAGGCTGGGATTTGATGTTTGAGGCGTTTCCCGAAGATATTATCCGTATTCAGCCGAATGCCTCCGATGAAGAACTTTTGGATTTTGCCGAGCAGCATTCGGATGAAAACCTGCAAATGGCGGTTGTATCCTATGTGGAAATATTGTTTGAGATTGAAGGCTGTGAAATTGCGTATGAAAAACGTCTGCTTGAATACGAACACCGCAAGATTGAACAGGAAATTATTGAGGAACACCGCCGCCGTGCCGAGCGGGCGCAAAAATATATCAAAGCAATTGAAAAGAAAGATTTTCCGATTAACGCCGAAAAATTGGTTACCAATTATTTTAAGGTTTCTTCCAAAGATCCGGACGGTTCTTTTGAAGCTTTAACCACCAATCCGGCAATTTTTGCCCCGATTGAGGTTGGAAAAATTAAGCCCAAATTTTTCGGTATGATTAAGCCGGGACCGCGCTCCGGTATGATTGCCAACCGCAAAATCGGCGAGTTTTTGAAAAAACTTAAAGTTTAATTTTGGCAAAAAATAAAAAAATATAGACAAAATATAAAAAAGATGTTATAGTGTATAAAAATAGAATTTGCGGAGGGATAAAAAATGGCTAAAACAACGACTTCAACAGTTGCTTCCGACACTGTTTCCACAGTTGCGCCGGAAACGCGCGAACGCAGGACTTATGAAGCACCGGTTACTACAATCAAAAGCGATGTCGACAGAGTCGAACTTTCTTCGGTGAGTGCCAGAGAGCCTAATGTCGATACGTCCTATAATAAGAGCAGGGATGCCGATGCCCAAACGGTTACCGGTGATAGCCTGAACCAATCAGTGAGTGAGGCTCCGCGCAAAGAGGAAAAGAAAAAGGCGGCAATGACTATCGAGGAGCTGCAGGAAAAACGCCGCAGCGGAGTCTTGAGCATTGATGAGGCACAGGCCTTAAATGATATGGAAAATGCCAAACAGCCGTCAGGCGATGCCTCGGTTAAAGAATTGCACGATAAAGACCTTTCGCCGACCGACCCCGAGAAAAACAGCTTCAAAGAAGATGATGTTATCAACTATATGTACAATCATTTCTTGATTGATGGCGCAATGTGGGCGGATCAAAAGATTAGAAAATACGGCTGTTACGGTTATGACCGCCTGTCTGCAGCGGTTCAAGAGCGCAACCGTGAGAAGAGAGCCGAAAAAAAGAAGATGGTGGAAAGCTCCACTTATAAAGATTCGGAGAGCATTCGCGCGCTTCACAAAGAAAAACAAAAAGAAATCCAAGACCAAAGCAAAGAAAATATCAAAACCATCAAAGCAGTAAGCCAAGCCATCAAAGACGGTTCGCTGTTTAATGAAGGAAATGAGGCTCTCCTTGAGGCTTATAAGGGAATCGTTAAGGCTGATACCAAAGATGGAGCCGAAAAGCTCGCTCAAGTTCAAAGCGCTTGCGAAAGCTATAATCAACTCCAAGGCGACGAAACCAAGGAAGGCAAGGCCGCTTTCAAGCAAAGCCGCAAAGAATCCGCAGGTTTGGCGGCTGATTTTGCCTCGCACGCCTATATTGATGAGGCTTTTAACTCAACTTCCAAAATTATTGCCAACAATATGGCGGCCGCACATATGATTGATACTTTATCGCGCGAGAAGGGGGCTTACCGCGATATAGAGGCATCGTACGCCGAGATTAGTGCGACACAAGAAAAAGATATTGTCAAAGCAAGTGCCGATGACAGACGCTTGGCGCATATCGGCGGTCCGCAGTTTATTGCCGAAAACGCCGAAAACGGCGGTATGAGCTTGGTTAATCAACAGTTGGCTTGGGAGAGTACAAAACTGGGGAAATTGGAAGAAAAAGGCGGCATAGGCGAACGTTCCAAAGAAGCGTTTGATATGGCAATTAGCAGAATTAAAAACGGACACTTTGTCGAAAACGGTAAAGAGCCTAAAGCCAATAAGGATTTACAGGCGGCAACCATTCAGATTTCCAAGGGCATATATAATGAGGATAAACAGGAAGCTTTAAGGGATAGAGTTTCTTCCATGCACGAGAGAATGGAAATGCGCATTGAACAAATGCGGATTCAGGCTTTGCGCAACGGAGGAAGAATGAGTATGCAGGATGCCGCCCGTACATACGCCATGAATGATGCGATTATGCACGATATGCAGGTCGACAGAAGAATGGCTTCTTTGAGCGAGGAGGAAGTTGCCCGCCGTGAACGTCACGAGCAGATGTGCGAGAGACATCCTCTCTTGGCAAAACTTTATGGTAATCAAAACGGTGATAACACTGCTTCTGTTTCTCATACCAACAGCAATAATAACAATAATTCGGGCTGGAGATATGTTCCCCAGACAACAAGGTAATTAGAAAATGCTAAAGAAAATAAAGCGTTTTTTGCGTTTTTGCTTTATCGGAGCGGTGTGGTCTGCACTGTATTTCGGCGTGGTTTACTTTGTGATGAAGTGGATTTGGAAATTTAACATTTTCAATCCCAAATACTGGAAAACCATATCAAAATTTTGGCAGGAAGGCGGCGTTATTGACAGTGCCGGAGAGTATTTTTTTGTAATTATGGTTCTGATGATGCCCATATTGTGGATTTGGGGCTGGCGCAAAGCGATGAAAGTTTCGATTGTAAAAATCGTATTTTTCCCGATTTTTTGGTATAATGACTATCAAGAGCGTAAATATGCACAGGCTCCGAAAGCAATAACGCTGAAAAATATGGGCTCTAAAATCGGCAAACAGTCGCCGCAACAGAGTATGGAGGATATGATTGCGAGCCGTATGCCCAAAGAAAAAGAGAAAAAAGATTTGAATTCGAGCAAAATTCGTAGTAGTTTTGAGGAGAAAAGCCGCAGTTTTCACGAAAAAGCCGGCGGATAACGACAGGAGAAGCGGTTGAAACCTTTACTGATATTGATGCGAATTGTCATTGTGGGGCTGATATGGAGTGTTTTCTTTATGGAAAGCATTCGGGTTATTATGCTGCGCAACTGGCATTTTGACATTTTGAACTTGGAACATTGGCAGATAGCTTGGGATTTGTGGTCTAACTCATGGGTCATATCCGAACCCAAGGAGTGGGCTTTTGTGCTTATCATTATTTCATTTATCCCGCTGTGGTTTACGGGATGGATTGCCTTGAGTATGATTGCATGGGGCAAAGTTATCTGGTTTATAATTACGTTGCCGTGGAAATTGTTCAAGAACTTCTTTTACAAACCGGTTAAAATTATCACAACCAACACCGGAGTTACGCCGATTCGCCGCAAACGCTCCTACAAGGAGATCCGCCCGCGGGCGATTCGCAACACGCCTTCTTACGATAGCCCGATTGAGCCGTCCGTTCCGGAAACTGTTGCCATGCCTGACATTAACCCGATTGTTGCCTCTAATACTTTGATTCCGGTTAATTCCGCTCCGGCACCGATGGCAAAATTTGATCACGCCTTGTTTAAGTTTGATGATACGGTTGACGATTTGGATTTTGATATAGATTCGTTTGATGTCGCGCCGGTGCAAAAAACTTCCTCCCGCAGTCATGAACGCCGTGAGAGAAGTGTCGATTATGACGAATCGCCCCGCCGTGAACGCCGCAATACCTATCGGGAGCGGGAAAACGAACGCAAGAGGGATTATGATACCGCCGAACGCCGGAGGGTTGAAAGAACGGATACCTCGCGCCGTAGTTCGGGCGATGAACAACGCCGCAGCCTTAAAGATGATTTCAATAAAGAACGCAGTGTCTCCGCGCGTCAGCCGAGCGGAGCTTGCGCCGATATTATCAAACAGAAAGGTTATGAGGTTATCAGCCGCGTTACGATTAAGAATACGGTTATTGATTACATCGGAGTTTCATCAAACAGAATTTGCTTGTGTATGCTTGACAGAGAACCCGGCGATTGGCTGGCGGATGAAGAGCGTTTTAATGACGAGGAGCCGCTGTGGTTTTCGGAAAATTCGCACCGTGTTTCGCCGGTTCGCAAGATTGATATTGTCAAACGCCTTATTTCTGACCGCTTGGAAGCCGCCGATTTGGAATTTACGATTACACCTTTCGTTATTGTGCAGATAGGCAATATTATCAATGCCGAAGATATGTTTGAAATTTGGGATTCAATGCATATTAACGTTACACGAATCGATCGCGGAACACCAAAAGAGATTAAATTGTTTGCCCGAGCTTTGCCGGATGCCGATAAACCGATTGCCCCCGGCAAACTTGATAAACTGATTAACATACTGCGTAATATGGGATAATAATACAAGGATTGATACAAGATGAAGAAACGCGGAGAAGAATGGGAAGAATATGACCACGCAGTGCAATGGATGTCGTTGACCGTCATTATTACATTGCTGGTTACGATTGTTTTGGCAGCAATCTCCATGCCTTTGGGATACTTGATAGGAAACGGCGTTTCCAAAGAATCCATTGACACCGTCGGCAAATTTATGGCCACGATTATAAACGATCCCGCCTACCTTTTCAGACAGTACGGGCGTTGGTTTAATCAGCTTTCTTCTCATCACGGAAGTTTCAGTGTCGGATTATGGCTGCCGATATTGCCGATTCTCTCACTGCCTGCGGGACTTATAATCGGTGCGCTTACCAATCCGTACCGTTTCCAATCCAATATTCACGGCTCCGGGCGGCTTGCTACACTGAAGGATATTAAGGCAATGAAGCTCTTGGACGGTTTTTGTATGGTGGTCGGTAAATATAAAGGCTACTATTTGAAATTGCCCGAAACCCTTTCAACGCTTTGTTGCGCACCTCCGGGAACCGGTAAAACCGTCGGCGTGGTTATTCCGACCATTTTCAATTCCAAAGGCATAAGTTTGGTTATCAACGACCCGAAACCAGAGCTGTGTTACAGCACTTCGGGGGCAAGAGCCAAAGAAGGACCGGTGTTTATTATCAACTGGGGTGCCGAGGATAAACCGGAAGAGGGCTTGTATTATCCGAGCTGGAATCCTCTCTCTCCGTCGGCTTTACCGGTTGCAGGACCGGCGCGTGATATGTACATTGATTCTATGTGCAACATTTTGGTTGAAGACCCCAAGGGCGGAGCAGATCCGCACTGGTCGCAAACCGGACGTGCGGCCTTAACGGGATTTATTCACTTTATCGCCTCCAAATGCGAAAAAGCCCGCGCTAATGACTATTTCATCAGCCGCGTTTATGAAGGCAAACTTGATGCCGAGGATAAACGGGTTTTGCAGGGCTATTATGAAGATATAAGCACTCACAATCCTGCCGCGGCAAGAGCCATAAGCGATTTGCGCAATAATAATCTCACGGTTGAAAACTATGTTCCGATAGGCACTTGGGATTTGTTGCCCGAAAAATGGGTGGGACGTGAGGCCTGTATTGCAATGATTATGGAATGGCTGACCGAAGCGCAGATTAAACAGGGACAGGAAATTCGCCGCCGCATGGATGAAGGTGATCAAATGGCCGCGATGGCTGACCCGATGCGTGATTTGCTGGAAGCGGCGATTGAGGAAGCCCGCAAGTATGGATATACTCAACGTGCTTATACCGAATTGTCGGCATTGAGCAATATGCCGGATAAGGAACGCGGATCGGTTATGTCCACGGCGTTTGCGGGAATCGGTATTTTCAAAAACTCGGCGGTTGTATCGCGAACCAGTTTTTCGGATTTGCAATTCAAAGATTTGCGCGGAATGAAAGACCCGATTACCGGTGAATGGAAACCGATTTCGGTTTATCTGTCGGTAAATCAGGTTGATGCGCGTGCTTTGGGTGTGATTAACGGTATTTTCATTGAGTTAATGTCTTCTTATCTTATTTCCAATCCGCCGAATTATGTCAATGCTTCGGACGGCAAGATGGGACCTTTCCCGGCAATGTTTGTTTTGGATGAGTTCCCGCAAATGCCTAAACTCAAAGCGGTTATTGACGGACCGGCCGTCGGACGCGGACAGAAAGTGTCATACCTGTTAATCGGGCAAGATTTGGGACAAATCTCCGGTAAATACGGCAAAGATGATTTGGAAACCGTAATTTCCACCACGGCGTGCAAGGTTATTCTCTCGCAGAACAACGAGCAGACGGCTCAACGATTCTCCAAGATGGTCGGTAATAAGACGGTTCAGACATCATCTTACTCGAAGCAAGAAGGATTCGCCGCCAAAGGCAACCCGTTTGCCAAGAATACGACTTACTCATTGCAGGGTGTTTCGGTTATTACCGCCTCCCAGCTTTTGAGCTTGCCGCAATTAAAACAGGTTGTTTTGATGCAAAGTAACATTGATCATCCGATTATGGCGGATTCGCCCCGTTGGTATCTTGATCCCAAGATGCGGGCTATGGCAAAGATGCCTCCGGCACCGAATGTTCCGGAGTGGATTGTTGCCCAGCGCGAAGATGTCAACGACAATATGATGGAAAAGCTGGGGTTAGCGGATGACGCAAAAGCCTCCTAGTTTTTACCGTCGAGCAGTTCGAGGATTTTAATGCACTTTTCTTCGCTCAAAGAGTAATAAATAGATTGCGATTGCCGGCGGGTTGAAACAATGCCCGCCGCACGCATAACCGCCAAGTGTTGCGAAAGGGCGGATTGACTGATGCCGATAAGCTCTTCCAATTCGCTTACTTTTTTCTCTCCGTCACGAAGAAGATAAGCAACCTCTAAACGTTTGTCATTGCCAATAGCGCGCAGAATAGGCGAATATTTGGCTGCAAGTTTGCTGTATTTCATATATTCCTCCCGGTTTATAATTGATTAGATATTTATAAAATATACATTATTCTTGAAATTTAAAGATTATAGCGTTAATATCAACAGAAAATATTCGGAGAATCTGTATAATGGAAGAAGAAATTGAGAAATTAAGTTTTGAAGATGCTCTGGCACGCTTGGAAAATTTGGTGCGTGAGCTTGAAGCAGGGCGCATAAAACTCGATGATGCGGTCAAGACTTATGAAGAAGCAACAAAATTAAAAAAATTTTGCGAAAAAAAATTAAATGATGCCAAATTGAAAATTGAGAAAATCGAGCGCAATAATGACGGCACGGTAGAACTTGTCCCGTTGGACGGAGAAAAAAATGACGGTTGATATAAGAAAAAGCCTTTTGGAGTTTTCCGAACGCTTTAATCAGGAAATCGAGCGATTTTTTCACTTTCCGGAAGGAGATGAAAGACGCGTTGCCGAGGCTATGCACTATTCATTAACCAGAGGCGGTAAGCGGCTTCGTCCGTTCTTGGTATGTGAAACCGCCAAAATGTTCGGCACCGATTTTGAAGAAAGCATCAATACGGCAATGGCTCTTGAAATGCTGCATACCTATTCGCTTATCCACGATGATCTGCCGGCAATGGATAATGACGACCTGCGCCGCGGATTTCCCACTTGCCATAAACAGTTTGATGAGGCAACGGCCATAATTGCCGGCGACGGTCTTTTGACGTATGCTTTTGAAATTATGAGCTATCCGCAGACAGCTTCAAATCCCGAGATTCGCTGCCGTTTGATTGAAATGCTGGCGCAGGCGGCAGGAGCTTTTGACGGGATGGTTGCCGGACAGATGCTTGATTTGGCGGCCGAGGCTTATACTTCCAAAAATATCCGTGCCGAAGAACTGATTCGCCATATTGAGGAGATGAAAACCGGACGCTTGCTGCGTTATGCCGTTGAAGCCGGAGCGGTTTTAGGCGGAGCCTCAAGAGAGGAAACTTTTGTTTTGGTAAGTTATTCGCGCAAAATCGGCATAGCCTTTCAAATTGCCGATGATATTTTGGATGCCACCGGAGATGAGAGGAGTGTCGGGAAAACTCTTCGCAAAGATGCGGCGCAGAATAAACTGACTTTTGTAAATCTTTACGGGTTGGAAATGGCCTCAAAAGTGGCTAAAGAATTGATAGCATCGGCGATTGAGGATTTAGAGCCTTTCAAAGACAGAGCTGAACTTTTGCGGGCGTTGGCTCGTTATATAATTGAACGCAAACACTAAAAATTTGAGGGTAAAAAAATGAAAAAGATTGCCGCCGCGTTTTTGTTGAGTGTATTGATGGCTTTTCCCTGCTTGGCGCAGGTTCAATTCGGTGTGCCGAAAAAAATGTATAATACGATTTTGAAGATAACGCCGTTCGTAGATTATTATCCTTTGGGAAGAGTCAATTTGGACGGTCATTATGAGGGGGTTTTTGACACTTTTTTGAGTGAGTTTGAAACTTTTGCCGAATTTGCCTCGGAAGTTTTTTACGAGGATGATTATGTCAATTCGATTCGCCGCGGAGCCAAAGGAAAGAGCGATATTATTTTAGGGATGTATTCCGACACCAGCTTATATGAAGATTTGAAATTTATTTATCCGGCGGCGATTGATAATCCGGTGCATTTGATAATGATGCCCTCAAGAATCGGTGAAATCAAGAAAGTAAGCGATCTCAAAAACTTAAAAGGAGCGATTGATTCCCGCGACCGTTTAAGCGAGTTTGTTGAACGCCAAATCAAAGATTTCAATTTGGAAAAAATAGATAACTCCTATGATTTATACGGCAAACTTATCCGCGGAGAAATAGACTATATTTTTGCCTCCTATTGGTTCGGAATGTCGGAGATGATGAAATTGGGAGTCCGCGATATGGTCAGCATTTCCAAAAAAAGTCTGTGGAATATGCCTGTTTTTATCGGCATATCCAAGGTTTCCGACGAAAGAGAATTTCTAGCACATAATTTAACCCAGTGGTTGAGCCGCGATGAAGTGCGGGAGAAAATCAAAAACCGCGCCAAAGAGATATTAAAGGAAATTGAAGAACAAACACGCGGCACGGTTCCTCCTTCGTACAGTTTGAATAATTAAAACTTGACCAAAGGCAAACAACTTGCTAAACTGGGGCAATAAACAATTTTTGGGGCGTTTTTGATATGGTTTTGTTAATACATCATCCGATTTCACCTTTTTCGCGCAAAGTACGGATATTGATGAGCGAAAAGCATATTTTGTTTGTCTTAAAAGAGGAAGAGCCTTGGAAATTGTCGCCGGAAGCGTTGAAACTCAACCCGGCCGGAGAATTGCCGATTTTTGTTTTTGACGGCAATGTTATAAGCGGCAATAACGGAATCTGCGAATTTCTTGAGGAAGTGCATCCCGATGAACCGCTGATTAACGGCGATGCCCGCCATCGTGCCGAAGTCCGTCGTTTAACCGAATGGTTTGATAATAAATTTTATCGCGAAGTATATCGTAATATCGTGATAGAAAAAGTTTTCCGCCGTTTTGTTTCCGGCGCGGCTCCGGATTCAAAAATTTTGAAAGTCGGTTTTAACAATCTTAATTTCCACATGGAATATTTGGATTGGCTTTGCGAAACGCGCAAATTTTTGTCCGGCGATGAGTATTCTTTGGCCGACATCAGTGCGGCCGCCCAGCTTTCAATTATTGATTATTTGGGCGATGTTCCTTGGGAGGGGTATAAAAACGCCAAAATCTGGTATTCCAAAATCAAATCCCGCCCCAGCTTTAAGGAAATTCTCAAAGACGGAATTAAGGGTATCCTCCCCTCCAAACACTATAGCAATTTGGATTTTTAGCCATGAAAAAAACACATATTTTCCTAACGGTTGTAATAGTTTTATTGAGTGCCTGCTCTTTTTCGGGGGGCGATCGCCCCAATCGCCCGTGGTGGCGGATACCGCCTTTCAGCTGGTTTGGCGCACACGGTGACGGGCAGGAAGTTTTTCATTGGCAAAGACCGCATACCGGAATCCAAAAATTTGCTACCGATCATCATTTTTGCATGAGTGAATCGGAAACTTTCAAGCTTGTTCCCGCAACCAAAAAGTGGTTTCACGATCTGTTTTATACCGAGGAAAAGAACCTTGAAATCCGCGCCGATTGGAACGGTAAAAGCGGAATTTGGGCAAGCTTTATTCCTTATCCCGGAGCGCAGCCGATTATGGTCAACGCCACCCGCCCCGAAGATGATGACGATATAAATTATCAGAAATATGTAGATTGTATGGTTGAACGCGGATATACCAACCGAAATTATGATATTCCGGAAATAACCAATATTTACTTGCGAGAACGCCAAAATTAAACAGTGCAACAAAGGGCAGGGAGAACAATCCTCCTTGCCTGTTTTTTGCTACTATTGCCAACAAAACAATCTTTTTTGGCTTGCTGTGTAAGAGATGGTTAAGGTTCCCGAATGAGAGCCGGGAGTAGCTTTAGAAACATCTGTTATGAGGCAATCAGAAGGATATATCTTAAAGCTGTTTCCCGAACCACTGTATTTCATTGTAAAAGAACACTCATTGCTATTATTATCTCCGCCAAAGAGATTACCAATAGCAGCACTGGAGCCATTCCTTAAACTCAACCCTTCGCAAGTGCTAGCATCAGTATTGCAAGCAGATGGATTGGGGATATTGGCGGTAAAAGTGCCTACTGTGGCGTTAGAAGCTGAAACAATAGCACCTTGGGAATTATACATAATTACACCCGAATCGCTATACTCCCAATCTGTATCATCTTCTGTATAAGCAGGATTGATGGTGATAGTGCCAAGGTCTATATCTTGAGTTACAGTCAAGCTCACATCGTGGGCGATGGTGGCTGTAACGGTCATTGTGGCGGAGTTGCCCGCATAGGCACAATAACTGCCTAAAGCGACACCGGCAACGCCAAGCATTAAAATATATTTGTTCATATTCAAACTTCCTTTTTTTATCAAAGTTATAAAAAAGAAGCCGCCCCAAAGATAAATCCAGAGGCGGCCGGAAGTTTGCGACTATCAGTTGTAATAGTGTTGTGTATTCGTCTGATTTGGCTTATTTCACAACCTTCCGGCCATAAAAACCGAATATACCAAAAGTGTCTGGTATAAACGACAACTGTGAGGTCGCAAAACCCCAAAGTGACTTTTCAT
>JAFUYI010000084.1 GCA_017470585.1 Alphaproteobacteria bacterium | reverse complement strand
TTGTCGTCCTGAACTTGTTTCAGGACCTCAAGATGCTGAAACAAGTTCAGCATGACAAGGGAGAGTAAGGTCGTACACCGGTTTTGTCATCCTGAACTCGTTTCAGGATCTTTAACCTGGACGCCGCATCAAGTGCGGCGTGACATGAGAGGTGAAGGACGCCGAAGAAATGAGCGGCGTGACATAGGAGGGGAAGGACACCGAATAGATGGGCGCGTGATGTAGGGGGGGGAAAGATGCCGAATAGATGGGAGAACGGAGGCAAAAATAGATGCTAAAACAAGTTCAGCATTGACACTGGGAGAGTAAGGCTAAATGTCATTTTGTCATCCAAACTTGTTTCGGAATCTGTTTTCTTGAGGTCCTGAAACGAGTTCAGGACGACAATCGGGGTAGGAGGACAATTGAGGGCGGGGAATAATAAAAAGTGAAAAATTTTGCTTTACAATCGCAATTTTTTATGCTAGGGTAGAAAATGAAGTGAGCGAAAAGTCACTTTGGGGTCTGATAGCCTCGTAGTCAACGTTTACCGAAACGTAATTCGGTATATCCGATCTTTATGGTTGGAAGGTAAGGAAATAAGATTTATCAAATACCTTACACTATTCTTGACTAATAGTTATCAGCTTCCAACCACCTCGCGGAGTATATCTCCAACAGGTGGTTTCTTTTTTATGACGTTAATAAAAAAAGGAAGTAAAGTATGAAAAACTATATTTTAATGCTCGGTGCTGCGGGAGTCGCATTAAGCTCTTATTGCGCTTACGCCGCCAATTCCGCCACAATGACCGTTACCGCAACGATTGCCCACGATGTGAGCCTTGGAAATGTTACCAACATCAACCTCGGCACCATTACCATCAATCCGGCGGCAACAGAGGAAACATACTGGCATTATGATGATATGGGAAATTATAGCTTTAATCATGGTGATGCTGTTGTATCAGTAGGCAATGCCACGGTAGGCAGTTTTACCGCCAATATTCCCAACCCGTCAGCTTGTGATACTGCAAGTTATTCCTGCGGCGGATTAAGTATATTAGAGCTTGAATCTGGAAGATACTTAAATGGTGTATTAAGCGGAAATGATTATAAGACTTGGTGTTCATTGATGATAAAACACAGAGATGGAAACACATTTACAGTGTATCCTGATGAATGCCAGATAGAGGCAGGTGAAATATCATTTGTTACCGCCGGTTCCAAAAGCAAAAGTTTTACCATCAACTATACGCCAAGTTAAAAAACTTAATTTTAATCAAAAGGGGAGCTAAATAAGCTCCCCAACCTTTTTATGTGCATAACTTTGTGAACAAGTGATTTCCGCAATTGAAACTTTTTTAACATTTTGTTAACATTTAGGTAAGTTTTAACTATGGGGTCAGATATGCAAGGTACGCAAGAATACATTACCGAAGATAGGGACGGTTTGATAATCACCGCCGCTTCCGAATTGGTGGATACTCACAATAACGCCTCGGGCAAGGAGTTTGTCTGGGGATATTACTTTTGCATTGAAAACACCTCAAACCGCAAAATAACCCTTATCGGCAAGGATTGGAATATAACCGATTCTTTCGGCAATTCTTTTTCGGATTGCACTCCCGGATTTGAGGGCGAAATTCCCGAAATTGAGCCGGGAGAGTATTTCGAGTTCAGCTCACAAGCTCCGCTTAAAAGCTCAAACGCCGTATTTTACGGCTCTTGTCAAGTTTTGACCGAGGGTAAAAAAATCGCCCGAAACATCAAATTGCCGATTTTGCAATTCAATGCGGGCGATAGTTTCATCCGCGCCAATTAACCTCTTTATTCGTAATCAGCGATATAGGAACTGTTTTCAACATACATATTCAAGTATTTGTTGATATTGGTCTGCATACGGGAATTAAATTCTTCAAAGAGTTTGTCAACCATATTTTTCCAATAAACCTCTTTTTCTTCAATCGGTGTATCGGCAGGAATCAAGAGTTCGCGCCATGCGTCAAGTGAGGTTTCCGCACTGGAAAATTTAGCCTGATCGCTTACTTTCAAGACAACAGAGAGTTTAGCGCGGTACTTAATACCGTCTTTTTCAAACAGCTTATCCGATTTGACAAATTCTTCGGTAACGCTGGCATCTTTAACGGTAAAAGATGCAACCTTATCCGAAGAAAAATCAACAGCCCGCAAGCGGTCATGCGCCCAATTCATTGCGGTTTTCTCTATTGAAACCGGAAACAAATGCTCCACATTGGGGCGTGTAAACGACGGTACAAATTCCGAAGCAACTTCAATTTTCCCGACTTTTAAGTCGATTCGCTGCTGTTTATCAAAATGCGATTCTCTGAACTTTTGAGGAGCTTGCTCCTGATGAGAGGCACAGGCACTAATCATTGCTATAGCGCAAAATAAGGCGAGAATTTTTTTCATTTTATAAAATCCATAGTTGTTAACACATATTTTATTTTAATGTATTAAAAACACATTTAATTTAAATTGCAAGCAAATAGGTGAATTTATGCCGGAAAATAACAACATTTTGTCAAATACCCAAAAAAAAATACGCAAAATGACCAAAAAAAGGTTGCAAAATATCGCCCTATACTATTTAAAACGATTCGATTCTTCTACAAGTAATCTCCGGCAGGTTTTAATGCGCAGGCTTGCCGATTATGCCCAAAAGATCACAGATTTCAACAAAGAAGAGGCTTATTTGTGGGTTGATGAAATAATCGCTTATTGTCAGGAATTGGGATATATCAATGACAAACGATATGCCGAATTTAAGATTGATAACTATTTGCTTGCAGGAAAACCGAAACCCTATATAAAATTAAAAATGCGACAAAAAGGAATTGCCGAAAATATTGTTGATGAAATCTTACAGAATAAAGATTTTGACGAAGAAAAAGCGGCTATTAAATTTGCCGTCAGAAAAAGAATCGGACCATGGCGCAAAAACAAAGAAGAACGCCTTGCCTTCCGCGCAAAAGATGTTGCTGCTTTGGTTCGAGCCGGATTTTCTTATGATACGGCGCAATCCGTTATTGATATGGAAGAAAATAATGAGTAAAAAAGACCCCGATTTTAGCGTCGGGGTCTTTTCTTTGGTTTGGAAGAGAACTTTTTGTTCTCAACCTTGCGCGGTACATAATACTTTCTTTTGGCAGGAGTAAAAACAGCGGGCATCTCTCGGCACAATTCACGGGTAATTTCTGCCTCCATCAAAGACGGGGCGGCAACAATTCCATAGTCATCTTTGAGAAGCTGTGCCAATTTTTCCATTTCCGCCAATCCTTCATTGCTCAAATGTTTGACTTCCCTGCCCTGACAGAGGCCAACAAGCCATTCGGCAATAACTTTA
>JAFUYI010000083.1 GCA_017470585.1 Alphaproteobacteria bacterium | reverse complement strand
TGGGGAGTTTGGGACGACAATTGGGGTGTTCAGGACGACAAAGGGGCAGGACGACAATTGGGGCAATAATAAAAACTTTTAAAATTTTGCTTTACAATCGCAATTTTTTATGCTAGGGTAAATTTGAAGTGAATGAAAAGTCACTTTGAGGTTTTGCGACCTCTCACAAATTGTCCGTAAAGACATAAAACTACTTCTAGCCGTATTATGGTTGGAAGGCAGGGAAATAAGGTTTACCAAATACTCTGCACTGTTATTTGTGACAGTCGCAAACTTCCAATCACCTCGTCTTTATGTCGGGGTGATTTTCTTTGTTAACAATAGATAAGGAAGTTTAGATGATGAAAAATTATATGTTAATGCTCGGCATTGCCGCGGTGTCTATAGGCAGTTACGCCGCCTACGCAGGCAACTCGGCAACGATGACCGTTACCGCAACAATCGCACACGATGTGAGCCTAATCGCCGTAAATGATTTGGATTTTGGTACCATCACCATAAATCCGACAGATGATGATCCTGGTGAGGCTTGGGTTGTTGATTATGATGAGAACGGGATTCCCAAATATCAAACTGACCTTATTATCTCGGCGGATGATGCAACTTTGGGAACTTTTACCGCCAATATCCCCAATCCTTCGGCGTGCAATAGTATAGCGACTTCTTGCGGAGGGTTGAGTTTATCGGAAAATATGGTTACTTTGGATGGAACCGATGGATGTGATTTTTTTATCAAATACAGCGGAAGCGGAAACGTATTTAATTTAGTCCCCGATGAGTGTTATTTTGAATCTCCTGTTTCAGGAACGTTTGAACAGGAAGTAACAATCACCTATCACCCATAAATTATTAAAATGGAAAAAGCCCTCACAGGAGGGCTTTTTTTCATCTCGAAGGAATGGTTAGTGCGAAGAGGTTTTGACCTCGTCACCTACCCGACCATATTCGATATAAGAATCTTTGCATTGCGATCCCATACAACGTTTCAAGACCATAGCCGAGGAGTCTTTGGTTTGCCCCTGAATACTCATTGAGGGAACATAAACATTTACAACCTTGAGCTTAAATGCGGCGTATCCGACATTACCGTTTTCATCGCTGAAATAGGTTTTAAGGTGATAAATTCCCTCCTGCCCCGGCATCGGAGTCCCCTCAAAAGTATAGGTTTCTTCATTGTAATGCAACCACTTTGGAAGAGGCGAATCATCAATCAAACCCGAACGGCTAATAACTCTTCCTTTGAAATTCATTCTATCAACCAAAGATTGCGGAATTACAATCTCTACTTTGCTTCCGGTTTCAATCTGCAAGTTCGGCAATTTGTCGGCCGAAGAAAGATTGACCGGAGGACGTTTGGCAGGAATCTGCAATAAGTACGGACGGTTGTCGGGCATTAAATCGCCGTCCCCCCATTTTTGCATACTCTGCCGCAGATAAACCGCAATTTTGGAGGGTTTTTCATTAAGCATATAATAAGGAATGGCATCCAAGCCGATGGAAACATAAAGGTTGCCCAAACTTTCCTGCAAGTCAGCGTAAGCTTTGAAAGCTTTAACCTCATCGCCGATAGCGCGGGCGGCTTCCAACTGTGCCTTTTCATCTTTGGTGCCTTTGGCAACGGTGAAATCCTCGGCGATGTTTTCCGAAGTATTGGCAATTTCCATATTGATTTGGTAATCCTCAACCGCAGACATATACTGCGCCCAAGCGACATAAACCTGACTCAAAATAATAGAGGTCATTCTCTGTCGGCGCAGAGCTGCCAAATCTTTCAAATTGGGATTGTTGACATCTTCATAAACACTGTACCCGATTTCCTTGGCTTGTTTTGACCACATACGGTTATAGCGTTCGGGATCTTTTTTATACTCCTGCTCGGTGGGCTGCTTAAATTCTTTGATAACCAGTTTTAAATCCTGCGGATTGCTTCCGAGGTCGTGTGCGCGCAACTCGGGGCGATTATCAAGCGCAAGCCATTCCAAATCGGCAAGCGGGTTTTTAATTTTGGGCAAATCAAAATTGCCGTATTCTTGACCGACAAGCTTAAAATCGGTGGAGGGGTGCATACCCATCAGGCTGGCAAGTCTGGTCTGTGCCGTTTCCAAATCACGTTTCAGGCTCGAGAGCTTTTTGATAGCCTCCATATATTGACGTTTTTTGACCAAGGTATCAACTTCGGGCGATTCGTTTTTATCGGCAAGCTGTTTTGCTTGCGAGTTTATCTCATCTACTTCTAAAGTCATAAACTCAATCATATCATCAACTACCGGCAATAATCTCTGCGCGGTTAAAGTCTTCCAATAAAGAGTGCGGGTTTCCTGCAAAATGTTGTGGATAACCTTGCGGCTTTCTTCAAAAGCAACGCTTGATTTATAGTTGGCATCGCGGCTTTGGCAGTAAATCAGGCTCATATCCAAAACATTCCACGCAACTTTCAAATCAGGATTCATAGCCGTAGAGTTGGTTTGATTGATATATCCGGCATGGCTTACGATTTCGGGCAGGCGGTTAACCGGAGAAGAACCTGCGCGTATCAGGCTGTCCTCGTAATTGACCAAACGGCGGGTATAGTTGTATTTCAACGCCAGAGCCATTGCCATATACATATCAATCGGCTTTTCAATCTTACGCGGCGTGCTTATAAACATATTTTGCATATCGGTATCAATACGGATAGCGCGATCCCATTCATTATAGGCGGCTGCCTCGGGATTATAGACCACGTTTGCGCGTGATTTGGAATTATCCGTTGCAAGACTCCCCGCCTTATTCTGCCCGCAGGCACAAAGCATTAAAGCGGCCGATAACAGAGATATTAGTAGCTTTTTCATTTATTTTTTATCCTTCTTTGCACAAAGATAAGCATATATTTACACCAATTTTTTAAAAAATGATAGTATTTATTTGCTTTTATGCTAAATTTTATGTATAAATTATATAAAAGATGCTTAACGGAAACAAAAAATGCTTGATATTTTTACAACGATTTTTAAATACAAAGAGAAGCAAAGCCCCGATAAACTCGGGCTTTACCCCGAAAGAGTACACGTTGATGCCATGCCCGAGAGACGTTATTTGTGGACATCACGGGTATTGGTGATTGTGGCCTGCTTTTCCATTTGCTTTAATATGATGCTGGCGGCATCATTATATATAATGCTTCCCCAACGCGGCAGTTATCCGCAGCTTTTCTATATTGACAAATATTTCAGCCAGATTGAACGCCTGCAGCCGTTTGAAGTGCAATATCCGGTCGGAAATCTTATTACCGAAGAGCATATCACCAACTACATTATGCTGCGTTATATCATCACAAATGATTATGACGAATTGTCGCGCCGCTGGGGTGAAGGATCTTATATTTATTGGATGTCAAGCCCTGATGTTTATACAGAATTTTCAAAATTCGATGCCAAATACAATTTAATGCAGTTTAAAACCCGCAATATGATGCGCGATGTGGATATTGACTGGATTCGCCCGTTGAGCAAAGGTTTATGGCAGGCACAATTCCGCACGATGGATTACACCCCCGGCAAACCGGAACCGACCACCAGCACATGGCGGGCAACCATGCGTATCAATTATGTTGTGTTTAACGCCAACAAATTAAGTCATGATGACTTATTGAAAAACCCGTTCGGCTTTTTGATTGTTAACTATTCGCTCTCGTATCTGGGACTTGAGAACGACAACGAACACTATCTCTCACAAGCTAAACGAATCACTAAAGAATTGTTCTTCAAATAAAAATAAACCCCTGCTTAAAAAAGCGGGGGTTTGTTTTTTGTCGGCAGAGAGGCTATATTTTTTCCTCTATGCGGGCGATAATCTCGTCAAGGGCGTAGTTATGGTAGGCCTCAACGACTTCATCTTCATCAAACGTAACACCGAATGTCTGTTCAATTGCCAAAAAGAACATTACGGTCTCCAAGCTATCATCGGCGATGTCGCAGAGACGCTCTGATTCGTTAATCTCGTTTTCGGGAATGCCAAAACACTCGGTAATAGTTTCATAAACACGCTTTTGTACGTCCATATAATAATAGTTTTAATAGTTAATGTATAATCTTTTTCTAACACATAAAATTTTATTTGTCCAGAAAAAAAATACTTTTTTTGACAAATTATATTGACATTAGACAAAATATCAGCTAAATTGAGGACAATCAGTGATTATTAACTTTTATTTTTTAATTCAAACATTTTGTGTTTTATGGATAAAGAAACTGTTCGCAGCAAGATGTTGGAGATAACCGTGTACAAGGCCGAAAACAGTTGGCTTGAACCCACTGAAATCTCCGATGACAGTAACCTCGGCACAGACATCGGACTTGACAGTCTTGACGTTACCGAAATCGCCATGGAAGCTGAAAATGCTTTTGACATTGTCATTTTTGAGCGTGAGTATTCCAGCAATATGACTTTCGGCGAACTGGTTGATCTGGTGTACAAAAAAGCTAAGTGATTAACAACACAGCCCCATTTTTGCGGGCTGTGTTTTTTTGTGTGTTTTTTTTAGCTTGAGTATTTTATGGTCAAAGTGCCTCTGTGTTCTCCGGCGGTAACTTTTGACATATCATCTATAAAGCAATTATCGGGAGTTATTTCAAAAATATTGCTGTTTCCGCTGTAATGTATACAAAAATAACACCAATCATTATCATCATTACCGCCAAAGATATGATAAATCGATGAACTCTCAAAACTCAAGCCTCCGCAGTCATAGCTATAGCCATTGCAAGCCGAAGGATTGGGGATGTTGGCAATAAATCTTCCTTTAGTAGCGTTGCCAACGGAGATAACGCCGCCTTGCTCATAGTAACGGCTAAAATTTCCTGCAGTATCGTATTCCCATGCAGCATCTCCGATATATGTAGGATTTATCGTTATAGTGCCTAAATCTAAATCTCTTGTTACATCTAATCCGGCATCGGCACTTACGGCTTTGAAATTGCCTAAAACTATTTCGTGGTCAATGGTGGTGGAAATCTCAAAGTTTTCGGATACTGCCGCGGCATTGTAGGCGGTGTATGATACGCCTAACAATAGAATTGTCAAAAAAGTTTTATTTGTCATCTAAACTTCCTTTTATGGTTTCTTGTATTAAAAAAAGAAAACCACCTTTTGGGTATCAAACCCGCGAGGTGGCTGGAAGTTTGCGACTATCTAACACAATAGTTCTGCATATTCTTTATATTTTGCAGACTTCCAGCCATAAAGCCGGATAAGCTAAATTACGTTTTAGCATAAACGATGTTAGAGAGGTCGCAAAACCTCAAAGTGGCTTTTCGCTCACTTCAAAATCACCCTAGCATAAAATTTTCTTGATGTAAAGCAAAATTTTATAGTTTTTGTTATTCTCCGCCCCAATTGTCGTCCTGAACCCCCAATTATCGTACTGAACCACCAAGCTGTCGTTCCGAACTCCCCCTTGTCGTCCTGAACTTGTTTCAGGACCTCAAAAAAAGATTTCGAAACAAGTTCAGCAAGGGAGAGTAAGGCTAAATCCCTCCTTTTCGTCAAGGCATCCCCTGAAATTTACGCTCCGTTCTTTGTGGTCAAAAGTCCCCTTGATCTCGCTCGAATCCATCTCTCCTATGTCACGCGCCTATCTATTCGGTGTCCTTTCCCTCTTATGTCACGCCGCACTTGATGCGGCGTCCAGGTAAAACAATTTGCTAAATTATAGACCTGATGCCAAAGTCAAGCCCGACAATGATATCAGTGATGGGAATGGATAATAGGAACAAGCCCAGCAATTGACGTAATGGAAATTGTGCGTAAATTTCGGGAGATGCCTTGACCACCGGCTTTACAGCCGGTGGAGGCATGACGTAGAGAGGGAGGAAGAAACGGAAAAAATGAAGAAGCAAAAAGTGCAAAATTTTGCTTTACATAAAAGATTTTTTATGATAGGGTAGAAAGCGAAGTGAGCGAGAAGTCACTTTGGGGTTTTCAGACCTCTTTTCTGGTGTCCGACAAGACATAAAATTGCTTCTAACCGTATTATGGTTGGAAGGTTGGGAAATATAAAGAATACC
>JAFUYI010000015.1 GCA_017470585.1 Alphaproteobacteria bacterium | reverse complement strand
TTGAGTGCCTATATTCTTTGCCTTGTTAGTAAATTTTGTTGCAAAATCTTTTAGCGTAAATGTATGTATTTGGTCATATCCTGTTGCCAGTCTTCCTAAAAGGTCAAAAGGTTTTTTATACCACGCATCAGGAGCGGTGTATTCCGTATTATATCCTAACGGATCGGTTATTTCTGAATCTACCCAGTTACTTACATCATTGATATTATAAGCATTTAAGGTAACATCTTCTGTTGCAGATATTTCGCTTTCATTCTTAACCTCTATTGAACTTTTGATGTCAGTTGCATTCAAAATTCCTGCTAACGAAAATGCAGAACCGCCCTGACCGCCTTCTTGGGACATATCTACCCAATCATTATTGCCAATACGCGGTTTAAGGATATTTCTATTATCCATTTCATTGTATGCAATAGCTTCAGCAGTTACATTTTCCCCGCTTATATTTGAATGGTCGATTGTAATTTTAGTATCGGCAATAGCAGAATTTTTCATAAAAGCAAGGTTAAACGCATCGGTCGCTTTTAGAGTAAACCCTGCCACAACTTCATCTGCAATTTTTGCATATAAAACATTGTTTGAGAAGGCTCTTAAATCTACATCACCATCTGCATTAAGCGTTGAATCTTTAATGTTTATTTTAGCTTCCGTCTTTGTTCCGTAACCATAGAATATTGCAGGGACAAATTGAGATACTTCCGTTGGGTCGAGTGCTTGCGGTCCGATATTTGTATCAGATGACGATTCCGCTGATATTGACAAATCGCCCGTTGAATTCAAAACAGAATTTATTATATTAACCGTTGCAGAAGTTCTTACACCTTCAAATCCGTTGTAAACTCCATCAGAGAAAAAATCATCTACATGTGAATCGGAATCAAATACCCACATTACGACAGCCGGAACCGTTAAATTCAGGTTTCTGCTTAATGAAGAATCGGAATTGGCGGCAATATCAATATTATCCCCGGTGATATTGGAATCGGTTATATCAATTCTTGATGAAACTGCTTCGTCTGCATCGGCGAGAGTATATAATCCTTCTTTTGTTGAATTTGCCTTAATTTCAATATCATTACCGCCGATTTGAGCATTTTCAATAATTACTTCAGCTTTGTCGGCGGCACCGTCAGGTTTTCTGTCTTCCCCCGTTCCGGTGTAATCCTTAAATCCCGCAATGATTTTAATCTTACCGTTTTCAAGCGCAAAATCAGCGGTATCGCTTATGTTGTTTGATACAAGACTGTTAAAAACTTCTTTGGCGCGGGCTTTATCCGTCAAAATCTCCTGATTTTTCACACCGGCGATAATTCCCGCCTTATCTTGAGCTGTTCCCTTAACGGTTATCGTGTCGCCATAGACTTCCACATCGCCGCGTGCCATAATTTTACCGTTGATGACAACATTGCCGTGAGAATCCGTCAGGATTTCTTTATATTTATCTTTACCGACTTCATAATTGCTTAAAGTATCGCCGCTGTAAGCATTTTTCATAGCATCGAATTTGCTTTGGCTTGGCGTTGCCAGCGTTAAGGAACCGACATTTAAAACACCCGATGCCCCGATAACAACCCCGTTCGGAGATACAAAAATCGCATGACCGTTAAAGAAGTTATTATCACGCATTGTATTAACAATACCGTTAATGTTGACCTGATTATTTACAAGGTTAACAAACTTATCATAGCCGATTTTATAAATGAGGTTAGCTATATCTCCGTCATCAAGCGTAAAGTTATTGTATTCTCTGAAACCGGTCGAACCTGAAACTTTCAGAGCTTCAATGTTATAGGTATTGCCGTTTGTCGGCGTTATCCCCGTAATATCCGAAGCCTGCGCTGTTCCGCCGAATGAAACAGTCATAACAGCCGCATTCAAAATTGCACATTTAATCAATATCTGTCTGTACCATTTTGTGAGCTGCGTAATCGCCGAACGAGAATATTTCATAGTCAATCCCTTATTTATGATTGTTGATATTTTCCACTTATCCACATATTTCAACGCCTTTTTTTAGAAAACGCGAATATGCCTGTAAGCCCTGCAAATATTGCTTTTCAGGGCATCATTCTACCCCCCCGCCGGATAAAAGTCAAGTATTTTTTTACCTTTTGCAGATGATTTTTTTATTGAAAAATACATACTTGCAATGTAGTATTTTTTACATAATCTTGAACTTTATTTAGGCTTGCATAATGAGAAAAGAGTTATTGACAACAGCGGTTTGCCTATCTGTGATCAATGCGCCGGTTTTTGCGCAGACCATGCCGACCAATCTTATTCCGCAATTGGGTACCGTGCAACAGCAAGATTTAGACAGTGCCAGACGTTTGGAACAAGAAAAACAAGGCATCCGCGACTATCGGAATTATAGAGAGAATAAAGCAAAAGAAACTCAAAAAACTTCCCGAAAAGAAAAAAAGCCTGCCGCAAAAAAAGCCAAAATATCCGAATATAAAACCAAGGGCGTTTATGTCGAAAAGTTTGAGGTTGAGCCAAGCGAAATTTTAACTCCCGATGAAATCCAAGCCATTGTAACGGATTATGAAAAAAGCAATGTAACAATTGCCTTATTAAATGAAATGCTTGATCGTATCAATGAGTTTTATTTGGATAAGGGATTTGTAACCGCGCGTGCTTATTTGCCGGAGCAAACCATAGAAAACGGCGTTATTAAAATCGGTTTGTTGGAGGGTAAAGTCGGCGATGTCGGAATTAAAGGTAATCGCTGGACCAAAAGTTCTCATATCAAAAAACGGCTTGATATGAACGAGGGCGAGATTTTCAATATTCAAAAATTAGAAGAAAATATGCTCGTTTACAACCGTTATAATGATAATATCGAAATCAAAGGCAGTCTTGCCGCCGGTAAAAAAATCGGCACAACCAATGTTAAGATCGAGGCAAAAGAAAAAGCCCCTTATCACTTAACCGCCGTTGCCGATAATGCAGGTCGCAAAACCATCGGCAAAAACCGCGCCGGACTAATCGCTTCGCACGACAGTTTGTTGGGTTACCGCGATAAGCTCTCCACTGGAATTTATGCTAACCGCTATTCGTGGACACCGTTTATTGATTACAACATTCCGGTTAATAAATATGACGGGCGTATCGGAGTTTCATTCTCGCACAACGAAGCGGAAATCGGACATGGTGATTATAAAGACTTCAACATTGAAAGCCGCTCGCAGAACTATTCCATTTATTACACACACCCGATTATCCGTGAACTGCACCGTGAATTAAACAGTACAACCTCATTTACTTACAAACGTGCGGTCACCGGTTTTGACGGTTATGATTTATATGAAGATAAAATTCCGGAACTCAAAACCGGCTTGAATTATCGCCGCGACACAAAAAACGGTATATGGTATTTTACGCAGAATGTATCTTATGCCGCACCGTGGTTTCAAAACCGCATTGATTATTGGAAGTTTGAGGGGAGCATTTTGCGATTGCACGATTTCGGACACCGTATTTTAGGGCAGTTCCGCGGTAATTATCAATATATTCCGCAAGATGTTGTGCCTTATGCCGATCAAATGTCTGCCGGCGGTGTCGGCACAGTCAGAGGTTATTCGCAAGGTCTGTTGACAGCCAAATCCGGCTATCAGCTCGGAGCGGAAATTTATTTTCCGATTGCGCCGGAGAAGTTTTATATTAAATGCAATCCGTATCGCACGGATGAATATGTCCGTCCGTTTGTGTTCACCGATTATGCGGCACTTTATCCGTACAAAGGCACAGGAAACGGAGCGGAAGGTTTCAACAACAGCGATGTTTTGCTCTCGGCGGGTGCCGGTTTACGCATTCGATTGCCGTATAACATTGTGGCTAAAGTTGCCTACGGTGTGCCGCTCCGTCATAACAAATATGATGAACATCACGGCGGCGATTGGACTTTTGAGTTCAGTTTTTCTCCTGATTTCAATAAGTTTTTTGAATAAAACATAAAACAAAAAAATGCATATTCTCATTTTTACACTTCATACGCAATAAAGGTTTGCATCAACTTAAAAGGTTAACTTCATCATCTTCATCGGTCATTGAAATCAGCGGCAGTCCGGCGGCCATGAGGGCATAAGGAGTGGCATTTTCCACCGTTAAATCTTTAATATCTACCCAAAGAGCACCGTTTGAATCCAACCCGTCACCGCTTGTTTTCGGCTCACCTTTAATTTCAACGTCATACAAAAGTGCCTTGTGCAGTAACACACCTTTTTCACCGCTTGCCACGGTAAAATCCGAAAAAATTATCGATTTAGAACGCTCATTTTTCGCCTTTATAACTTCGCAACCGGTTTCTTCCATAATTTCACGCTTTAAGGTATCGGTATAACTTTCGCCTTTTTTCTGACTTCCGCCCGGCAAATCGTACATTCCGGTATATGGTCCGCGCGCCTTTTTAATCAGCAAAATTTTCCCGTTTTTAATTATGCTTCCATAAACCCCAAAATGTGTTTTGGTAATTTTCGGATTTCTAATTAAAATATGTTTGAACCATTTTTCTTGAAAAGCAATATCTTCTTCAATAAGCTCATCTGCTAAATCATAAGCTTCCGGCACGACAATCAGTTTATCATCATCGTCATCTGTACGGTGAACAATCCCGATACAGCGTCCGACATATTCTTTCAGCGGCTCATCTTCCATCAAAATATAAGCATCTAGTTCTTCGCCGTCACCAGATTTTGTAAATGGTACAAATCCGTAATTAATCGGATATTCAAAACCATGCTGCGGATGGCAGCTTCCCTTCGGTCGGTCGATTTTTACTTTTACAATTTGATAAAGATAACGCGTTAGTGGCGCATTGTGAAAGATAACCGGATAATCATCCATATAATACCATGGTTCATATTGTTGCAAAAGACTATCAAAGGCGTTTTCATCAATAGCCAACGCACTGTTATCTTTTTTTGAGCGTTCCAATGTGCGCCGCTTTGCCTCATTTAAATCGCACTCAACAACATGAAAAACAACATCGTTTGTAAGCGTTTTTGCCCAATTATAATATTCTTCACGCTTTTGATGATTCCAAAATCCATAATCCAAAATAACATCTTTATTTTGGCTGATATGTTTTTGCGCTTCACTTTTGATAAACTCATCAACCGCTTTGTATTTTTTCTGAAAATTATTGGGATTACGCCCATAACGCTCAAACATACATTCATCATGTGTCAAACGCACTGCCGGCAATTTTTTCTCCAACTCCTTGGCTATTGTAGTTTTGCCAAAGCCCATAAACCCAACCATCAAGTGTATCGTTGCCATTTTTATTTTCCTTAACTTTCTTTGAGAAAGTGATATATTACAACTCTTAAAAGTAAAGTAAACCCCTAAAGTTCGTAAAATTTCCCTTTAGTGCCGTTTTCAAAAAACATAACATCCGAACTCGGTCAACTAATTGATTTAAAAAAACAGCCATTTACAGGTTGTTTTTTGTATTGGTGTCTTGCTCCGTAAGCGCACGTTTTATGAAAAACGTTTGCTAACTTCGCGACGGTCAACGGGATTGTCTGCGACATTGCTGGCGCAATGCTTATTCCACTGCGCTCATTCGCTAACGCTCACCGGCGTACTGCCGTCCGCCTTTCGCTTGTAGTCGAACCCATTCTTATGGGTTCGAATCTCGATCGGGATATTTACCAATACAAAAAACCTCCCGCAAGGGGAGATTTTTTGTATTGGTGATCCCAACGGGATTCGAACCCATATTACCACCGTGAAAGGGTGATGTCCTAACCATTAGACGATGGGACCGTCATGGTGATGTGTCGTATATACAGGTAAAAAATAATTTGGTCAAGATATTTTTTGCAATTTTTACAATTTTTTTTGATATTTTTTTGTTTATGTCTTTAAAATCCTTTATTTTCAACGATTATAGCCGAATTTTTTTATCAGTTTTGAAAGCAAAACATTGCTTCCTACTTTCCTTTTGAAAGCTCCTTTCCCCTCATTTTGCCGTATTTCCTCCATTTGCTCAAAATGTTTCATCGTTTTGAATTTATAACGGCTATAAGAGGCATATTGCGCTTTATGTTCCGGTGAAATGCGTTCAAAAATCTCATGTTCGCGTTTTTTTATGTATTTCCAGAAATCGTACCCGTCAATGGTAAAACACTTCCTCATTAAGGCTTCGTGGCGTTTCCAATCAGGCTGAATCCCCTGATAAGTTGCTCCGCTCAAATACAAAACCGCACGGTTGCGATTGCGCTGTTCATACATATCATATCGAATATCCATCCACTCATCGAAAATACTCTCGGCAATCAGTTGCTGTTCTTTTTTGCTAAATCTTCCGAGCGTGGAAATACGCCCTTCTTGAATTGCCTGATTTAAAAATTTAAAACGACCGGTCAAATACTTTTTATCGCCGTTATGAAGCTGATATTTTTTTATTTGTGCCAAGCATTGAGCCAGACTTGCCGACATTTCATCCATACAGCACTCGGCAAACTTGATTGAATAGCTGTTCCACTCCCTCATCCCTGCTTTCATATTGAAATAATGCTGCATTTCGTGTTCACGGGTACAGTTAAATTCATCATTATATTTATCAACTCTCGCTTGTACGGCCGAATCGTTTGAAACGAACTCCCTTATAACCATAGTTCCATAGTTTTGAACTCCCAAAAAGGGAATTTGGGCAACGGTATCCTGCGCTCCGATAGCGTAAACCAGATGTTTTTGAGCTTGAGAATCGGCAACACTTTCGGCATAATCAACATAAATCGTGTCAATCTTTTCAACAAAGGAAGCATTTTTATAACAACTATTGGCAGCTCTTCGGCGGTAAGAAGTATCACAAAGACTGTCAACGCTTGTTTTTTGCCCTTGTTCATCAACATAAAACCAACCCTCGTATGTGTAAACCAAGTTGTCATAAAAATTTTGCATGGATATACTTTTGTTGTTTACCATAACTTTAGTACTGTTAAACTCCAGAGCATAATTACGGGCAACGGCGTTGAGCAATGCCGCGCCGGAAACTCCGCCCAACAGAAAACCGGCTATTCCTCCGATTTTTTTGATTTTTTTCTTCATTCTGCCCTCCCTGCCCGCATTTATAACACAATTTTTTATAGACCGAACATACTTAATTATTCGCCGACATAAGTTTTATAGTCAGCTAAATCCCAATCTATCCCGCTTTTAATGATTTTGGCGGGAACACCTGCAATTAAAACATTGGGAATATCAAAGCGTTTGTTAACAAGCGACATGGTACCGACAACCGAATTTTCGGCAACATACGCCCTTTTAAGCAACACGCAACGCGCCCCGACCCAAACATGGTCTTCCAAAATTATGTCATCGGGTTCGTTTAAGGGTTGCCCGTTGAATTCATTGATGAGTGTATGTCCGTCTCCGCAGCGAAGCAGACAATCGGCGGCAATCACGCAATCGTTGCCCACAACAATCTTTGTTCCGGCTTTTTCTTTGGCAATAAACGAAGCATTGTTGTTGATATAACAATTTTTACCGATTTCAATTGCGCAACCGTCGGCAATATAAAAGAACACTCGCAACATTCTGGTTTTATGTGAAGAACGGATGGAAAAGAAATTGTTATTGCCGACAAGAGCCAACTGACACTCACTGAATCTTAAAGGCATTTCGATTCTTACGCGGTTATTGTTGCCGTTGATGGTGATTGCCAAACCGGGGATTCCCTGCGGATCAAGCGGGCGTTCGATTCCTCGTTCAATCACGGTTACGGAGTTATTGGCTCCCCATACTTTCAAAAATCCGTTTTCCTGCATTTTTGCCTCCCGAATATACGGTTAATTTAGCAGTCCTAAATATTGTTGTCAATCAAGTTTTGGGATAAAAACAATTTATCTTGAATGTAACTTTTTTAATGATATAATCGCTTTCGATATACGGAGGTATGAGTTATGGAATTAAAATGCCCGAAATGCGGAAGTAAAAATATTGTAAAAAACGGTTATGTATTCGGTTGTCAGCGGCATATTTGCAAAAGCTGCAAATATCAGTTTACCAAGCTCTCCCCCGCCGGAAAACCGATTATGCTGCAGTTTATCTGCCACGAGCTTTATTTATCGGGAATGTCAATGCGAAAAATTGCTTCAATAGTCGGAGTTACCGCGCAAAGTGTGTCGCGTTGGATAAAAAAATGGCATGGCGCATATATGGCCGAAATCGGCAATCACGCCACTTTATTCATTGCCTCTAAAGATAATTTAGATGATTGTCTGGGAATTAGAGAAAAGGACAAGCTTTTGGTCTTGTCTGCCGAACTTCCCTCACAGGCAAAATACAACATTGTTATTCATTTGCCTTAAACAAAATCATTAAAAATGTTACATTTTATTTTTTAGGCTTGATTTTATCATCCGATTTTTTTAACTTCCGTCAGATTCTATTTTAGGGGTTAATCTGATGAAAGTAAAAAAAATAAAAAGTTCCAATATATTGGGTAAAGTTATCTATTCACTTGTCTGCTGTGCGTTCGGTTGGTATCTGCATTCCAAATTCACGCCATCTTTTGCATCTGACTTCGGCAACGAAATGCCGCAGGTTTTGGTAACTTCTCTTAAAACCACCGATATTGCCGCCAAGAAAAAATATATTGCCCAAGTTGAGGCAATCAACAGCGTTGATATTATGCCGCAAGTTTCGGGATATTTAGAAGAGATTTTGTTTAAGGACGGAGCATTTGTCAATAAGGACGACAATATTTTCATTATTGAACAACGCCGTTACCGTGCCGATTTGAAGTCGGCGGAAGCTTTGGTAAAACAGCTCCAAAACGAATACTACCGCGTCAAATCCCTGCACGAGAAAAAATATGTTTCCGATCGTGAACTTGATTTAGCGGAGAGCAATTTAAGTCAAGCCGAAGCGGCTCTTGATCAGGCACGGCTCAACTTGGAGCATACCGAGATTAAATCGCCGATTTCCGGCATTATCGGCAAGGCTTTAGTTACAAAGGGCAATCTGGTCGGCTCCAACACCCAGAAGTTGGCACGCATTGTACAAACCAGCCCCATCCGCATTGCTTTTTCGGTTTCCGATAAGGAACGCACCGAGTTTATGCAGCAAGCAAGGGATTCTAATAATACAAAAGTTGATATTGTACTTCCGAACGGTGAAATCGAATCGGCAAACGCTCAAAGTTTGTTCTTTGATAATGAGGTCAATCCCGACACAGCAACTATTCCGGTTTATATAGACTCCGAAAATAAAGATAATCTCCTTGTTCCGGGTAATTATGTCGATATTTATTTCAGTTTCGGAAGTCCCAATCCGGTGCTTTTGGTTCCGCAGATGGCTCTTTCCTCCGATGTTTCCGGAACTTATGTAATGGTGGCTTCAGATGACGGCACCATCACCCGTCAATACCTTGAGTTGGGTGATGTAATTGACGATATGCAGGTTGTAAAATCCGGTCTTAACGGCGATGAAAAAGTTGTAATCCAAGGTCTGCAAAAAGTCAGCAACGGTATGAAAGCCGGCATAACCGATGTATCAAATACCGGAAAATAGGAGAAAAGCGTTATGTTTTCAAACTTTTTTATCCGCCGTCCGCGTTTTTCGTTTGTAATTTCAATTATCATCGTTTTGGTGGGAACAATCGCTTTATTTAAGCTGCCGATTGCGCTCTATCCGGAAGTTACTCCGCCGCAGATTGCCGTGCGGGCAATGTACCCCGGCGCAAGTGCCGAAGTGATTGCCAAAACCGTCGGTATTCCTTTGGAAGACGAAATCAACGGCGTTGAAGATATGCTTTATATGAACTCATCATCTGAAGATTCGTCTTACACCTTAACGGTTACTTTCAAAACCGGAATTGACCCCGATATTGCGCTTGTAAAGGTACAAAACCGCATTCAGCAAGCTCAATCCAAACTGCCGGAAGAAGTTACCCGCCAAGGAATATCGGTAACAAGAGAGTCCTCCAATATTTTGGCGTTCATCGTATTTATGTCTCCGAACGGTACTTATTCGGATCAGGAAATAAGCGACTATGTTTATAACAATGTACAGCGTCCTTTGGCCAAAGTTCACGGGGTGGGAAATCTAAATGTTTACGGCTCGCGGTTGAGTATGCGGATGTGGATGAACGCCGACAAAATGGCGGCGATGAAAATAAGCGTAAACGATGTTTATTCCGCCATTAAAAGCCAGAACTACCAACCGACTTTAGGTAAAGTCGGGGCGGTTCCGAACGATTCCTCAAATCCGATGGTTTACGCTCTTCAGACTGACGGACGTATGTCAACGGTAGAAGAATTTGAAAATATTATTATCCGCACAGCCGAGCAAGGAGGTCTGGTGCGCTTAAAAGATGTGGCAAGAGTGGAAATCGGACAAGAAGATTATTCCATCTCGGGATTGTTTAACAATCAAAATTCAATTACTATGGCTGTTACCCTTTCATCAGGTGCCAATGCGATTGAAACTATCACGAATATCAGAAAATCACTTACGGAGTTAGCGCAGTTTTTCCCCGAGGATTTAACCTATACTTTCGGCTATGATGCCACTAAATATATTGATGCTTCTGTTGAAGAAGTGGTATTTACGCTCATTATAACTTTGCTGTTGGTAATCGGTGTGTGCTATTTCTTCTTGCAGGATTTTTATTCAACGCTCATCCCTTCGCTTACCATTCCGGTTTCAATTTTGGGAACGTTTGCGGTAATTTTGGCATTGGGATACAGTATCAATATGTTTACCCTTTTTGCTCTTCTTTTGGCAATCGGATTGGTGGTTGATGATGCTATTATTGTCGTTGAACGTGTGGTTTATCTGATGCAAAACGAGAAAATGGATGCCAAACCCGCAACCTTTCAGGCAATGAAAGAAATTTCCGGCGCACTGGTGGCAACTTCCTGCGTGTTGTTGGCAATTTTCGTGCCGGTCGGCTTTTTGGACGGCATTACCGGAAAAATTTATCAGCAATTTTCGGTAACAATCGTCACGGCGATTTTGTTTTCATTGTTAAACGCCCTGACTTTGTCCCCGGCATTATGCTCGATTTTGATTAAAAAAATCCGCCGCCGCAACTCAGGCTTTTGGGGCAAAGTCAACAGATGTATCGAACAGATGATTCGCTTCTACGCACTCTGCGTTTCTGTGGTTGCAAAAAAAATTACGGTGATTGTAACCATTTTGGGATTGCTTTTACTTTTGGCGTGGGGGTTATTTAAAGCGCAGCCCACATCATTTATTCCCGATGAAGATCAGGGAGTTATGGTATTGAGTATGCAGCTTCCCGAAGGAGCATCCAAAAAACGTAACTTTGAATTGACCGAAAAAGTCAACGAAGTAATACGAAGCGAAAAGGATATTGACGGCATTTCAAACGTTGTCGGTTACAGCTTAATGGGCGGAAGAGGCGAAAATGTTTCTATGTCGTTTATTACCCTAAAGCCGTGGGGTGAGCGCAAAAATCCCTCACAGCACTCAACTGCTATTCTAAACCGCCTGCGGGCTAAATTGAATGCTTTCCCCGAAGCCGATTTTCAGCTTTTTGAAATGCCGGCTATTCCCGGACTTGGACTGGCCAACGGCTTGGACATCCGCCTTGAATCGCGCCAAAGCGTGGACTATCAAAAACTTGATGCCGCATTGCAGGGATTTTTGGGCAATCTTAACCGCCTGCCGGAAATTGCTTTTGCTTATTCAACTTTTAACGCCAAGACACCGAATGTCTTTTTGGATGTCAACCGAACCAAGGCAGAGAGTATGAAAGTTCCGGTAAGCAATATTTTTTCAACGCTTGAAAGCTATCTCGGCTCTGCATACGTCAACGATATTAACCTTGGAACACAGGTCAATAAAGTTATGTTGCAGTCGGATTGGAAATACCGCGATGATATTGACAGCATAAATGAACTGCACATTGCCAATATGGAAGGGAAAATGGTTCCGATGCGCGGTATGGTTGAATTGCGCAAGATTTTGGCTCCGCGCGTTGTTGAACGTTACAATCAATATCCGGCGGCAAGCGTGGTTGCCATCCAAAAAGAAGGAACTTCAACCGGAGATGCAATGTCGGCGGTGGAAAGTTTGGTAAAACAACTGCCGCAAGGGTTTAATATTGAATGGTCAACCATGAGTTTTCAAGAAAAGAATACGCATGGACAAATCGGCTATTTGATTGCCTTGGCGGTTGTTTTTGCTTATCTGTTCTTGGTCGCCCAGTATGAAAGCTTTGTTGTGCCGATTCCGGTCTTGCTTTCTTTGGCTGTAGCGGTAAACGGTGCGCTTTTGGGGTTGTTCTTCTCTTCAATGCCTTTATCAATTTATGCTCAATTGGGACTTATTCTGTTAATCGGCTTGGCCTCCAAAAACGCTATTTTGATTGTTGAATTTGCCAAGGAAGAACGCGAAAAGGGTGCAACAATCGTCAATGCCGCGGTTAAAGGATTGCGCGAACGTCTGCGCGCGGTCTTGATGACTGCCGCCGCCTTTATTTTGGGGGTATGGCCTATGGTTATAGCATCGGGCGCGGCCGCCGAAAGCCGTAAAGCCATCGGCGTTCCGGTATTCTACGGAATGATTGCGGGAACTGTTCTCGGCTTATTTGTTATTCCGTTGATGTATGTTTTGGTGCAAAGCTGTTTTGAAAAAATAACCAAACGTAAATATCGCCGCCGCAAGGAGTGAGCAATTAGACCAATGAACCCGTAAAATCGGGCGGAGAGTTTGTTTAGCTCTCCGCCCGATTTGATTATAAAATATACTCAATCGTTATGTCATCTTCAAATGTTCCTGATTGTGGAATAACTCCATCATCCCATGAAATACTATAATAATAAAATTTAAATTTATTTCCCGAATCATATACAATATCAGGCTCAAAAGCAGTGCTGTTTCCCAAAGCAATACTACCTGATGTTCTGAAGCAGGGATGACTTTCTGACCCCGCAGTTGCAATGCCGTTAACTTTGCACGAATCGGGAACATTGGCAGTAAAAGTACCGATGGAAACTCCGGTTACGGATATTATATTATCGCTTTTGATGCTTATAGTGCCATCACTGTTTATAGCAAAATTTCCTCCATCTGACCAATCAGCACCGGGGTTAACGGTAATAGTTCCCATATTTAAGTCATGATCAAC
>JAFUYI010000082.1 GCA_017470585.1 Alphaproteobacteria bacterium | reverse complement strand
AATCCAAATACTTCGCACTGTTTCTTGTGACAAGTTCTCAACTTCCAGCCACCTCGCGGCTCTAAAGAGCCAACAGGTGGTTTCTTTTTTTAAGACAAGAAACCATAAGAGATCGTGCTATGACAACAAACAAAACTTTTTTAATTCTTCTTTTAACAGGCATTTCATACACCGCCTATAACGCCGTGGCAGTGTCTGAAAACTTTGCAATTTCCACCACCATTGACCACGAAATAACTTTAGGCAGTTTCCACACCTCAGGCACCGATGCCGGTCTAAATACAACCGGTGATATAGACATGGGAACAATTACCCTAAATCCGGCAGGAAAAGTATATACATTTTGGAATTATGATTATTTGGGACGATATAGATACCGCGCCGGAAATATGATTGTTGCAGCTGATAATATAACCGTTGGTATGTTTACTGCCAATATTGACAACCCCGAAGCTTGCAATACAGACACATCTGACTGCGGAGGTTTAAGCATCACCGCAATTGATGGCAGGATTTTTCATAATTTTTTCGGTGGAGACGGGAATAATTGCGCTTTTTATTTTCGATACAGCGGACACGGTAATATATTTACAGTTTTTCCTTATGTTTGCACAATAGCAACGAATGTATCTTCCATCACCCCAGGAAAAAAACAGAGAACTATAACTATAAACTACACTTCTGGCTAAAATCAATGCCGGATTATAATTTTTGCCGATTAAGGCGCATAAAAAAAGCCTCCGGGAACGGAGGCTTTAACTTGTTGCTAGGCGGCTGAGGAAAAATCGAGGTAATCAGCCTCCGCCCATGGCTTCGGAGAATCGCTCCAGCCCTCGAGGATGTCATCAAGAATGTCGTTGAAGACATCGCGCGGAGCCTCGTCAACCTTCATCATGAAGAAGGTCGTGGCTTGCTTGGCGGTGCGGGCGGACTTGCGTTCCAGGGTCACACGTTTGTCAAACGAGCGGGAACGGGTGAGAACCTTAACGGAACCGTCTTCCCCGACACCACAGACCACGCGGCCGAAGCGGCGTCCCTTGGTCTTCTTGATCATCTCTTCCGAGAGACCGTGGGCGGAAATGTACTTGGCGATTTTCTCGATAGGCTCACTGCTGATAAGATGCCACTCACTAGCGAAAGTTTTTTTCTTCTGAATCATAAGTCAGTTTTTTAATAAGTTTATAAAAATTCGTTTGTTGTTTCTTTTATGACAGATTTTTAGACAAAAGTCAAGTACTTTTTCGCAAAATTTTGCAAAAAAATTATTTTTTTTGTATAATTGCTTGAATCGGCTTATAACTTAAACGATGTTCAGGTGTGATTCCGTGTGTTTTCAGTCCCGCAATATGGGTGGCTGTTCCATATCCGGCATTTTTTTCGAATCCGTAATACGGGTAAATTTTGGCTAAATCGCACATAATACGATCACGGTAAACTTTGGCAACGATTGAGGCCGCAGCAATTGAAAATGATTTGGCATCACCTTTAATCACGGTTTTAACCGGACAAATAAAATTGTCCGGAGTGCGGTTGCCGTCAATCAAAGCTATGTCAGGACGTACTTTTAAGCCTTCCGCCGCACGGCGCATAGCTAAAAACGTTGCCTGCAAAATGTTTAATTCATCAATTTCACGACAGCTTGCCGTACCGATTCCGATAACAGCCGTTCCCGATTGCGCGGCTTTCATTAACTCATCATAAAGCATTTCACGCTTGGTTTTAGAGAGTTTTTTGGAGTCGTCTAAATTATTTGCCAAGAGGGGAGGTAAATCGCGGTTGCAAAACACAACAGCTCCGGCAACAACCGGTCCTGCCCACGGACCGCGCCCCGCCTCGTCAATTCCGGCAATGACTCCGGAACAAGCATTTTCCAGTTTGAAATCAGGCATATTATCTTTGGTGTTGTTCCGTCATATCTTGGGCATTGTAATTGTTTTGAATAACTTCCGAAAAACGAGAAGCGGCATCACCGGCATTTTTTACGCTCTCCGGAGTATGAACGGAGTTTTTTATTTTATAATAAACCGCTTTCGGCGGTAAATCGTAAGCAAACCATGCAAAAGCAAGTCCTATCCCCAACAGCACCAATAAATTTATAATCAATTTCATTTTTATCTCCGTTATAGTTCAGAGGCGTTTTATCCGTAAAGCTGAATCATAAATAACAGCGGCTTTTTTAATTTGCTTGTCGCTAAATCCGTATTTGATTTTGAGCATATCCTTGGCTCCGCATTTGCGCTCAATAAACGAACGGGCGCGGGCAATGATATTATCCAAAACCTCTTGATAAGTCGGAATGTCAATTTTAATATATTTGTCAAGCCGCGTGATTTTATAGCGTTGCCGTGCCGGATTATATACGCGGAAACTGTATATCATCGAACGCATCAACAGGTATTCTGTACGTTTGGAATCCAGTCCTTTGGCAACCGAACAATTAAGCATAAAATCAGGCAACCGATGAATAAGCTTGCTGATATGCGCTTCCAGATGGTTTTCCGTCCAGTGCTTCAACTTCGCGTTGGTTACAAAATCAAGATTGGCAAGCAAACGGTTGCGCTCCGATTCGCTGCGGTCTTTTATGATTTCAAAACAAGGTTCACGGCGCAATAAAGTTTCCCAGTTATGATTAAACCAGTATTGATTTAGGTGATCGACACAGACAGCTAAATGAGAAGAACGTTCATCTTCTGCCAAGATATAATACATATCTTCGGGTTGTAGGGTTTTAGTGTTTGGCTTTAAACAACGGTTTTCCAATAGAATTTTGTTTTTCAAGTGATGAAATTCATGAACAAAAATGCCGCGGTAATCGCTGCGCATCTCCTTAATCTCTTGATATTTTTTATAAAGAGCGGTGTAAATTATTTGCTGTTTGCGATTGTTTTTGCAGATTTTTTTGATGATTTCATTGGTTATTTCCTCTTCGGGTTTTTCTCTCCTGAACCATGAATTTTGCCGCGATTTAAGTTCTTTTTTTACTCCGTATTCAATATCTTTGATATACTGCCAATCATCGGCGTTGAAAATATAGCAATTTTCACCGATGAGAATTTCCCGGCTGTTAAACGCGCCTTTGCGGGAATTGGTAGAGGAGGGGATTACATCTACTTTATAGGTTATGTCGTTCCATTTGACAAAATGCGAGATAGTGGAACGACTAATTGAGGTACCTATAGATTTAAGCATTTGCGGAACATCGGAATTTTTAATCTCAACCGAATCGGTAATCAATCCGGAAACTTCCCTCGGGGTCTGTACCATAAAATCATTTTTGAAATTTTCGGGCGCGATAATGCGAACATCGCGGTCGTTCTCGGATTCGCCGTGAGCATTTTCGTTTTCAATAAAAAACATCAAATCCTGTGTTGCTTTGTAGTCAACGGCATCGCTGAAACGGTCAAACTTTTCCAAAATGTCAGGGCGCAGGGCGTTTTTGGCGGCATATTCCGCCATCGAAAGGTGAGAGATTTTTTTCATTGTCTCCCACGCGTTGTAACGGCTGAATTCCTCAAACGAAATGCCGGATAATTTGCGTACGGTATCAGTATCAATGTTGCCATTGACGACAAAGAAACTTCCGTTCTTTCCGGCAATTATATCCATGCTTACCCCCCCCCATATTTTTTCATATTTTAACATATAAAAATAAAATATGCAATAAAATTATGCTGGTTAAATTTGTTTTTATTTTCCGGTCTTATTTTTTTCTTTCCCGCATCAACCGCTCCAATCTCATCAATTATCTGACTTGACTTGATGATAATAAAAACTTTTAAATTTTTGCTTTACATTACTGATTTTCTGTGATAGCTTGAATTTGAAGTGAGTGAAAAACCACTTTGAGGTGTAACGACCTCTCTCATAACGTCCGAACAAAGACGTAAAATTTGCTTCTAACCGTATTATGGTTGGAAGGTTGGGAAATATAAAGAATACCCAACACTGTTTTATGAGACAGTCGTTAACTTCCAACCACCTCGTCTGTTCGTCGGGGTGGTTTTCTTTGTTAACAATAGATAAGGAAGTTTTTAAGATGAAAAATTATATTTTATTGATTGGTGTTGCAGGAGTTGCATTAGGCTCTTACGCCGCCTATGCCGGAAACTCGGCAACAATGACCGTTACCGCCACAATCGCCCACGATGTGAGCTTGAACGTTACTCAAAATATAGACTTTGGCACAATCACCATAAATCCGGCTTATGATAAAGATGATACAGTGTGGCAATATAGCGACTCCGGGGTAATCAGTTACACTGTTCAAGGAGAAATTGTCTCTGCACCTAACATTACAGTCGGCACTTTTACCGCCAACATCCCCAATCCTACAGCCTGCAATACGGCAAGTGATTCCTGCGGAGGATTGACAGTTGCTGGAAGTGGTCGAGGTTTTATTTCCTCTATCTTTGGTACCGGAAATGTTGGTATCAATATGTGCAACCTTTCAATTAAATACAGCGGATCAGAAAACATATTTAAGGTATTTCCCGATAGTTGCTATATATATGACAGATCCATAATTACCACCGGCACTCATACCGGAACGCTTACCATTTCCTATACGCCGAGTTGATAAAAGAAGCTTAAAAAACAAGCGGAGTGGTTTTCTCTCCGCTTGTTTTTTTAATCTTTATCTGCATAAGGGTTATCGGTTTTGCGGACAGCAATTCTCAAGACAATGCCTCCCAAACCGAACGTGTCGCGCAGGCTGTTGGTTAAATAGCGCAAGTATGAATCCGGCAGTCCTTCGGGATTGCTGGAAAAAATAACAAATGAAGGCGGGCGCGATTTTATCTGTGTGATATAACGCAGCTTTATCCGGCGTTTGTTTTTACCGAGCGGCGGCGGGCAGGCCTCTAAAACATCGGCAAACCATTTATTCAGAGGAGCGGTTGGGATTCGCATATTCCAACGTTTGTAAACTTTTAAAACTGCTCCCATCAGCTTGTCAAGTCCCTCGTTTTTGAGTGCCGAAATCGTAACTGTGGGAATACCCTCGGCTTGGGTAAGCGAGGTTTTAAGTTTATAATTAAGTTTATCAATCGCTTCTTTACGGTTGGCAATATCCCATTTATTGACGGCAATAATTAAAGCTCTGCCTTCTTCCAAAACCTGTGCGGCAATATTCAAATCCTGTTTGTCCAAAACCGCGTCGGCATCCAAAACCAAAACCACAACCTGCGCCATAAAGGCGGCGTGTTTAGAACTGGCGGCCGACATTTTCTCAAGTGAATCGGTAATTTTGGAATGACGGCGAAGTCCTGCAGTGTCAACAAGTCTGAAATTCTGCCCCTGCCATTGCCAATCGGAGGCAATTGCATCTCTTGTTACTCCGGCTTCAGGACCGGTAAGCATTCTTTCATCCTGCAACAAGGCGTTGACCAAGGTTGATTTGCCGACATTGGGGCGTCCGACAATCGCCAGAGAAATCGGGCGGTTTTCCTGCTTGTTATCCTGCGTATCCGCGAGCGGTTCATCTTTATAGTATTTTTTTAAGGCCTCGTATAGATCCTGCATTCCCAATCCATGTTCGGCAGAAAACGGAATCGGTTCGCCCAATCCCAGTTTATAAGCCTCAAAACGGCTGTCTTCCTGAACTTTTCCTTCGCACTTGTTAGACAATAGAATTACCGGCTTATGCGATTTTCGCAGAATATCGGCAAAATGCTCGTCATACGGTTGAAGTCCCAATCTTGCATCATACAGGAACAAGCAGACATCCGCATCATTTATGGCGCGCTTGGTTTGTTCCCACATACGGCGTTCGATGTTATCCTCATTAGAATATTCATAGCCTGCAGTATCAATTATCAGCAACTCCATATCTTGAAGTTTGGCCGTTGCTTCCTTGCGGTCGCGGGTAACTCCGGGATGATCATGAACAATTGCCAATTTCCGCCCTGCCAAACGATTAAACAAGGTGGATTTACCGACATTGGGGCGGCCGATGATTGCTACTTTTAACGGCATAATACTCTCCTATTGATAGGCCGAAAGTTTGGCCTCAGATGTGGTGACGATAACCTGTCCGTTGGCGGCAACAACCGGAATAGATGTTCCCTCCGATATATCCAAAAAGCCCATAATTTCGCCGTTATAAGGTGATATATAAAAGAGGTATCCGGTTGAGGTGGCAACCAAAAGGCGGTTATTTATCAATACCGGCCCGGCATAAGTTACGCCTACGGCATCGGAAATATCTTCTCCGGCTGGAATTTTGGTGTCCCAGATAATTTTGCCGCTTTCGGTATCAATCGCCAACAGGTGCGAAATCTCGGAAATCATATATAAAACTTTTCCTGCAGCCCAAAGACGGTTATTGCTGCCGAACTCCCTTTCCCAGAGCCTTAAACCACTGCGTAAATCAATGGCAACAGTGATGTTGTTTCCGGCGGCGTATATGACATCGTTGTCAATTACGGGATCGGTGCGGATAGCGTTAATCTCGGAAATCATATTGTTGCGATAGCCTGCAATCAAATAATCTCCCCACAAAGGCGAACCGGTACTGGCTTTAATGGCGCGTATTTCACCGCTGCTGAATGCGGCAATCAATATATCCTGTGCGGCATCAAAAGCCGGAGCGGCACCGCCGACCAAAACCGTATCTTCATTAGCCGATGCATAACGCCAAATTTCCGTTCCGTTATACTGGTTAAGGGCAATCAGCACGTTTTCAATGGTTTGAACGAAAACTTTGCCGCCGCCGACAGTCGGAGCAATACGAAACGGCGCGTGATCATAGTATTTCCAAATGATTTCGCCGCTTTTGGCATCAAGTGCAAAAATACCTCCAAATCCGGTAGTAACAAATATTCTGCCGTTTTCATACGCCAATCCTGCGCCTTTCATAGCAACGCTTTTATCGTCGCGAATCTGCGGTTTGAGTTTTGTTGACCAGATAATCTCCCCGTTTTCTTGCCTGAAAGCACTGACTTTAGCCTGTGCATCAATGGCAAAAACCGTGTTTTCGGCAATTATCGGAGCAGCAATCAGATAATCCCTCTTGGAGTTGCCCTCGCCAAAACTTTTTGCCCAAACCTCTTTCATCTCATCGGCTCCGGCAATATGCCCTAAATTATGGCGGGAATTTCCGGCTGACTGCAGCCATCCGCGGTTAAGCTGCGGACGCGGCAGGGCAATTTTTATATCACCTTTTGCATAATCGGCACTGATTTCTTCAGGTCTGTCCAAAACCGGAATACGGGTGCCGTCAATAACCAATTTTTCTTTGCCGCAACCGCTCAATAAAAATACGGCTGATATCAAGATGAGCGTTTTTTTCTTAAACACCATTAAAACGACCCTTTATCTTATTGTAAAACCGATAATATTTCGCTTGCGCGTTCTTTTGTGCCATCGGAAATATCATGATCTTGCAGAATTTGTTCATAAATTGAACGAGCCGTTTCTTTATCGTTATTTTTTATCGCCGACAAAGCAAGAATTTCCAAAGCGGAAGAATGCCAAGCATTAGAAGCATCATCTGCAATCGGGGCAAGCATTTCTTTCATTTCATCGTAAGTTTTTTCTTCCATTGCATAGGAAGCAAGCTTGATTAAAGCCGTATCACGGAGTTTGGGATTGAATTTTTGATTGAAAGCCAACGTTTTTAATTCCTCAATTGCTTTATCTTGTTGTTTGGCATCAAGCAAAACATTTATGCGCTGCATTCTCGCCAAATCGGCAAAGGCTCCGAACTTCTCATCAATTACGGTATTAAAAGCTTCCAAGCTTTCATCATATTTGCCCATAGTTTGCAAATTAAGCGCAACCGCGTACGCATCAGACCAATTTTCGGCACGTTTTATATACCATGCTTTAATGGACTCATAGCTTACCGCCAACGACAACGCTGCCACAACAAAAATAACGGCAAACACTCCGTATTTATCCCAAAGTTTTTTTAATTGGTCGTTTTTCAAATCTTCATCAACTTCGCGGATAAACGCATCTTGTATTGTGTATTCTTCATCTTTTTTCATTTTTCTTTTCCTGATGTAATTTTTTGTTACTCTGTATATCCGAAACTCTAAAGCTTATCAACAGAAATTTTACTTTAATATTTCGTGGATTAAAAACTTTTTGACCCAACGCAGGTTTTCAAGCGGCATTTTCACGCCGAAAGCCGCAACGCTGTACTGTGAAATAAGAGCCAAATAATAGCGGTTATTAACCGGACTTAACATAATTTCAATATCTTTTATTCTCTCAATTTCAACATCGTCGTTTTTCCGTGAGAGTAAAAAGAACTTGTAAATTAAGATTATCCGATTGTTTTTAATAACGATTTTTTCTCTTCTAAACAGCCATAACAGGCAAAATACCAATAAAACGGAGGCAACACCCAGCCCGAAATTCAACTTCCATGAGCTTTCAATCATTGCCGATATTTTCTCGTAATTATAAAATACCACACCCAGTACGGCCGCATAAACCGCAAGCCACACCGCAACAATAAAGCTTAAAATATCCCAAAACGCTTTGCGGGCAACAAGAATTGTTTTGCCGTCCCTTTGCGCATACTTAAAAGCCTTGGGCAGAGGCGGAATCACCATATATGAAGAGGCTTGACCGCTTGAGATGATAAAATTCTTCAGGCTCTTGTTTAAGTCCTTGGTTTCAACAACCTTCAACCCCTCGTCGGTATCCATAATGGTCGGTTTGGCAAAACGTTTGGCATAGTAATGCCAAATATCATAAATTCCGTTACCGTCGGTAGAAATATAAAGAGGAATCGTCTTGCCGGGGTCAATATGTTCGAGTTCAATAATGTACTTGTTTTTGGTTAAAATTCCGAATTGGAAAAATTCGATTCTCATCCTCACGCCGCGGTAATTGCGCAAGTTTTCGCTGAACATTTCAACTTCTCCGAACACCCCCTTAAAGTCAACATCAAAGATTCTACCGTTGAAGTATATTTTTTTATAGCGAATATGGGCAATTATTGCTCCGGCGGCAATCATTAAGCCGATAATTATAAACGAATAATCGGCAAATGTATGGCTGATAAGCGGCGGTGTTGCATCTTTGGCTATTTTATAGACGCTTTTAGCCTCATCAAAAAGGGTGTTGTTTAATTCTAACACGCCCAGAAGTGCCATCAAAAGCCCGATGACAATCCCCGGAATAACAACTCTCAAGCTCAACCGATCGTCGGCTTTGGCGGGTAAATCTTCAATATCAAGCTTATAATTATAGCTTAAATGTTTCGGAAATCTCTGTTTCATTTTTTATTTTCCTCAATTTATAATATTGCTTATATTACACAAAAAAAAAAAATAATCATCTTTTTTTTTATATTTATCATATTTTAACTAAATCGGGATAATTTAAGCTCATGTCGGAAAGTAGATTGGGGGATTTACAGTAATGAGCTGTAGCTATAGCGACATTTGCGGCGGGTGTACTTACCGAGATTTGCCGACAGATGAATATCAACGCTTAAAGGTTGGACAATTTAGAAACGCGCTGCAGCTCATTACCCGGCAAGATTTTCAAATATCCTCACCGATATTTATTAAAGACGGCATAAGAAGGCGGGCGAAGTTTTCCTTCAAACGCCTCAAATCCCGAGTAATATTTGGCTTTAATGCCATGGCTTCTCATGAAATCATAGATATTGACACTTGCCCGTTATTAAGTAAAAAAATCAACGAAAACCTTTATTTTATCCGCTCGCTTCTTGAAAAAATAACTTCCTTTGAGATACAAATCCGCAAGGCAAAATCGTTTATAAAACGAAAAATTGAAAGTGGCGACGTGTGGATAACTGAAGCCGATAACGGGTTAGATGTTGTCTTGGAGTTTGATGCAGCTTTGGATTTGCGGATTCGCGAAATAATTTTCAGCGAGTTGACGGCAAAAGACGATATAATCCGCATTTCACACCGTTTGAAAAGCAATCTTTCCCCCGAAGTGATAATGGAAAAAGCCAAACCCTGCATTAAAATTGCCGGATATGATGTTTTTATTCCGGCGGGAACTTTTTTACAGCCCTCAAAAGCCGGTGAACAGACACTTATTGAATTGACGGAAAGTTTTTTAGCGGGCATCAGCGGAAAAATTGCCGATTTGTTCTGCGGAGTGGGAACTTTTTCTTATGCCTTGGCCAAAGATATAAAAAGAAAAATAATTGCTGTTGATTCTTCTTGCGAATTACTGACCGGATTTAGGGAATCACTTAATCGGCAGATGATAGGCAACGTAAAAATCGAAAACCGCAACTTATTTAAATATCCTCTCAAAGGTAAAGAACTATATGATTTTGCGGCAATCGTGTTTGATCCGCCGCGCAGCGGTGCTAAAGAGCAGGTAAAAGAAATTGCCGCACTTGATGATGAACATAAACCCCATGTTATCGTGGCTATATCCTGCAATCCTCATACTTTTGCAAGAGATGCCGATATTTTGATTGCGGGCGGATACGAATTAAAAGAAGTCCGTATGGTTGACCAATTTATATACTCTAATCATTGCGAATTGGTTGCCGGATTTATCAAAAGAAGCGATTTAATAAACAAGGACTAAAGTCTTTGGTTTACAAAAGGCGTGTTTTTTTCTATATTCGATTTATATTTAAATAACTCAAGGATAAAACCATGTTGAAAAAAATTGTGTTTGCGAGTGTGTTGATGATTGCATCATGCGCACACGAGGATCCGGGATACCGCTATTGCCCGAATGTGGAAATTTTGCCGCAGTTTAGCAAACTCACCCGCCTTTACGGCGATGATGTTCAGTATAAAGTCGAATTGGCAGGATATGAGGGATATTGCCGCTATAATCCCAAAACCGACCAAACGGTTGCAACAATTGCGCCGGTCTTTGAAATTATACGCCCGAGCAACCTCGGCAGTGCCAACGTGGAAATCCCTTATTTTGCCGATACTTCCGATAATGATGTGCCGTTGATGAAGCGTCAGCCGCATACATACAGTACAAGGGTTGAGGAAATCGGCAAAAAAGTTTTGGTAACCGGCAAAGAAATTGATGTCAGAATCCCAAACGATACCCCGGGTTATAAAATTGATTTGGGATTATCTTTGAGCCGCAGACAATTTGAATATAACCGCCGACAAGGTTTGAGCGATTAAGGAGGAAAAATGACTTATAATCATCATGAATTAAATTCGCAAATGGCTGACTGCATACGTTTTCTTTCAGCCGAAGCAATTGAAAAATCAAAATCGGGACACCCCGGAATGCCTTTGGGAATGGCAGATGTGGCAACCGTTTTGTTTACCAAATTCATTAAAATAAATCCCTCGTCGCCCCGCTGGTTTGACAGAGATCGCTTTGTGCTTTCTGCCGGACATGGTTCAATGCTTTTGTACTCGGTGTTATATTTGCTGGGGTATCCTGATATTTCTATTGATGATATTAAAAATTTTCGTCAATTCGGCTCTAAAACCGCCGGACATCCCGAATACGGGCATTTATCAGGTATTGATATGACCACAGGTCCATTGGGGCAGGGTATAACCTCGGCTGTCGGTATGGCGTTAGCGGAACGGCATATCAATGCCAAATTCGGTGATGATTTATGCAACCATTATACTTATGTAATTGCCGGCGACGGCTGCCTGATGGAGGGAATTTCCGAAGAAGCAATTTCTTTGGCGGGTCATTGGAAGTTAAATAAACTTATTGTATTTTGGGATAATAACAACATTACTATAGACGGTACTGTTGATAAAGCAAGCTCTGTTGATCAAATTGCTCGTTTCAGAGCTGCCGGATGGAATACGATTGAAATAGACGGGCAAAATCAGGAAGAAATTGCCTCGGCAATTACCTCCGCCCAAAAATCGGATAAACCGAGCCTGATAGCCTGCAAGACCACTATCGGTTTCGGCGCACCTTTTAAAAGCGGAACATCATCTTGTCACGGTTCTCCTTTGGGAGCCGAAGAGTTATCGGCAATGAAAGAGGAGTGCGGCTGGACTTATCCTCCCTTTGAACTCCCGCAGGAAGCTTTGAACGCGTGGCGCAAGGCGGGAGAGAAGAGCCTTGATAAATGGGAAGCTTGGCAGAACAAAGCTTTGCGGAATGCCATGTTTAATGATGTAATCAATAACCGCCTGCCGCAGGATTGGGATAAAGATTTGAATGCGTTGAAACAACAAGCAATTGATGAACAAATCAAAGTTGCCACCCGCAAAGCTTCGCAGATGTGCTTGGAAAAAATTGTTCCCGCAATTCCCGAGATTGTCGGCGGCTCTGCTGATTTGGCCGCCTCCAACCTTACTTTTGTTAAGGGTATGCAGACCATCACCGCCGATGATTACAGCGGTAATAACATAATGTATGGAATCCGTGAACACGCCATGGCGGCAATAATGAACGGAATGACGTTGCACGGCGGAATTATCCCTTACGGCGGAACATTTTTTGTTTTTTCTGACTATATGCGTCCATCAATAAGGTTGGCGGCGTTAATGGGATTACGGGTAATTTATGTCTTAACTCACGATTCAATCGGAGTCGGAGAAGACGGCCCCACACATCAACCGATTGAGCATTTGGCATCGTATAGGGCAATGCCAAATGTGCTGGTATTCAGACCTTGCGATGTGGTTGAAGCTGCGGAAGCTTGGCAAACTGCTCTTGAAACTGCCGATAAACCGAGCCTGCTTGCCTTGTCGCGGCAAGGCCTGCTGACTTTAAGAAAAGACTGCAAACAGAATATGAGCAAAAAAGGCGGATACGTAATTTCTGAGGCCAAAGGAAAAAGACAGGGGACAATTATTGCTACCGGATCGGAGGTTTCAATTGCGGTTGAAGCTAAAAAACTGCTGGAAGAAAAAGGCATCAATGTTGCGGTTGTATCAATGCCTTGTACGGAATTGTTTGATAGTCAGCCAGAAGAATACCGCCGACAGGTTTTGGGTGATGGTTTCCGCTTGGTGGTTGAGGCGGCATCTCCGTTTGGTTGGGAAAAATACTGCGGAGAAAATGCTGAAATTATCGGAATTGATACTTTCGGAGCCTCCGCTCCGGCGGGCGAATTATATCGCCATTTCGGCTTAACAGCGGAAAATATTGTTGAAACGGTATTGAAAAATATCTAAATCTTGCGCCCTCTGTTTCATATTCGCAGAGGGCGCATTTTTGTCCTAAAGATTTTCTTGAAGAATTGTATGGTTTTTTATTATTCTCCGCCCTTTCTTCACATACTTAAATAGCAATCGCCGGACTTGATCCGGCAATTTCCCCCCGCTTGTCATCAATTCCGAACTTGTTTCGGAATCTTTTTTTGAGGTCCTGAAACAAGTTCAGGACGACAAGGGGAGTTCGGGACGACAAGAGGGTGTACTACCCCTTCTCGTCACTCTTTTTTTTGCCGGAGGCAAAAAATTCAAAGGGTTTCACGACCGTAAATGGCAATCTGCCTAAATTTCGGGAGATGCCTTGACATCAAGGCTTACAGCCTTGATGAGGCATGACTAAAAAATGACGTAAAAAAGAGAAAAGTAAAAAATGCAAAATTTTGCTTTACAATTGCAATTTTTTATGCTAGGATGGATTTGAAGTGAGCGAAAAGCTGCTTTGAGGTCGGAAAGCCTCTCAATAACCGTTTGTATCAAGACGTAATTTGATATATCCGACTTTTATGGTTGGAAGGTGAGGAAATAAGGCTTGCCAAATACTTCACACTATTGTTATTGATAGTTTTCCGCTTCCAATCACCTCGTCTGTATGTCGGGGTGGTTTTCTTTGTTAACAATAGATAAGGAAGTTTTTAAGATGAAAAATTATATTTTAATGTTTGGCATTGCAGGTATTGCTCTTGGCTCATATTGCGCCTATGCAGGCAATTCCGCCACAATGACCGTAACCGCCACAATCGCACACGATGTTTCTTTAACAAATACTGGTGATATAAATCTCGGCACTATCACCATCAATCCGGCTTATACGGGAGATACAAGGTGGGATTACAGCAGCTCGGGAATAATCAGGTATATCACACAAGGAGCGATTGTTTCTGCTCCAGATATTACAATCGGGAGTTTTACTGCTAATATTCCGAATCCGGAGGATTGTGATCCTGATTTTGTAGGTTGCGGTAGGTTTATTATTGAAGGAAATAATGATGACAACTATATTGAAGCACTTTTCGGGGGAAGCGATAGTAGCAATGGCTGCGGTTTTTCTATTGAATACAGTGGTGATGGTAATAGCTTTAAAGTATATCCTCAAGACTGCTATATAAGCGATATTCCTGCTGTAACAACGGGGACACACTCTGGAACAATCACCATTACATATAGTCCAAGGTAAGAATCCATCCCATCTATTCGGCTCCATCCCTTATGTCACGCCACTCATTTCTTCGGCTCCATCCCCCTATGTCACGCCGCATATTTCTTCGGCGTACTCCCCTTCTATGTCACGCCGCACTTGATGCGGCGTCTAGGTAAAACAATTTGCTTATTTATAGACCTGGATTGCCGGGTCAAGCCCGACAATTGACATAAAAAGGAAAGAGGCCGAACTTGTTTAGGAATCTTGAGGTCCTGAAACAAGTTCAGCAAGACAAGCGGAGTCACCCTTTAAGTCATGCCTCGAAAGCAACCGTATGGTTGCTTTCGTCAAGGCATCTCTCGAAACTTACGCACCATGCCTCCCAAAAAAACTCACCCTGCGGAATCGGATTAAGATTCCGCGGGGTGGTAATCGGATTCTTTTAATTACGACTCCGGGGTATATTTAATAGTTACATTGCCGAAATCATAAACTTTAGGAGCAGGAACAACACCATCATAATTCGCAGATCCTGTCACTGCAAATTCGTAGCCGCTTACATGGTCAATTCCTATATGAGCATAAAATTTATCGCCATATTCATCGCTGTTTATGCGTGCGATGAAATCACCGCTTTCCTCAAATGACAACTCATTGTCATAGTTGGCGGGATTAGGAATATTGGCGGTAAATCGTCCTGCGGTCATAGAACCGCTGATAACACCGCCATAATTATAATCATCACAGCCGTCAACCTCTCCGAAACAGTCAACACCGCTAACATCACTTGTTTTACTCGGATCAATGGTCATTGTCCAACTTATATTCTTTGTTACATTTAAACTCACATCGTGGGCAATCGTTGCGGTAACGGTCATAGTTGCAGAGTTGCCTGCGTAGGCGGCATAACTGCCTATGGAAACCGCGGCAATGCCGAGCATTAAAATATATTTGTTCATCATCTAAACTTCCTTTATGCTTTCTTATCTTAAAAGAAAACCACCTCTTGGAGTATTCTCCGCGAGGTGGTCGGAAGTTTACCACTATCAGTTATAATAGTCCCGCGTATTTGTTAAACCACTTATTCCGCAAGCTTCCGACCATAAGTCGGACGATAACCAAATAACGTTTTGGCGAGACGATAACTGAAAGGTGGTAAAACCTCAAAACGGCTTTTTATCCGTTTCAAAGGCAGTATAACATAAGTTTTATTGTAAAGCAAGCAAAAAGTTGTAAAAAAGTTGAAAATCGGCTTATACATATCCGGTTGTAGATGTTTGAGTTTGCCCCATAAGTTCGTCTATGATGTTTTCCATATCTTCATATTCTTTTGACTCGATAATACGGACAATTTTTACTTCTCTTTCGGTCAGATATTGATTGATACCGATTTTATCGTAAAACTCGCGGCTTTTTTCATTAAATCGGGCGGCTTTTTCCCGTTCTCCACGTTCGCGGTAGTATGCCGCCAACATTTTTCCGGCGTTGGCGATTTGCTGGGTATAAAGTGTTTCGTCCGCTAAATTCAAAACATTGGAATATGCCCAAAATGCCTGTTTGAAATCATCTATTCGGTTATACATATCACCTATTCGTCCCCACGCGGTTACATTACGCGGATTTAGTTCAATGGCAAGTTCAAATGCACCGACGGCAAGATTAACATCGGCAAACGAGGCAAAAGTTCCGAAAATGGTTGCACAATTGGAAGTTTCCGAGTATCTCCGCTCTTTTTCTTTGCCCTCGCTCAATCGTTTTATTTTGGCAATATTGTGATCAATCAATGCTTCCAACAATACCAAAGCCAGAGAACAATCTCCGCGGGCAATGTGAAAAATTGCGGTTGAAGGCTGGGGAAGCATTTTATCGGAGTTAATATTCTTAAATCTCCCGTTTAAGCACAGATAAATAAAAAACTTAATTGCCGTAATGGTTTGAATTATATCGTCTTCGCTGTTAAGATGTTGATTTTTAAACATAATTGTTTGGGCGATTTTGGGTTCATCAACGCCGCGTTTCAATAAATCCACAATCAAGCCCAAAAGTCCCTCAAGTTTTTGCGGCTTGAGGCGATATTGAAAAGCCTCTGCGGAACGGATTTTTTCTCCCCCCGTGAAGCGGGTTTTCTTTTCCCAATCAAAATCAATCGGGCGGGAAGAATTATCCTTGATATTCTGCGGGGCTTCCGGTTTTTGGATTTTCTCAATATCATCAGGAACAAAGGGGATATATTCCTCATCGTTTAACCCCAAAATTTGCCTATCGAGTCTGGGGTCGGTATTTTGCATAATTTCACGTTCTTTGCGTCTTGTTTCCAAAACGGTGTTGATGATGGTTTTGGCATACCAAACAAGAATCAAAGCCATCACCAAAATAATCAACAACAAAAACAGCGATAAAACAACCATTTTATCGTGTGGCAATTCCGCTATATATCCGTTAATCCCTTGATATAAGTTTTTAATCTTATCGTTGAGGTAAGCGGCGGCTTTTGAAAAATCTGCAATATTATCCATGTTATTATCGGCGGTTATTTACAAAAAGCATTTTTTTATGTATAAGACTAATATATTATTCAATAAAAAACAACAAAAAAGAAGATTAAATATGGGATATCTGGCTAATAAAAAACATGAAAACCGCGTAAATGTATTCTTGAAAGCCTTCGTAATATTGGGCTTTCTCATCACTCTTCCGGCATTTTTCGATAATTCTTTTTCGGCATTTTTAAATGAATTTCGCTGGCAATTATTTTTGATTTCCGGTGTTGTTTTTTTATATGCGCTGGCAAAAAAACACTATCGGGAAGCATTTTTTCTTTCTTTTGTTATAATAATTAACTATCTGTCCGTTTCATCGGTGATGAGTTTCTTTTTATCCTCACCTGCTGCCGCACAGACAAAAATTTTATTTGCCTCACAAAGCTCCGATCCTCTGGAGGTGTTTGAACAAGCTGTGAATAAAAATGCCGATATAATCGCAGTTACTCATCCCGATATGAATGATTTTGACATCAAAACAATGATTCCTTCGGGATATTCTTTTCATTATCCGGCAGAGGGATGGGAAAATGGTTTTATGTTAAGCAAAAGAGAAGTTGTTTCTTTCGGCAGAATCGAGCTTTTATCCGCAATTTTTGCCGATTTTATCAAAATTTCCGAGGGTAACGAAAAAGTTATGTATATCGCGGTTGATTTCTGCAATCTCAATATCAAAGAGATAAAAACAGCTTTGCGCAAACTCTCCCAATTCGTTGCCGAACAAGATGATCCGGTTGTGGTATTCGGCAATTTCAACCTCACGGTATGGTCAAAACCACTGCGTAAATTTATCACAGATAATAATTTAAAAGTAAAAAATGCCCTTTTTGATAACTTCCGTAACTTGATTATTCCGCCAAGGCGGTATATCTTAGGTTATGATAATACCGATTTAAGAGCATATTTAATGTCTGATTATCTGAAAACTTTACCGATGTTTACCAGATTTTAGTTTTTGCGATATTATATTTAGTGCCGGATATTTGTTTATAACAGGGAACAGGATATGAGTATTACAGAATTAAGCCCCGAAGAACTCTACACCGTCTGCGATCCGCAGAAGTTTGATTTTGCCACGACCGCGGAATTGGAAGAACGTATATCGGCATTGGGACAGGATCGTGCCATCAGTGCGGTGGAATTGGGTATAAATATAAAATCAAAAGGCTATAACCTGTTCTGTCTGGGTCCCGAGGGAACCGGCAAGACCAGCCTTGTCAAGAGGATATTGGAGGAAGAAGCCAAGAAACGCCCTACGCCTCCTGATTGGGCGTATGTCTATAATTTTGAGGAACCTTATAAGCCGCATAGCATAAGTTTCCCCTCCGGACAGGCTTGTGAATTTGCCCGCGATATAGACAAATTGATTGAAGATTTCAGTGTTGCCATTCCGGCTGTTTTGGAAAGTGAAGAGTTTAAGGCCGGAGTGAGCATAATTCAAGAAAAATACAAACAGAAGAAAGACGAATATTTACGCCTTTTACAAAGAAAAGCCAAGGGCAAAAGCGTGTCGCTTTTGCATATGCAGTCAGGACTTGTTGTTGCACCTGTTAAAGGCGGTGAGGTTTTAAGTCCCGAAGCTTTTGATAGTCTTCCCGAGGAAGAGAAGAAGCAGCTCATTAACGACCTCAATTTAATGCAGGAAGAAATCGAAAAAGCAGCCAAAGATTTACCGGAATGGGAAGATAAGCAACGTCGTGAACATAACCTTTTGCGCGAAAAATTTATTAAGTTGGCGGTAAAAAATCCGATTGACGAATTGCGGCACAAATACCGCGGACAGCGCGAAGTAGGTGAGTTCTTGAAAAATATTCAGAATCATATCATAACTAATATTGACGACTTTTTGCCGAATGAACAGCCTGCGGCCAATTCCGGTGATGAGGAGCCTTTGGCCGCGCTTTTATCCAAAATGAATCGACAGGAAGAGGATAAATTTGCCAAATTTAAGGTCAATGTTATCGTAAGAAACGAACCGGATTCCGGTGCGCCGATTGTCCATCTTGATCATCCGACACAGGGCAATTTGGTGGGCAGAGTTGAACGTATTCAGCAATACGGCGCACTTTTAACCGATTTTACTTTGATTAAAGCCGGAGCTTTGCATCGTGCCAACGGCGGCTTTTTGCTGATTGATGCCCGTAAACTCCTGTTACAACCGTTCGCATGGGATTCGCTTAAACGCTCTCTTGCTTCCAAGACTATCAAAATCGAAACCCCGAGTGACGAAACCAGCTTTACGACCATTTCGCTTGATCCGGAGCCTATTGCTTTGGATGTCAAAATTATTTTAACCGGAGATGAAGAACTATACGAGCTGTTGTCGGAAAAAGATCCTGATTTTTGCGATTATTTCAAAGTTGAAGCTGATTTCGGGACTTTGATGGACAGAACCGAAGAAAACGAGATTGAATATGCTAAACTAATCGGCTCGCTTTCCAATAAGAAAAAACTCCGTAATCTTAATAAACAGGCAGTAGCAAGGGTTATCGAATATTCTTCGCGGTTGGCTGATGATGCCAAAAAATTAACCGCGCATATTGCTTCCATCGGCGATCTTTTGCGTGAAGCCGATTATTGGGCGCGAGTTTCTAACTCCAAACAAATCGGCAAAAAGCATATTGACGAGGCAATTGCCGCTCAAATATACCGCAGCGATCGCGTTAAACAGGCTATGCTTGAACAAATCGGCGACGGTACGATTTTTATTGATACCGACGGGGCAAAAGTAGGACAAATCAACGGTTTGGTGGTATATAATTTTTCACGCTTTTCGTTTGGTAAACCGGCAAGAATTACTTCTCAAGTCCGAATCGGCAGAGGAGAACTCATCAATATTGAACGTGAAACCAATATGAGCGGTCCAATTCATACCAAAGGCGTGTTGATTTTACAATCTTTGATTGCTAATCGCTTTGCCAAAAAAACGCCGTTGTCGCTTTCGGCATCTATTGTTTTTGAACAGTCTTACGGCGGTGTGGACGGCGACAGTGCTTCTTCTACCGAATATTACTGCTTGCTGTCGGCAATCTCCGGTATTCCGATTAAACAAAGCATAGCCGTAACCGGATCAATTAACCAATTCGGCGATATTCAGCCGATAGGCGGAGTAAACGAAAAAATCGAAGGCTTTTTTGATGTATGCAAACAAAGAGGTCTGACCGGAGAACACGGAGTTATCATTCCTCGCACCAATGTCAATAACCTTATGCTGCGTGAAGATGTCGTAAATGCCGTGCGTGAAAATAAATTTCATATTTACGCCATAGATAATGTTGATGACGGTATTGAGATTTTGACCGGAATTAAAGCGGGAACATTAAATGAAAAAGGCGAGTTTGACAAAGACAGCGTGAATTATGCAGTGCAAACCGAGCTGTTAAAGTATTATCAGCTTCATGTTCACTATGCACAGGAAACGTTTGGCAAGACAGTCTGCTAGATTTTTGATAGCAATTCATCTTTTGTGAGCTTGAATCCGCTTGCCAGCCAAGCGTCTTTCAGGCGTTCCATAATTGCACCTACTTGTTTTTGTGAAACGTTGGCTTTTTCCAAAATCTCGCGTCCGGTGAGCGGAAACACGGGGATGGAAGTGCTTTCAATATCTTTTATCAAACCGCTTATTCCCTCCGGAAAGTCCTGCCGGCGAGATGCTTCAATAATCAATTTGTCAATACAGAACTCTTTGCCGTAGTGATAAATGATTTTGGTGCGGAGTGTTTCTTCCATAATATTTTCGATTCCCAACTCGGGATTTGTCCAGCGGATAAGGGTTTCTTTTTGGCGTTTGCTTAAATGGAAACGTGCCGCAATATTTTCGGCCAAAGTCTTATCGGGAAAATACATTACAAACAGCCTCCGTAACGGGTTGAGCGTGATATTAAGCGAATTTTCGATTCTTATTAAAAAGGCCAGATTGCTTAAATACGGTGATTTACCGAGCCAATTGCCCAAAATTTCGTTATCAAGCATAACTTTTAAGACTTCCGCAGCATTCGGAGTCAGGATAATTTTTATCAGCTCATCGCGGATTCGTTCAATGGAAACGGAGTTCAATCCTTGGCGGTTATCAATACAGGCTTTAAGTCCTTCTTTATTCACCGCTGTTTTGGCAAATAATGAATGAAAGCGGAAAAACCTTAAAATACGCAGATAATCCTCTTTTATGCGTTGATTGGGATCACCTATGAAACGAACAATTCCCTTTTCCAAATCGTCTATGCCGTTGTAATAATCAAACACATTACCCCGATCATCTGCATAAACGGCGTTAATAGTCAAATCACGCGTGGAAGCATCCGATTGCCAATCATCATTAAAAGATGTATCGTTGCTTTTGGAAAGTGAAGTTATTTCCAAAAGAGTATTATTGATAATGACACCGGAAACACCTGATTTCAATCCGATTGGAACGGTTTTTATTCCGGCATCCTCAAAAACCTCCAAAAGTTCATCGGGCGATAAATCGGTTGAAAGGTTCAAATCAGACCCCGATTTACCGGCGATGGCATCGCGTACGGCACCGCCTACAAAACGGATAATTCCTCCGTGGGACTGCACAATGTCAAAAACCTTCAAAATTCCGGCATCGGTAGTGATTTTGCTTACATCCAAATAATTATCTCGAATCATTTTTTGCCCTGTTTGTTATTACAATGTTAAACATTTTTTGATATTATATATTAAATTAACTGTAAAAAGGAATAAATACAATGAAAAAATTAAGCCTTTTCACCGTTGGAGTTATCTGTCTGTTTCCGTTTTCGGTTTTCGGAAATGCCCCGCAGAGTTTAGGTGAGTTCGACGACTGGTCGGCATATTCATATCAGGAGGGGAAAAACTTGGTTTGCTATATGGCAAGCACTCCGCAGAAATCCGAAGGCAAATATAATAAACGCGGCGATATTTATGCCGTTATCACTCACCGTCCGGGAGATAAAACTTTTGATGTCCTCAATTTTGTTGCCGGATATACCTATAAAAGCGGTTCTACCGTTACCGCTAAAATAGGGCAGGCGAGCTATACCGACTTTTTTGTCGATGGCGATAAAGCTTGGACAATGAGCAGTGATGCCGATAAAAAGATGGTGGAGGCAATGAAAAAAGGCGAACGTTTGATTTTGGAGGGAACATCCGCAAAAGGAACATTAACCAAAGATTACTATTCGCTTAAAGGTTTTTCTGCGGCCTATAAGGCTATAAGCGCAAAGTGCCGCCGATGATGAATAAGGTTAATTTAATCGGACTGTCCAAAGAAGAGCTGCGGGAGCATCTGCAAAATTTGGGAGAGCCGGCGTTCCGAGCTAAACAGATTTGGCAGTGGGTCTATTACTACGGTAAAACCGATTTTAATGAAATGACCAACCTATCCATAGCTTTGCGGGAAAAATTGAGCGGATATTTTGAACTGTCGCGCCCCAAAATCATTGATGAACAAATATCAAGCGATCGTACGCATAAATGGCTGTTGGAATTTGCCGACGGAGAGCGCGTGGAAATGGTTTATATTCCGGAAGAAGACCGCGGGGCAGTATGTATATCAACCCAAGTCGGTTGCGCTATGGGATGTAAATTTTGCCATACCGGAAGCCAGAAATTAACCCGCAACTTAACCGCCGGAGAGATTGTTTCTCAATTTATGGTTGCAAGAGATGTTTATCATGAATGGAACTTAAAGGAGCAGGCGCGAATGCTCTCCAATATTGTGGTTATGGGAATGGGAGAGCCGTTTTGTAATTATGATAATCTGCTACAGGCCATAAAAATTATTTCTGACGGCGAAGGTATAGCCCTATCCAAACGCCGGATTACGGTTTCTACTTCGGGTATTATTCCGCATATCAAAGATTTTGATAATGAGTGCGGAGCCAGACTTGCGGTAAGTCTGCACGCTTCTAATAACGAACTTCGTTCCGAAATTATGCCGATAAACAAAAAATATCCTTTTGATGAGTTGCTAAAGGCTTGCCGCTCATATCAGGATAACCACGGCGGATACATTACCTTTGAGTATTTAATGTTGCATAATCTAAACGATACCCCCGCTCATGCCGATGAGTTGACTGCCGTGATGAAAAAATATCGGATTAACGCCAAGTTTAATTTGATTGCTTTTAATCCGTGGCCGGGGTGCGGCTTTGAGGCAAGCTCCAATAACCGGATACACGCATTTTCTTTGAAATTACAGAAAGCAGGATTTGCGGCTCCGATTCGTACGGCTCGCGGTCAAGATATTTTGGCGGCCTGTGGTCAACTGAAATCAAAGAAAAACACTCAATAACCCATATTTAACGCTTTTATGTTCCCTTACACAACCGAAATAGCCTTAAAACAAAAAGGAGAGGAAAAATCCTCTCCTCTTCGTTTTTTTAGCAAAGATTTATTTATTCCGGATTGTAAGAGATGGTCAAAGTTCCCGAGTGCGCGCCGGTGGTAACTTTTGAAACATCTCCTATATAACACTCATCAGGAGATAACTTAAAAGTATTTTCGCTTTCGCTATAGTGAATCATAAAGGTACAGTAGGTACTCTCACCACTTCCACCAAAGAAATCGTTAAGCGCAAAAGGACCATTTCCGACAACACTTAATCCCCCGCACGAATATTCTCCTCGACTACAGGCAGACGGATTGGGTATATTGGCGGTAAAAGTGCCGACTGTGGCATTATCTGCCGACACAATCGCTCCTTGATTCAAATAATATATTGCTCCCGAGTCCCAATTGTAATTCCAATTCGTCTCTCCGGTATAAGCCGGATTGATGGTGATTGTGCCAAGGTCTAAATCTTGAGTAACGCTCAAACTCACATCATGAGCTATTGTGGCGGTAACAGTCATTGTTGCCGAGTTGCTGGCGTATGCAGCGTAACTGCCAAGAGCAACTGCGGTAACGCCGAGCATTAAAATATAGTTTTTCATCTTAAAAACTTCCTTCTTTTATTAACGTTATAAAGAAAAACCACCTTTTGGGCATTAAACCCGCGAGGTGGCTGGAAGTTCGTAACTGTTACTCGAAACAGTGTTGGGTATTCTTTATATTTCCCAACCTTCCAACCATAATACGGCTGAAAGCAATTTTTTGTCTTGGTAGGACATCGAGTAAGAGGTTACGACACCTCAAAGTGACTTTTCATTCACTTCAAGGTTAAACTAGCATAAAAAATAAGTAATGTAAAGAAGAAAAAGTCCGGTTTGTAAAAAAGAATATGATTGACACTAAAATTTTAACTGCTAGAATAAATATAATTTTTAACTTTTATAACAATTATTTTATGGACAGAGATGATGTAAAAAATGCTATCCTGATTTCAATGGAGAACTTCTGCAGTAATGCCGGTCTGAATTTTAATCCGTACACTGATTTGAATGAGAGAATGCGTTGGAGCGAAGAGTTTCGTATGGACAGCCTTGATTTGGTGGAGATGTGCGTTAACATTGAAAACGATCTCGGAATACGCGGTCTTTACGAGGAACGCTCAAAATTAAAAAACATGAACTTCGGTGAGATGATTGATTTTATCTCGGAACAGCTCGAGTAACTAAAAAAATCCGTAACTGATTGGTTACGGATTTTCTCTTTTTTTAGTTTTTCATCTATTCAATACAGCAATCTACGGCTTTGCGAACAAAGCTTTTGATTCTGGAAAATGTCGTGCCGTTCTTTTCTTCGGAAGATGCTGTTTCCGAAACTTTTGCCGGATTTGCCGCTAAATTATCGGTTATTTTTTTTACATCGTCAAAGCTGTCTTCAATCCATTTGACATCTTTTATATCCAATAATTTCATATTCAATCCCCAGAACAGGCAGTATAGCTCATACGACTGATCAAAAAGCTTATAGGCTTCCGCTTTGTGTCCCAAGCTCTGTTGTTTGGTTCCGACCTCCATTAAACGCATAGAGGCGGAAAGCAAGTGTTTGGAAATGCACCAAACTTCTCCCTCGTATTCGGGAATAACTTTCTGCATAAGGTTTTTTCTGGTTTCGCGCACCTGTTCGATTAAATCGTAATACGAATTTTTTCCGGTTTTAGCTCCGGAGAACATCAAATGCTCTTCAATGGAAATCAAGTTCATAATGGCAATGGTCAAATCCTGATCGGAAGATAAATCCTTGGGATTGACCTTTTTGGCGGCATCAATTTTTTCCACAAACTCTTTAATCTTTTTTTCCTTGTCCATAACTCTCTCCTAAAAATTGTATAATTCTTCTACGGGATTGCAAAGCGGATAATAGTAAAAATATACGCTCAAACATATCAACGACAACACCGGAACCGCCACTTTTTCAAACGGGAAATGGGCATGTCCGCCGTTTTTTTGTTTCATCCACTGGTAAAAATGATTTGCCAAAATCAAAACCACGGCACCTAAAATCACGCTGAACAAAAACGGATCCATAAAGAAAATCAAAATCGGACGCGGCGAATATTCCAACTTATTGATATACATAAAGCCTATCATCGCAACGCTTAAAACAATCAGCCAGAAATCTCTTCCGGCAAAACGCCAATTTTTTTTATCAAACCATACAATCATCCAATATCCGAGAAGTGCCAAAAACGCTCCTGCCCAGACGCCGACCACGCTGTCGTCAACCCCCAGATAATGAGCAATCTCAAGCGAGGCGGCAACCGCAACCGTGCATACCGCACAGGCAGGATTGGCCAAAGCTTGCGATGAATATATTGCCGATATAAAAAAAACTATCAATGCAAACATTATTTATTCCTTTAATACATAGTAAAACTAATTTCACATATAGCCTATTTATTTTTAACTTTCAATCATTATTTTCGAAAACTTTTTGCGAAAAATATACTCACGAGTTGACAATGTGCTGAAAGTTATATAGTACTCTCTTATTTTTTAGCGGAGGAGATTTTTTTATCTCCTCCGCATGATTTTGCAATTCGCCTTTAGCTTGCTGTATATTGAATGGTTAGTGTCGCGCTGTGCGAACCGACTGAGGTTTTATCCGGTCTATACATTTGGCAATAATCGGGATAAACCTTGAAAATATTATCGTTTCCGCTGTATTTAATAATAACCTTACAGTAATTACCAGCATATTTTTCTCCAAATATTCCTTCTGTTATATGATCTAAAAAAGATAGTCCTCCGCAAGAATCACTTGCGGTATTGCAAGCCGAAGGATTGGGAATATTAGCCGTAAAAGTGCCGACTGTAGCATCAGGTGCCGAAATAATTGCTCCTTGCAGGTCTAAACTGATTGCGCCTGTGTCACTGTAAGACCACTCTGTTTCATCCATCTCATAAGCCGGATTGATAGTGATTGTGCCAAGGTCTAAATCTTGCGTAACGCTCAAACTCACATCGTGATTGATAGTTGCCGTAACGGTCATTGTTGCCGAGTTTCCGGCGTATGCGGCATAACTGCCTATGGAAACTCCTGTAACGCCTAGCATTAAAATATATTTATTCATCATCTAAACTTCCTTCCTTTAGTTTCTTTATAACTTTAATAAAATAAACCACCTGTTGGCTCTCGAGAGCCGCGAGGTGGTTGGAAGTTGGTAACTGACAGTCAGATCAGTGCAGAGTATTTGGTTAAACCTTATTCCTCTACCTTCCAACCATAGTACGATTGAAAGCATTTTTACGTTTTTACAAACGCTGACTGAGAGGTTACCACACCTCAAAGTGACTTTTCATTCACTTCAAAACCACCCTAGCATAAAAAATCTTTTATGTAAAGCAAAATTTTACAATTCTTTAAAAAGACAAAACCAATCGCAATAAAAAAGCGGAGGAAAATCTCCGCTTTTTTTACTGTTGCTTTGGGGTTTTGCGCATTTGTCTTCTGTGCCACCCTAAAAAACATTCATAGGAAATCAGCATTATTCCCGAAACTAAAAGCGGTAACAAATAGTAAATAATCCGATAGGCGATAAGTGCGCTGAATACGGTTAATTGGTTATGGTCCCCCGGAATGATATACATAAACAATCCCTCAAACACGCCCAATCCTCCGGGTACCTGGCTGAATACCCCTAAAACCTTGGCGATGATAAACACGCCCATATAGGTCGTAAAATCAATTTGAATAAACGGGGTTAAAACAAAGTAAAGCACAATCGAGTCCATGATAATATCTGCCGCGCCTAAAAACACCTGCGCCGATGCCATTTTGAGAGAGGGCATATCAAACTCAACATCTTTTATACGGATGGGCTTTTTATAAAATATACTCAAGGAAAAATAGCCGATTAACCCCAGAAATGATCCTAAAGTTACAATTTGGGTGGTGAGTTTGGAAACACTTCCGGCTCCGAAAGCATGCGAGGGGGTTAAGATATAGCCGATGACAATTAAGAAAAAGCATGCTACCAGATAGGTAAAACCGGAAAATGTTACCATCTTTACAATTTCGGTGCCGCGGAATCTCCAGCGGGTATAAATCCTATAGCGTATGGTTCCGCCCGAAACAATGGCGTGTCCGGCGTTGTTACTGACCGAAAAACCGATGAATCCGGCAAAAATCCACTTCCAAGCACTGATTCGGCGTTTTATGTAACATAAAGCCAGATAATCATACGAAGACAAGGCAATATATCCGCCGAGGGAAGCCAATGCCGCCATCAAAAAATTGTGATGCGGAATGCTCATAACCGCTTCGCTTATTTCTTCCAAACTGTATTTTGCAAGTTGATGATAAAGCATATAAACTGCCAGTGCGAAAAAGAACAATCCCGCCCATGACAATGCTTTTTTCAATATTCTTTTAGTTTGAAATGCCATATTTATACTCCTAATCGCACTAAATATAATTGCAAATTACTAAAAGATTATAAATTTATCGGCAAAAAATCGATAATTATTCCCGAAATTGCCGCGATGAGATATAAAATCACGGCGATTTTAACGTTCTCCCAACGGTTGGCGTTTACTCTGAATAATACCAAAAGTCCTATTCCTCCGCCGGCCAAAACGCCTGCTGCCAATTCTCCGAAAGTAATTATTCCTTCCGCCCACATTTGAGTTATTGCCACCGATGCCGAACAGTTGGGTATAAGTCCTATGAGTGCTGTTATCATCGGACCTGAAATCGGACGCGAAAAAATAAGCAAATCGAGTTTGTATTTACTCCAAAACTCTATTCCGGAACCCAAAATAATGCTGATAATCAGCACGAAAAGAGTGATTTTAACGGCGTGCATAAGGGCAGCCTTAAAAATACCGCCGTCTTCACAATGACAATCTTCGCGTTCGCAAAGCGATTCCATATCCGGAGTAAGAATTTGCTCTCTTTTGATGAGATTATATCCCCATCCTGCCAAAACAGCGATGACAAACTTTAATCCCATAATTTTTAAGATTATCTCCGTAGCCACTCCTTTGGATATTAAAATAGGCAGCATTTCATCTGATGTGCTTAAAAATACCGCTAACAAAGTGCCTCCGGTGATGACCCGAGCGGCGAAAAAGTTAGCGGCGGCAGCCGAAAATCCGCATTGAGGAATAAGTCCCGCTAAAGCTCCTCCCACAGGTCCCAAAAATCCGGCGCGGCTGATAAGAGCCAGCGAACGGGCTTTGCCTTTCTGTTCCCAGTATTCCAACACCAAATAGGTCATTAACAAAAAGACAAACAGGTTAAGAGCATCTTTTAAGCTGTCAGTTATAATTGCACACCAATCCATTTTTATTTCCTAACAATTAACATTGGCGGCTAGTCCCGCCAAAGATGTTTCTTTGTATTTCGCGCTTAAATTAAGTCCGGTTTCATACATGGTTTTGATGATACTGTCAAGGCTGACAATGTGTGTTCCCTCGGAGTTACGGAGCGCAAGTCGGGCGGCGTTTACGGCTTTGATTGCGCCCATGGCGTTGCGTTCAATGCAGGGTACCTGAACCAAGCCTTTGATCGGATCGCAGGTCAATCCCAAGTTATGTTCCATAGCGATTTCGGCGGCATTTTCAATTTGTTTGAAACTTCCTCCCATAACGGCAGCCAACCCTCCGGCGGCCATAGAGCAGGCAACCCCTATTTCTCCCTGACAGCCGACTTCGGCTCCCGAAATGGAAGCATTGGCACGATACAGACTGCAAATTGCCGCAGCCGTAGTCAAAAAGACAATATCGGCTTTTTGGGCTGTATATGGTGAACGTTGAATTGCAAAACGTTGATAATAACGCATAACCGCCGGCAAAACTCCTGCCGATCCCATGGTCGGAGCCGTAACGATTCTTCCTCCGGCGGCATTTTCTTCGGCAACACCGAAAGCCCAAAGGTTAATCCAATCAACAATGGTTAGGGCATCAACATCATTGGCGGCAAAGTTTTTAGCCAATTCGTTATACATGGCACAAGCGCGGCGTTTTAATTTCAATCCTCCGGGTAAAATTCCTTCCGTCTTAATTCCGCGTTCAACAGTTTGCTGCATAACTTTGCTTAAATTCAGAATTTCTTTGCGGACTTTGCCGGGGGAGAGGAGTTTTTCTTCGTTTTTCAAGACCACTTCGGAAATGGTGAGCTGATCTTTTTTGCACATCTGCTCCAATTCTTTGCAAGTGTTGAATTGATAGGGGACATCGTAGGGTTTGCGTTCAATGCGGTTTTCCATCTCATCACTGCGGGCGATTGTTCCGCCGCCGACCGAAAAATAAGTTTCCTCCAAAAGAAGATTGCCTTTTTGATCATAGGCTGCAAATTTCATTCCGTTGGAGTGTGCTTCTAAAAAGATTTTCTTTTCCAAAACAATGTCGCCCTCAAAATCAAAGGGTATTTTTTTTATTCCCGCAAGGTTGAGTTCATGCGTTTGCTTTAAGTTTGCAATATAATCATATTCCAAATCAACGGATTTAGCCTCCAAGCCCATAAGTCCGTATATCACGGCATTTAAGGTGCCGTGTCCTATTCCGGTCAAGGCAAGCGAACCATACAGCCAAACTTTGATTGCCGCGGTTTGATTTAAGCAGTCCTTGTCAATCAGATTTTGTACATAACGTTTGGCGGCGCGCATCGGTCCCACGGTATGCGAACTGGACGGTCCTATTCCTATTGTAAAAATTTCAAATAAACTGTAATACATCTTCTTTATCTCCGGCGACAGATATTAACAATTCTTTTTTATTTTGCAATTTATTTTTAAAAAAAAATAAAATTTTTGTTGCTTTGGCTTAAAATCCGTGTTACATTGACCGTGAGATGGATGAAATTCCATTTTGAGGTGTCGTAACCTCTTTAGAGGCGTTTTTTATGAACGTAAAAATTTTCCTGCTATCATGGCCGGAAGGCAAAGGAATAAGAGATACCTCAAATACTTTGCACTGATCCTCTAATCAGTTACGAACTTCCGACCACCTCTGGGTTTTAATACCCCAAAGGTGGTTTTCTTTTAAGTTAATAATTTGAGATAAGGAAGTTTAGATGATGAATAAATATATTTTATTGACTGCCGTTGCCGGAGTTGCACTTGGTTCATACGCCGCCTACGCCGGCAACTCCGCCACAATGACCGTTACCGCAACGATTGCCCACGATGTGAGTTTGAGCGTTACTCATGACTTAAATATGGGAACCGTTACCGTTAATCCTGCCGGTTTTGCCGAGGGAGGACAGATATATATTGCCCCTAATGGAACATTTTATAGTAAAACAGATAATATAATCTCATACAGCGGATTTTCTATTGGAACTTTTACCGCCAATGTT